>NZ_JBNNJJ010000003.1:0-333324 GCF_050269995.1 Hyphomonas sp. NPDC076881 | reverse complement strand
TTTGCCGAAATCTCAAGCCTGTGCCATGGTGGCCAGGTCCAACTTGCCGCTGGATTTTAACGTCAGGGCCGGACCACCGATCCCAAGCGCGTCAACCGCGATCAATCCGAACAGCCGATCTGGCCCATGGATGGGGATCATGCAGCCCCAAAGGGAACATCACGATAAATTGGCAGCTGATTTTTGCGCCGCGCAAGGTACTGGAATATGTCGTGCTGCATGAGCTTGCCCACTTAAAGGTCCGCAACCACGGCCCTAAGTTCTGGCGTTTTCTTTCAACACTCGAACCCGACTATCAGCGATCAAAAACGTGGCTGGAGAAACATCAGTCCACTCTGTCTGCTGATTTTCTTAGGCGCGGGTAGGACTAAGCTGCGCATGACAACTGGCTATTGCCTTCTCAAGCCCTGGTTTTGCTATGGGGCAAAGTGGTCTGAAATTTCCTGGTTCGCCCATTGGGCGAGCTTGCCAAGAACGCCTTCAGCATGATTTTCATTCCACTGATTCCAAAGATCATCCTTGATTATGCCAATATGGGCTTTTCGAATTTCCGTGAAAGTGGAGGGCATGCCAGGATGGAGCTTGCTTGCGGAAGCGATTCCCCGAGCACTTATACTGTCTGCATACTGAAGCCACTGCTCTTTCGTGAAGTCCTGTGTCTTGGACAGAAGAACAATTGTCCATCCACCAAAGGCAGGCTTCAGTTTAAGTAGGTCTTCGACCGGCTGCTTAGTTACCTGTGATCGTTCGATGCGGATATGTGTTGAATCCCCGTACGGTGGTTCTAGATTTTTTGCGATTTGTTCTGCCCGCTTATCGTAAACTGTCAGGTGGGCTCTCCCGTTCGGTCGAGAAAAGGGCGATTTTTGGTTGCTGTGCTTTATGTAAAATTGTTTTGTCTGAACGCCGGTATCTGGATGCGTCGCAATCCAAATTTTCCAGACTTTTTGGTGGTGAATGAGTATATCGCTAGCATCGCAACCAAGGAGATCGACTGCGGTATCCAAGCGAGTGACTATCGCTTCCTTGAACAGAGCGCGGAAGGGTATGAACTCACCCACTACTGCATCCCAGGTCGATTCCAATTTTATCAGACCATCGAGACCGAGCTTGGCCGGGTTGATCTGCAATCTGACTGGAGCCTTCTTCAAGTTGGAGGGAAAGCTCAGCAAGGGTTGCGTGGATACGCCAGGTAAATTTGCCACAATGTTGTTGCGATATTGAGGGAGCTTACGTTCTTTTGGAGCTGGGAGAAGCTGTTCAAACTCGTCTGAACTTGCAGCTAGTTGCAATTGTTTCCAGATGTGGAGCCAAAACTTATTTGGATCTGTCAGTTGGGTGGGAAGTTTAGCCTCCGCCGTATTGTTGACGATGTAGTCGTATGCAGCTTCTGCCCGGCACGTAATGGCGATGGTGTCGATTATCGGCTTCAGAACGTTTACCGTTGGAACCAACTGAGCCTTGTATGCGATTGGTTTGGGCGGACCGTATTTTATGGTGACTGCCATGGCCCCTCGCATCGGATGCCGTGAAGCTGGCGCCCCTTTGGCAAATTGTGTTTGAGGGGCAAATCAATATTCGTGCCAGTTTAGCCAGCATGGCTGACCCGTCAGTAGGTGCGCAGCAACTGATTGTTTTACATCGCCCGCACCACGACATGTGTGACCATACAGCGGTCAATGTCGGCTGTTAGAAGTATTCACTATCGTTTTCGGACCGTTGCTGCCGCGTGCAACTAGTTGCACGACGTTGCAAAGCACCAAACGCTTCACAATTCGAACCTTAGTGTGATTTGCGAAAGCGCAAAACTCTATTTTTATTTCTGTAAAAACAAGGAGTTACCGCGCGCCAGAAGGACTAGCCCCTCATTGCAGCGAACTGACATCTGAGAAGACGTGCGTGAACGCTGCTCCTATAACCGGACGCCGTTCAAAAAGTGCAACTAGCTGCAATTGCCCTAAAGAACTGAGTTTGCGTCGGTAGGGATAAGGGTGGCCAAAGGGTGGCCACCCCATGTCCACGGTCGCGGACGACAAATTACTGACCAGCCATTTCGGTCTGGCCGTTCTCCCAACGGCAGAGATTGGTGCTTCCCCAGGGGGCGTTTCCGAAGTCGTCGTTGTCAAACCGCTTAAATATGGCGCCGTCTCTCCACAGCAGCGTGTACGGCTGAAACCCGGTATAACCTCCGTAGGAATTCTTGGCATTCACATAAATGTTGGCGGCATAGCCGGTCCAGATGACATCGCCTCCGAGCATATAGCCCTTGTTGCAGTAGGCTTTGCCGACGTAACCAATTCTGAATTGAGCCGATGCGGGGTCCTTGAGCGTTAGCTCAAAATGCGCCTTTGCCTCTTCCTCTACATTTGGCTCCACACCGTAGTCAGCATCCGCCGCGGGCTGTTGAAAGCCACCCGAACCTGAGGCCCCACCACTGGCGCAAGCCGTTGCAACAAAAGCCAACCCAATCAGTCCCAGCCGCATTCTGTACTCCCAATATAATCCTAAAATGGGATTATCCCCAATCAGGATTACGAGGGCAACAGTTTTTTTGTCCTCGAGGCGGCTGTGGGAAAATCCCTACGATCAAAAGCCCATGTTGCCCTTATTGGGGAACTAAAGAAGGCACGCCTGGATGCTGGTCTTTCTCAGCAACAGGTCGCCGAGCGCCTTGGACAGCCGCAGTCCTACGTTGCCAAGATTGAGCTTGGTGAGCGACGTGTGGATGTTGTTGAGTTTCTTCAGCTTACGGCCGTTCTAGGCGCATCGTGGAATGCCATCCTGAAGCGTGTGATTGCAGAATAAAAATTCTGGTTCAACGCTCCCAGAGCGCAAGCCTGGAACTTCCCCGGAAAGTAGCGCATGCGCCTGATTGAAAAAGCCGGGCACGCCTATCTATTTCTTGCGCAACTTGGCCTTCACATCCTCCGAAAGGCCGAGGTCCAGTTGCTCGACATAGCTCCACAACACGTCGATCTTGCTTCCAGAGCCATAGTTGTGCGCCGCTTCACTGTCCGAATGGCCCATAATGAAATGCTGTTCGCCTTCCGGAACCTTGGCATTTCTCAACGCATCCTTGAACGTGTGCCGGAAGCTATGTGCGACGATGCGCGGATCTTTCAGCCCGGCCCGGTCGATATACCGTCCAATGACTTTGGAATAGTAATTCGGAATGGAAGTACCTTCAGAGGTGATGCCTCGAAACAACCGCTCTCCCGGCTTCTGCTTCTGACGATTGCGGACAAAGTCTCCAAAACCGAATGCGATAAGGTCGGGATGGATTGGAACAAGCCTGTCTGACACATCCTGCTTCAGCGTCAGCTTCGCAAGGTCGATATTGAAGTGTGGATGATCACAGTCGACAAATACATCTTGCGCCGCAATCTGAAGGGGTTCCGCCAGCCGCATCCCGGAATAGAGCAGCACCAGCGGCATCCAGAACTGATCGTCCTTGACGCGGTACGGTCCTGGAACATGGCGCTTCTTGGCACTCTTGTATCCAGTGAACATTGGCGAAGAGAACAGCTGATTGACTTCATGCGGCTCAAACGGACGGCGCTTTTCGCTATTCGGCGTCTTCTTGACCTTAACCTGCAGCTTGTTGCCAGGGGCGACATTCACCGCGCCCATTTTCTCAAGCCAGCGGAAGAACGCTTTCGCCGTGTCGAACTTCTTTTTTGCCGTCTTGGTATGGACGCGCTTCGAGCCATCCGGCGTCACTGCCTTCGCCAGAGGCGTTTCGGACGGCGTATTCACCTTCAGCTGAACCAGCAGTTTCTGGAACTCCAGAACGTGTTCATTGGTGATGGCGCGTACATCCCGCTCGGGGCCAAGGTGTTCAGCTAACCAGTTCAGAACCACCCGCTTTTCGCGGATCGTCGCTGGCCTGCTTTCATCTGCCTCCAGGTATTGCTGAATTCGAACGGAGAGTGTTCCGCCTGTACCGCCCTGGAAATAGTCTGATGACGGTGTTGGTGGTGCTGGATTGGCTGAAGCTAGTTGCACGACCTTCTTTTGGAACAAGTTGTCTTCAGGCGAATACGCGCCGAACAGGTCATCCTCCCGATAGATACCGTGGCGAATTTCCTCCATCCTTGCACGGACAATACCCTCCAGAAGTCTCGCGGCCGTCAGCGCTGAAACATCGGCTAGACTGAGCCCCTGATCGGAGAGGAGCTGTTCTGCATCTGCCTGGATGTATGCTGGATAATCGTTCTGCTCCAGCATAGCCGCATACTTGCCGCTTTGCCGTTCTGCAGCCCCCTCTATGTGTATCCGGTGATCAGAACGCTCTCCGGGGGCAAAGCCGCCAGGCGGGGAATAATTCGCCAGCAGGGACTCAAAGAAGCGGTTGAGCAGCGGCTTTACATCGATTTCTATCGTCGGCTTCATGGCATGGAGGCTGGCACAAAAGCCAGCGAAGCGCGAGTGCGACTCAAGGGAAAGCAATCTGGCCTGGGCGTAGTTGCTGGTCCGCAGAGACCGCTGGACCTCCTTGCACCCGAGTACGGCATGGAGATTCTTCGGAACAGACAGGCGCACCTGATACACACCGCCTCGGCGCACGAGGCCTGGAACCCGCCGCCCAGTCATGAGCTCGCCCCGTCACGCACGCATTGGGACAGCCCATCGTGACAGTGTGGTGTTTTCTGTGCCGCCTGAATTTCTAGATCGCTGTTATAAAACGCTTTTCCAGAAAAGTGGCGGAGGGAAAGGGACTGGAATCCAACGTTCTCCACATGCGCGCCAGCGCCAGAAACTCAGGTGGCAGCCTGTAATCGTCTGATCTGCATACTCAGTCGCGCGAGCGCTGATCGGTCGTCGGTGCGCGCGTGGCGGTGGTTTCGTGCTGGAAGAACCAAGCCTTCGCGATCTCCGTGGCCACCATGTAGCCACCGACGATCGCCACCACGGCGACCAGCTCCGTGGCCGAAAGGGGCACGAAGCCGAACAGCGCACTTGCCGCGCCGAGGAACGGCACAGCAGGTGTCGCTGCCGCGACAGCGAGGGTTAACCACAGCAGCAACCGGCTGGGCCGACTGCGGAAGGCTGGCTTGCGGGTCCGCAGGACGAGCATCACCGCCAGTTCGGTCAAGAGCGAGATCATGAACCACGAGGTCTGGAATACCGCCTGTCCGGCGTGGAAGACATAGAGCAGGACGCCGAAGGTCAGCAGGTCGAAGACCGAGCTAATCAGGCCGAAGACGATCATGAACTTCCGGATGTCCCTGACGTTCCAGCGCTGCGGGCTGGACAGGCGCTCGGGGTCCACATTGTCGCTGGAGATGGCCAGCGAGGGCAGGTCCGACAGGAAGTTGTTGAGCAGGATCTGCTTGGCCGCCAGCGGCAGGAACGGCAAGAGCGGCGTCGCGAGCGCCATGCTGATCATGTTCCCGAAATTGGCGCTGGTGGTTATCGAGATGTATTTGAGCGTGTTGGCGAAGGTGCGTCGCCCGTCTTCGACGCCCTGCCGCAGCACATCGAGATCGCGACTGAGCAGGATGATGTCGGCGCTTTCGCGGGCGACATCGACCGCCTCTGCGACCGAAATGCCGACATCGGCGGCATGCAGCGCCGGTGCATCGTTGATCCCGTCACCAAGATAGCCCACCGAGTTGCCGGTCCGCTGCAGCGCGCGGACGATGCGCTCCTTCTGCTGCGGGTCGATCTCGACGAACAGATCGGTGCGGGGGGCGAGGTGCCAAAGTGCCTCGTCCTTCATCCCGGCCAGATCTTCACCCGTCAGCATGTATCTGGCATCCAGCCCGACAGCCTCGGCCATGTGGGCGGTGACATGGCGGTTGTCGCCGCTGATCACCTTGATGGCGATGCCGAGCCGGGCGAGGTCAACGATCGTTTCCCGCGCTTCGGGCTTCGGCGGATCGAGGAACACGAGGAAGCCGCGAAACACCATGTCGCGCTCGTCGTCGCGCTCATAGTCGGGCTTGGAGGCAACCCGGCGTGTGGCCAGCGCAAGAACGCGGAAACCTTCTTCGCCCTTTGCCCGGAAGACTGCATCGAGGTCGGCGCGCGCGGCGGCGTCAAGCGGCAGCTCGGCCCCATCGCGCTCGAATGCCGTGCAGCTGGCCAGAACATTCGAGAACGCACCCTTGGTGACGATCAGGTGATTTCCGGGGTCGGCGCTTTCGGCCACCACGATGGTCAGCCGCCGGCGCACGAAGTCGTAGGGGATCTCGTCGATCTTGGTCAGAGCCGCGGTCGTCAGTCCGGCCGATGCACCGGCAGCAATGATGGCGGCATCAAGCGGGTTATCGATCCCGGTCTCGAGTGCTGCATTGACATAGGCGAGCTGCCGAACCGCGTCCGAAGGTCGGGCCGTCGCATCCAGGACCTCGCTCAGAACAATAGTGCCTTCGGTCAGCGTGCCGGTCTTGTCCGTGCACAGGACGGTCATGCTGCCAAGGTTCTCGATGGCATCCAGCCGCCGCACGATCACCCCGCGCCTGCCCATCGCACGCGCCCCTGCCGACAGCGTGACGCTGATGATCGCGGGCAGAAGTTCTGGCGATAGTCCCACCGCCAGCGCTGAGGCGAACAGCAGCGACTCGACCACCGGGCGATCCAGCAACAGGTTCACCGTCAGCACGAAGAGGACGATCACCACCATGACCCGGATCAGCAGAAACCCGAACTGGCGCACGCCGCGCGCAAAATCCGTCTCGGGCTGGCGCGCGTGCAGCCGTGCCGCGATGGCGCCGAATTCTGTCCGGCGGCCTGTCTTGACGACCAGAACCCTTGCGGTGCCACTGCGCACCGATGAGCCCAGGAAAACCGTGTTCGTCCGCTCGGAAAGCGGGGCATCGGCAGCGGCGATGCCGGGCCGCTTCTCAACCGGAAAGGACTCGCCCGTCATGCTGGCCTCGGTGACGAGGAAATCCTGCGCCTCGAGGATGATTCCGTCGGCAGGGATCAGGTTTCCCGCCGACAGCAGGATCACGTCGCCGGGCACGATCTGCGTCACCGGCAGCACACGTTCCGCACCGCCGCGCAGCACCCGTGCCGTCAGCGCAAGGCGTTTCTTCAGGTCCTCGACGGCCGCCGAGGCGCGGTATTCCTGAAAGAAGCCGAGCAGCGAACTCCCCAGCACGATGGCCAGAATGATCCCCGCATCGACCCATTGCTGAAGGACGAGAGACATGGCCGCCGCGAAGGCCAGGATCAGGACGAGCGGGCTTTCGAACTGTCGCAGAAGAAGGCGCAGGGCGCTCAGGCGCGGCGCATCCTCGACTCTGTTCGGGCCCACGATGGAAAGCTGTGTTGCTGCCTGATCAGGGGTGAGGCCACCCGGTCCCGCGCCCAGGGCCGCTGCCAGCGCGGCCGCATCCAGGCTCCAGTAGCTTGCGTCGCGGGGCGGATCGGCCATCGGACCCTCTTGCACCAGTCGGGGCATGGGCACGGGCGTCATGCGACCACGGTGCCGAAGACGGCGCCGATCCCGGCCGTCAGCGCCATGGCAAGCGCACCCCAGAAGGTCACGCGCAGCGTTGCCCTGGTCACGTTCGCGCCGCCCGCCCGTGCGCCGATGGCTCCGAGCAGGGCCAGAAACAGCAGGGACGCGACCGAAACGCCGACCACCAGCGTCTCTCGCGGCATCACCGGCACCATCGCCAGCGGCATCGCGGCCCCCAGGGCGAAGGTCGCGGCCGAGGTCAGCGCAGCCTGGATGGGGCGCGCCGCCGTCACCTCGGAGATGCCGAGTTCGTCGCGCGCATGCGCCCCGAGCGCATCCTTCGCCATCAGTTGATCAGCCACCTGGTGCGCCAGATCGACCGACACGCCGCGATCGATATAGATCCGCGCGAGTTCCTCGCGCTCGAACTCGGGCTGGGCGACCAGCTCGGCCCGCTCGCGGGCGAGGTCGGCCCGTTCGGTGTCGGACTGCGAGCTTACCGAGACATATTCGCCGGCTGCCATGGACATTGCGCCCGCCACGAGCCCAGCAACGCCCGCCACCAGCACCTCAGGCGTCGCGGCCGAGGCCGCGGCCACGCCGACGATCAGGCTGGCGGTCGAGACGATTCCGTCATTGGCGCCCAGCACCGCCGCCCGCAACCAGCCGATGCGCGAGACGAGGTGGGATTCGGGCTGCGTGTGAAGTCGCGGCATGTCTTGTCCCGGAAATGATTTCGTTCTTTCGCTTCTACGCTTGCTGCCTTGGCTTTGATAGCTGGCGCAGGAGAACCGGGAACAAGAAGGCAATCGAGAAACCGGAATGGACGGGTCAGGCAAGAAAGCCGGCAAATTCGGCGGTTCCGACTTGCGATCAACTCTCGGGTAAACTCCCGCCCGTCGGGAGCTTGCCTTCATCTGCCGCCTGATCTCCCTTTTTGCCAGCCGACCCGTGTAACGGAATCAACCCGGCGATGGTAAGAGCCGCAAACACGGCCCCGGCCAGAAAGGTCCATTCCGCGCCGAAGGCATCCCACAGCACCCCGGCGATGACGCTTGCGGCCAGAAGCGCCGCGCCGGTCACCAGATTGAACATGCCGAAGGCCGTGCCCCGCAGTTCCGGCGGCGCGCTGTCGGCCACCAGCGTGGCGAGGATGCCCTGGGTGAAGCCCAGGTGCAGCCCCCAGAGCACCAGACCGGACATGATGCCCCAGAGGCCCGGCGCAAAGGCCAGCACCAGGTCGGCGGCAATCAGCAGCACCAGGCCGACGATCAACAGACCGATGCGGTTCATGCCGTCCGACAGCACACCCACCGGATAGGCCGACAGCGCATAGGCGATGTTCAGCACGACCAGCACCAGCGGCACGAACATCAGCGACAGGCCCATTCCCTCGGCCCGCAGGATCAGGAATGCCTCGCTGAACCGCGCCAGCGTGAACACCGCCGCCACCGCGACCACCCACCAGTAGATCGCGCCCAACCCCCCGAGTTCGTGGTGGCTGAGCGGGTTCCTGACCTTCCGCAGCCCCGCGGGGCGCGCGGGTTCGTGCACGACGAACAGGATCAGCGCCAGCGCGGCAAAGGCCGGGATCACCGCCACCCAGAAGACCGAGGCGAAATCGTCCGCGAAAAGCCACATCAGACCGATGGCGAGCAAGGGCCCGATTAAGGCCCCGACAGTATCCAGCGACTGGCGCAGCCCGAAGGCGGCGCCGCGCAATTCGGGCGGGGCGATATCGGCCACCAGCGCGTCGCGCGGCGCACCGCGGATGCCCTTGCCCACCCGGTCGATGAATCGCGCCGCCACAAGCCAGCCGACGGACGGCGCCAGAGGAAAGATCGGCTTGGTGATCGCAGCCAGCCCATAGCCGAGCGCCGCGAGTTCCTTGCGCTTGCCGATCCGGTCGCTGAGCGCCCCGGAAAAGACCTTGGTGATCGCGGCGGTTGCTTCCGCGATCCCTTCTATGATGCCGACCGTCAACGCGGTCGCTCCAAGGCCCACGACCAGATAGACCGGCAGCAGCGCGTGGATCATCTCGGAGGAGACATCCATCAGCAGCGAGACGAACCCCAGCGCCCAGATCCCGGCTGGCAGGCGGCGCCAGGCCGCGCGGCTGTCGCGGCGATCGCCCGGTTCGGATGTCGATCCGCCGTCAGTCATGGTGGCGGCCTTCGCGCTCGGCCTGCTCGCGGCTCAACCCGACGTCGCGCAGGAGGCGGGCGTCGAGACCCCCAGGTGCCGCCCTCTGCCTCCGGCGGTCCTGCCAGGGCAGGAACCGGTCGAGCCGCGCGCGGCCCTGGCGTCCGCCCGCGGACAGAAGGATCGCGCCGGCCCCGGCAAGGCCGACGACGATGGAAACCGGAACAGTTGGCGACAGCAGCATGACACCCTCACTTGTTCTCGTCATGGGCGTCGAAGACGCGGTGGGCATAATCGTCGAGAACCGCCTCGCAGCCCGTCAGCCGGCTGCGGCGTGCTTCCTCGGCCTTCTCGCCGCCGTAGAATCCAGCTTCTCGATCCTGGAAAGCCAGCCCTGAAGCTTCTTCAGGTCGCGATCGCTCTCGTCGAGCTCGGCGTAGGTATAATGGCTCAAGGCGAGTCAGTCAAGGCGAGTATCTGCCGACCGGGGAGAGAGTTGTCTTCACTTCCTGGTCAACCAACGCAGTCATGGCACTCCAACCAGAAGTGGAGATGCATGACCATGACCGACACGGTTCTGGCCCGGCTGGCGGCTTTGAAGGCCACGCCCACGCCGGACCTCAAGAAGCTCTGGCGCGATCTCTTCGACGCTGAGGCGCCACCTTACAATCGTCGTTTCCTCGAAAGCCGACTTGCCTATCGGATTCAGGAACTGGCCTATGGCGGGCTGAAGCCCACCACCGTCGAGCGCCTCGAGGCTTTGGGCGAACAACTCGACGGCGGCAACATCGTGCTGCGGCGGGTCCGCGCCGATGACAAACCGATCACCGGCACCCGACTCATTCGCGAATGGCAAGGGGTCGAGCACACCGTCACCGTTCTGAATGTTGGATATGAATGGCAGGGAAGGCCCTATCGCTCCCTCTCCGCCATCGCCCGCGCCATCACCGGCACGCGCTGGAACGGCTGGGTCTTTTTCGGCCTCAAGAACCGGCGAGGTCAGGCATGACGAGATCGCCCGCATCCGCCAAACCCATCCGAAAGCTGCGCTGCGCGGTCTATACGCGCAAGTCGACGGAAGAAGGGCTGGAGATGGAATTCAACAGCCTCGACGCCCAGCGCGAGGCTTGTGAGGCCTATATCGCCAGCCAGAAGGCCGAAGGCTGGGTGCTCTATCCCGAGTCCTATGATGACGGCGGCTTCTCGGGCGGCACGCTGGACCGGCCGGCGCTGAAGCGCCTGCTCGCCGACATTGAGGACGGCCGGATCGACGTGGTCGTCGTCTACAAGATCGACCGGCTCAGCCGCTCGCTGATGGATTTCGCCAAGCTGGTCGAGGTGTTCGATCGCGGCGGGGTCACCTTCGTCAGCGTGACCCAGTCGTTCAACACCACTACGTCCATGGGGCGGCTTACGCTCAACATCCTGCTCAGCTTCGCCCAGTTCGAGCGCGAGGTGATCGGCGAGCGCATCCGCGACAAGATCGCCGCCTCGCGCAAACGCGGCATGTGGATGGGCGGCTTCGTGCCGCTCGGCTACGAGGTCAGGGACCGCAAGCTGGTGATCAATGATGCCGAGGCCGCGACGGTCCGGATGATCTTCGAGCGCTTCGTCGAGGTGGGTTCGGCGACGGCGTTGGCCCGAGCGCTCGCTGCCGAAGGCGTGCGGACGCGGCGCGGTCGGCTCGTCGACAAAGGCTTTCTCTACAAACTGCTCAACAACCGGGTCTATATTGGTGACGCCGTACACAAGGGGACTGCTTATCCCGGCGAGCACGAAGCCATCATCTCTCGCGCCTTGTGGGACAAGGTTCACGGAATCCTGCGCGAGAGCCCGAGGGTGCGCGCGGGCCGGACGCGCGCAACGACGCCGGCCCTGCTGAAGGGGCTCATCTTCGGGCCGACCGGCTGCGCGATGACGCCGACGCACACGCGGCGCGGCGACAAGCTCTACCGCTACTACGTCAGCCAGTCCGTTCTGAAGCGCGGAGCCGATGCCTGCCCGGTGGGCCGCGTGCCCGCCGCCGAGATCGAGGGCGCGGTGGTCGACCAGCTGCGCGGCCTCCTTCGTGCCCCGGAAGTGATCGTCGGCACATGGCGGTCGGCACGACCCGAGATCGATAGCTTGTCCGAGGCTGAGGTCAGGGAAGCGTTGGAGGGGCTCGACCCGCTCTGGGATGAGCTATTCCCGGCCGAGCAAGCACGCATCGTTCAGCTTCTCGTCGAGCGCGTCGAGGTCGGACAGGAAGGCGTCGACATTCGCCTCCGCGTCGATGGGCTGGCTTGTCTGGTTCATGAGCTCGGCGGCATGGCCGACAATCCGCGGAGGGCAGCATGAGAGCCGGCGACGCCGCCACCGATGACGGGCGCACACTGACGGTCCGCGTACCCCTGACCCTCCGGAAGCGTGGCGGGCGCAAGCAGGTGGTCATGCCCGACGGGGCGTGTTGGGGCCAGCCCCGCCCGCGCGTCGACAACACCATGGTGAAGGCGATCGCCCGGGCCCACCGCTGGAAGCGCCTCATGGAGAGCGGCCGATTCGCCTCGGTGACCGAGCTGGCCGAAGAGGAGAAGATCAACCAGTCCTATCTGTGCCGGGTCCTGCGCCTGACCCTGCTGGCCCCGGACATCGTGGAGATGATTCTCGACGGAAGGCAGCCGGCCGCCTTGCAGATGGACGCTCTGTTGAAGCCCATGCCGCTAGAGTGGGCGGCACAGCGGGCTGCGCTGGGCCTCTGATGTCGATCGCCGGCCACGAAACCGCGCGCCCGTCAAGTTTCTATTGCCCGGCGATCATCTCTCCACTAGCGTGATCGAAGAGCCCAGTAACTAGGCATGCCTAGTTAACGGACGGATCATGTCATTGGGAGTCCAGGGTGGCGACAGAGAAGGCCGATCTGCGATGGGGGGTCGAGCAACGGCTCGAATTCATCGAGTTCCGGCTGTTTTGGGAGGGGCATGTGAACCGGGGCGATCTGATGGAGGCGTTCGGTGTTTCGGTGAACCAGGCGTCCACCGACCTGAACCGCTATATTGGAATGGCGCCGCAGAACATGCACTACGACAAGAGCGCGCGTGCGTATGTCCGCAGCGCGGAGTTCACCCCACAGTTCCTGAAACCCGACGCGAGCCGCTATCTCGCGCAGCTTAGATCTGTCGCCGACGGAATTCTGGATCGCGCCGATGCGTGGATCGGCCAGTTTCCCCCCTACGATGCGGCGCCGACGCCCGTGCGGGGCGTCAATGCCAAGACGCTGCGCGCAGTGGTCGCTGCGATCCGCCGGTCCGAAGCGATCGAGGTCAAGTATCAGTCGCTGTCGCGGCCGGAACCGCGCTGGCGTTGGATTGCGCCACACGCAATCGGCTTCGACGGGTTCCGCTGGCATACCCGGGCGTTCTGTCTCAGCGACCGAAGCTTCAAGGACTTCCTGCTCTCGCGGATCATCGAGACCCGCGGCACCAAGCCGAGCGAGATCGGAGCAGAGGCGGATCACGATTGGAATGACGAAGTGGTGCTTGAGATCGGACCCCATCCCGATCTCTCGGATACCCAGAAGAAGGTGATCGCCCTGGATTACGGGATGCGTGGAGGAAAAACGAAAATCCGGGTTCGAAAGGCGCTGCTCTACTACGCGCTGCGCAGGCTCGGTCTGGATACCGATCCGATGGCGCGGCGTCCACAGGATCAACAGATCGTTCTGCTCAATCGGGATGCAGCTGGCCCGGGCTTGGCGCGGCGGGACAATGGGGAGGCTCGGGCATGAGCGAGACATTCTTCGAACGCCCGATCCTGAACTCGCCTTACGAGTATCCCCGCCGACATTGGGAGCTCGACGAGGACGGGCAGCCAACCAATCGCGTCATTGAAATACGGCGCCGATCCGACCTCATCACCCCGGTGCCGAAGCCGAAGAAGCGCCGCCAGGGACGCGGCAATCAGGCTCAGATGATCTTTGGCGACGAAGCCGGCCTGTCATCGGAGGAGCAGGAGTACAATCCCACCCCGATCATCAACGAGGTCCGCACCTATGTCGAAACCTGGCGCAGGCTTCCGAACCCCGACCAATGGCTGGTCACGCCGGAAACCGCGCGCCTTCTGACGCATTGGCGTCACCACAACTTCGAGGGCATCCGCCCCTTCTTCTGCCAGATTGAAGCGGTCGAAACCGCGATCTGGCTGACAGAGGTCGCGCCGAAGCTCGGTGCACGGACGAGGAAATTCTGGTCCCATATCGAGGGCGCCAACGCCCAGGCCAATCCGGAGCTCATGCGCTTGGCGCTGAAGCTCGCCACCGGCGCAGGCAAGACGACCGTGATGGCGATGCTGATCGCCTGGCAGACGGTCAACGCGGTCCGCCATCCGAACAGCAAGCAATTCTCGCGCGGGTTTCTGATCGTCGCGCCAGGCATCACCATCAAGGACCGACTGCGTGTCCTGCTGCCCAACGATCCGGAAAGCTACTACCGGCACCGCGAGATCGTGCCGCCCGACATGCTCGCCGATATCGATCGGGCGAAGATCGTCATCACCAACTATCACGCCTTCAAATTGCGCGAGCGGATCTCCGTCTCCAAGGGCACCCGCACCACCCTGGAAGGCTGGCGCGGCGAGACGCTGCAGACGCTGGAAACCGAAGGACAGATGCTCCAGCGCGTCATGCCCGAACTCATGGGGCTCAAGAACATCGTCGTTCTGAACGACGAGGCGCATCACTGCTATCGCGAGCGGGTGAAGGACGCCGAAGGCGAAACCGAGGCCGACCTCAAGGGTGAGGAGAAGGACGAGGCCAAGGCCAACAACGAGGCGGCCCGGATGTGGATCTCCGGGCTCGAGGCGGTCAAACGCAAGCTCGGAATACCGCTCGTCTACGACCTGTCGGCCACGCCCTTCTTCCTGCGCGGCTCGGGTTATGCGGAAGGCACCTTGTTCCCCTGGACCATGAGCGACTTCTCGCTGATGGATGCGATCGAATGCGGCATCGTGAAGCTGCCGCGCGTGCCGGTCGCCGACAACATCCCCGGCGGCGACACCCCCAAGTTCCGCAATCTATGGGACCACATCGGCAAGAAGCTCCCGAAGAAGGGCCGCAGTGCCGGGAAGTCGCTCGACCCGCTGAGTCTGCCGGCCGAGCTTCTGACCGCGCTCGAAGCGCTCTATGGCCATTATCAGAAGACCTTCGAACTCTGGGAGCATGAGGGCATAGGCGTGCCGCCGGTCTTCATCGTCGTGTGCAACAACACCTCGACCTCGGAGCTGATCTACAAGTACGTCTCCGGCTTCCACCGCGAGAATGATGACGGGTCGAGCACGCTGGAGAACGGCCGCCTGGCGCTGTTCCGCAATTACGACGACTACGGAAACCGCATCGCTCGTCCGAACACGATCCTGATCGACTCGGCCCAGCTCGAATCCGGCGAAGCCCTCGACAAGGACTTCCGCGAGATGGCGGGCGACGAGATCGAGCGCTTCCGCCGGGAGATGATCGAGCGTACCGGCGACGTCCACGCCGCCGACAGCATTGACGACGCCACGCTCTTGCGCGAGGTCATGAACACCGTCGGCAAGAAGGGTCGGCTTGGCGAACAGGTGCGCTGTGTCGTCTCGGTCTCGATGCTGACGGAGGGATGGGACGCCAACACCGTCACCCATATCCTCGGCGTTCGCGCCTTCGGCACGCAGCTGCTGTGCGAGCAGGTGGTCGGCCGCGGCCTGCGTCGTCAGTCCTATGACCTCAACGAGGAAGGGCTGTTCAACGTGGAGTATGCCGACGTGCTCGGCATTCCGTTCGACTTTGCTGCCAAACCGGTCGTCTCCCCACCCGCCAAACCGCGCGAGACGGTGCGGGTCCATGCCGTCAAACCGGACCGCGATGCGCTGGAGATCGTCTTTCCGCGCGTCGAGGGCTACCGCGTCGAACTGCCCGACGAGCGGCTGGAGGCGGCTTTCGGGCCGGACCACGTCCTCCGTCTGACGCCGGAGCTTGTCGGTCCGTCGGTCACCAAGAACCAGGGCATCATCGGCGAGGGCGTCGATCTGACGGTCGCGCACCTGGAGGACATGCGGTCCTCGACCGTCCTGTTCCACCTCGCGCGACACCTTCTCTACAACAAGTACCGCGATCCGGGAGAGGAGCCGAAGCTCCATTTGTTCGGCCAGCTCAAGCGCATCACGCGCCAATGGCTCGAAGGCGGCTATCTCAAGTGCTCGGGCGGAACCTATCCCGCGCAGCTGATCTACAAGGAGATCGCCGACATGGCGGCCGAACGGATCAAGGCAGCCATCACCGAAACGCTCGCCGGCGACCGGCCGGTCAAAGCGATCCTCGACGCCTACAACCCCACCGGCTCGACGGCCTTCGTCAACTTCACGACGTCGAAGGAAACGCGCTGGCAGACCGACCCGCGCAAATGCCACGTGAACTGGGTCGTCTGCGACAGCGACTGGGAGGCGGAGTTCTGCCGCGTGGCGGAGGCGCACCCCAAGGTTCGCGCCTATGTCAAGAACCAGAATCTCGGTCTCGAGGTGCCCTACCTGATGGGCTCGACCCCCCGAAAATACATCCCGGACTTCATCGTCCAGGTGGACGATGGCCATCCAGACCCGCTGAACCTCATCGTCGAGATCAAGGGTTTCCGCGGCGAGGACGCCAAGGAGAAGGCGAACACCATGCGCGCCTATTGGGTGCCGGGCGTCAACAACCTCGAGAGATACGGCCGCTGGGCCTTCGCCGAATTCACCGCCGTCTACGAGATCGAGGCGGAGTTCAACAAACTGATCGCTGCGCAGTGCGAACACGCTGCCGCAGACGTCGTCGATCACGAGGTGTGACCTTGGGGAAGCAGGCAGCATTCAAGACCAATCCGGTCAGCCTTGAAGAACTGCTCCGGCATTGCGGAAGCGGGAAGATCCAGCTTCCCGACTTTCAGCGTAGCTGGGTTTGGGACGAGGAACGGATCAAGGGCCTCATCGCGTCGATCTCGCAAGCCTTTCCGGTCGGCGCCTTGATGACGCTGGAAGTGAAGCCGGGAGCCGCCGATACCTTCGCGCGGCGCCCGATCCAGGGCGCCGATCCAATCGCAGCCGCTGGCGCGCCGGACCAGCTCCTCCTCGACGGCCAGCAGCGCATGACGTCGCTCTACCAGACCTGCCTGCGGCGTGAGGTGGTGCAGACGGTCACGCCGCGCCTCAAGCTCGTGAAGCGCTGGTTCTACATCGACATCCGCAAGGCCATGAACCCGTCCGAGGATCGCGAGAACGCCATCGTCTCGGTGCCGGAGGATCGGCGGATCAAATCGGATTTCGACCGGAAGATCGAACTCGATCTCTCCACGCCGGAGCTCGAATACCAGAACCTCATGTTCCCTCTGAACCAGGTCTTCGACTGGGACGAATGGCAGGACGGGTTCAACGAGTTCTGGCTGGAGAAGGACCCAGAGACACGCAAGCTCTTCAAGCCGTTCAAGGACGAAGTCCTCCAGAACTTCAAGGCTTACCAGCTGCCGGTCATCGCACTGGGCCCCGACACCTCCCACGAAGCGGTCTGCCTCGTCTTCGAGAAGGTGAACACCGGTGGCAAGCCGCTCGATGCCTTTGAGCTCGTCACCGCCATGTACGCCGCCCGCGGGCATCGCCTCCGCGACGACTGGCTCGGCGCTGATGGCCAGGCCGGGCTGCAGACACGGCTGCAGCTCTACGGCCGCGCGGCCGAGCAGAAGTTCGGTGTTCTGGAGAAGGTCGCCGCGACAGATGTCCTGCAGGCGATTGCGCTCCTGCACGGCGTCGAGAAGCGCGCGGCCGAAATCGCCGCGGGCCGCAAGGAGTCCGAGCTCTCCGCCGTCCGGGCGACGCGCCAGTCGCTGCTGGACCTGCCGCTGGAGGCCTATCTGAAGCACCGTGGTGCGGTCGAGGAAGGGTTCAAGACGGCTGCCCGCTTCCTCCGCCAGAACCACATCTACCGCGTCATCGACTTGCCCTATCAGGGCCAGCTCGTCCCGTTCGCCGCGATCCTCGCGATCATCGGCCCGAAATTCGACCATGGCGCGGTTCGCGACCGGCTGGCGCGCTGGTTCTGGTGCGGCATCTTCGGCGAGCTGTACGGCTCCGCCATCGAATCCCGCTTCGCGAAGGACGTGCTCGAAGTCCCGGCCTGGCTCGATGGCGGGCCCGAGCCCAGCACCATCACCGAAGGGCGTTTCCGCCCCGAACGGCTGCGCACGCTGCGCACTCGGCTCTCCGCCGCCTACAAGGGCATCCACGCCCTGCTGATGGCCGAGGGCGCGATCGATTTCCGTTCGGGCCAGCCCTACGGCCAGACTGTGTTCTTCGACGAGTATGTCGACATCCACCACATCTTCCCGCAGGACTGGTGCAAAAAGCAGCAGATCGAGCCGAAGGTCTTCGACACCGTCGTCAATAAGACCCCGCTCAGCTACAAGACCAACCGCATCCTCGGCGGGGTCGCGCCTTCGGAGTATCTCTCCCGGCTGGAGAAGGGCGGAAAGGACACGCCGCCCATCGCACCCGACGCGCTGGACGAATACCTCGCCAGTCACGCGATGGACCCTGCACTTCTGCGCGCCGACCATTTCGAAGGATTCATGGCGGATCGTGAGGCGCGCCTCCTCGCCATGATCGCGAAGGCGACCGGCCACCCGGTCATCAAGGCCGGCGTGGCGCCCGAGGAAGGCGAAGATATCCCCCAGGATGACGAGGGCTTCGATCTGCCCGACGCGCAAGCAGAGGAGGCCGCGTAATGGCGAAGAAACCGATCGAGGTCGAGGCGCTGAAGCATAAGGCCGCCACGCGGCTGAACATCCCGACCGCCGAGTTCGAGAGCGTGATGCGCGAGGCGGACAAGACGCCGATCCAGCTCGCCTATGAGCGTCGCAACCGCGATCTCGATCCGCAACTCGTCTGGCGCGGCAAGGACGAGCAGGACTGGTCGGACCTCATCGTCTCCGCCCCGCCGCTCTACATCCAGGAGAAGGTGCACCCCAAGGTCATCATCGACGACCTCAAGCGCGAGACGAAGGCGCGCGCCGACGAGGCCGCGCCGCCGATGGCGGACCTCTTCGCCGATTTCAACGGCCTGCCCGATGCCGAGGCCGCGACCGAGTTCTACCAGCACGACGCGCACTGGTCGAACCGGATGATCTCGGGCGATTCGCTCTCGGTGATGGCCTCGCTGGCCGAGCGCGAGGGGCTGCGCGGGCAGGTGCAATGCATCTATTTCGACCCGCCCTATGGCATCAGGTTCAACTCGAACTTTCAGTGGTCCACCACCAGCCGTGACGTGAAGGACGGGGCGAAGGACCACATCACGCGCGAGCCGGAGCAGGTCCGCGCCTTCCGCGACACCTGGCGCGACGGCATCCACTCCTACCTGACTTACTTACGCGACCGGCTGACCGTAGCGCGCGACCTGCTGCACGAGAGCGGCAGCATCTTCGTGCAGATCGGCGACGAGAACGTCCATCGCGTGCGGGCGCTGATGGATGAGGTGTTTGGGGAGGGGAATTTCTGTTCTCTGATCCAAGTTCAGAAGACCGGGAGCCAAGCCGGTAATCTCCTAGCGTCAACCGTGGATTTCGTCCTTTGGTATGCTCGTTCCAAGGATAAGACGAAGTACCGGCAACTCTACAATCAGAGGATTGCGGGGCATGTGTCCTCTGATCGCTACGATCAGGTTGAGCTACCGGACGGTTCTGAACGCCGCTTAACGAGAGAGGAGCTAACGCGCTCGGACGAGACTCCGGAGGGCCGAATTTTTCGGCAAACCAGCTTGATCAGCTCCGGTCAAGCCTCCCAAGAACAAATTTTCTATTTTGACGGCAGAAAGTTCGGGCCTGGATCGGGCAGCCACTGGAAAACGACCATTCCTGGAATGGGCATGCTCAGCAAAGCTGGGCGGGTCACAGCCGGAAGATCTACTGTTCGGTACAAACGCTACATGGATGATTTCGCGGTGTTGCCGATCACTGATCGTTGGGAATCTATGCAGATCGGTACTGGTTTGATCTATGTCGTACAGACCAGCACATCGGTTGTGGAACGCTGCATCCTGATGACCACCGATCCGGGCGATCTGGTGCTCGATCCCACCTGCGGCTCGGGCACCACGGCCTATGTCGCCGAGCAGTGGGGGCGGCGCTGGATCACCATCGACACCAGCCGCGTCGCCATCGCGCTCGCCCGCTCGCGCCTGATGGGCGCGCGCTATCCCTATTACCTGCTGGCCGACAGCCCCGAGGGCCAGCAGAAGGAAGGCGAGGTCACACGCACGGCCCGGAAGACGACGCCGACCCGCGGCGACATTCGCATGGGCTTCGTCTATGAGCGCGTGCCGCACATCACCCTGAAGAGCATCGCCAACGATGCCGAGATCGACGTGATCTGGGAGCGCATGCAGCCGGCCGTCGAGGAGGCGCGGGCTGCCCTCAACGCCGCGCTGAAAGGACACCCGGAGCCTTATCCGGTCGAGAGCGGCGGCCGCGCCGGCAAGGTGATCGACTTCCGTGAAGCAGGCGAGGTGACGCTGCCCTCCGGCGAGCCCGCCCCCGCCGGCGGCTTCATGGAATGGGAGATCCCGCGCGAGGCGCCCAAGGCTTGGCCCGAGCCGGCGAAGGCCGCGCTCGCCCGCTTCTGGGAGGCGCGGATCGCGCGGCAGAAGAAGATCGACGCCTCGATTGCCGCCAAGGCCGAGTTCGAATATCTCTACGACAAACCTTATCCGGACAATTCAAAGGTCCGCGTCGCCGGCCCGTTCACGGTCGAGAGCCTCTCGCCCCACCGCACTCTGGCGGTGGACTGGAACGACGAGCTGATCGACGTGCTGGAGGCCGCCGAGGGCAAGCGCAAGGCCCCGGACAAGGGCATGGGCCGCGACGAGGCCGCGACCGACTTCGCGCAGATGATCCTCGAAAACCTCAAGGTCGCCGGCGTGCAGCAGGCGCACAAGGAGGACCGCATCACCTTCACCAGCCTGACCGGCTGGCCCGGCCGCTTCATCTGCGCGGAAGCGCTTTTTATGGAAGGCGAGAAGCAGAAGCGCGCAGGCATTTTCATCGGCCCGGAATTCGGCACCGTGTCCCGCCCCGATCTGGTCGCCGCCGCGCGCGAGGCGGGGGATGCCGGCTTCGACGTGCTGATCGCCTGCGCCTTCAACTACGACGCCCATTCCGCCGAGTTCGACAAGCTCGGCCGCGTGCCGGTGCTTAAAGCCCGCATGAACCCCGACCTGCATATGGGCGGCGACCTGAAATCGACCGGCGCCGGCAACCTCTTCGTGATCTTCGGCGAGCCCGACATCAAGATCGAGGAGGTTGATGGTCCGGGGGGCGACGGCATGATCCGGGTGAAGGTGTTCGGCGTCGACGTCTTCAAGCCGCAGACCGGCGAGGTGGTGAGCGAGGGCACCGACGGCATCGCGCTGTGGATGCTGGACACCGACTACAACGAGGAAAGCTTCTTCGTCCGCCACGCCTACTTCCTCGGCGCGAACGATCCCTACAAGGCGCTGAAGACGACGCTGAAGGCCGAAATCGACCAGGAGGCGTGGGAAAGCCTGCACAGCGACACGTCACGCCCCTTCCCGAAGCCGGCGTCGGGTCGCATCGCGGTCAAGGTCATCAACCACCTCGGCGACGAGGTGATGAAGGTGTTCTCGGTGGGGTGAGCACATGGAATTCCGGATCGCGGACACCTTCACCGACAGCTTGTCCAGGCTGACGGCGCAGGAGCAGAAGGCGGCGAAAACCACCGCCTTCGACCTGCAGCTCGATGCCTCTGCGCCCGGGCTTTCCTTCCACAAGCTCGACCGCGCCAAGGATCCGAATTTCTGGTCGGTGCGGGTGAACGCCGACATCCGGCTGATCGTCCACCGCACGCAATCGAGCCTGCTGCTCGTCTATGTCGATCATCATGACGACGCCTACAAATGGGCCGAACGGCGCAAGATCGAGCGGCATCCGACAACCGGCGCCATGCAGCTCGTCGAGGTGCGTGAGCGCGTCGAAGAGGTGGAGATCTTCGAGCCGAAGGAGGTTGCGGAGCCGGTCGCCGCTACGCCGGCTGCGAAGCCGAAACTCTTCGACAATCTGCGCAAGTTCGAGCTGATGGGTTTCGGGGTACCTGAGGAGTGGGTGGACGACGTTCGCCGGGCGACCGAGGACACCCTGTTCGACATCATTTCCCATCTGCCGCAGGAGGCGCAGGAGGCGCTCCTGAAGCTGGCGGTCGGCGAGAAGCCGGAGCCGCCCGTGACGGCTCCCGTGGAGGCGGACCCCTTCGCCCATCCCGATGCGCAGCGACGTTTCCGTGTCCTGACCAACATCGAGGAACTGCAGCGCGCGCTCGACTATCCCTGGGAGAAATGGGCGGTCTTCCTGCATCCCGACCAGCTGCAATATGTGGAGCGCAGCTATTCGGGGCCAGCGAGGATTTCGGGGTCCGCGGGCACGGGCAAGACGGTGGTCGCGCTGCATCGCGCGGTGCATCTGGCGCGCAACGATCCACAGGCGCGAATTCTGCTGACGACCTTCTCAAAGGCGCTAGCCAATGCGCTGAAGGTGAAGCTGCAGCATCTGGCCGGAAACGAACCGGCCGTGTTGGCGCGGATCACCGTGCAGTCCATCACGGGCGTCGCCTATGATCTCTATTCCAGTCTTTTCGGACAGCCGAACATCGCCTCGCCGTCCCTCGTTCACACTCTGCTCACCAAGGCGGCGGGACAGGACGATGGCCAGAAGTTCTCCTTGCCCTTCCTCGCCGGGGAATGGTCGGAGGTCGTCGATGCCTGGCAGATCGAGAACTGGGAGGGCTACCGGGACGTCTCGCGCCTTGGCCGCAAGACACGGATCGGCGGCAAGCAGCGGGAATCCCTCTGGTCGATCTTCGAGCAGTTGCGCGCCGGTCTCGCCGAGCGCAAGGCGGTGACATGGTCCGGCGTGTTCGGCCGCCTTGCGGCGCATTATGGCGCGACGGAGAAGCGGCCGTTCGATTTCGCGGTCGTCGACGAGGCGCAGGATATCAGCGTGGCCGAGGCCCGCTTCCTGGCGGCGCTGGTTTCGCACAGGCCCGACGCGCTGTTCTTCGCCGGCGATCTCGGACAGCGCATCTTCCAGCAGCCCTTCTCGTGGAAATCGCTCGGCATCGACGTGCGCGGACGCTCCCACACATTGAGGATCAACTATCGCACCTCCCACCAGATCCGCGCCCAGGCGGATCGGCTGCTGCCGCCGAACATCTCCGATGTCGACGGCAATGCCGAGAGCCGCCGTGGCACCATCTCCGTGTTCAACGGGCCGGCGCCCGAGATCTGCACCTTCGATACCGCCACGGAAGAGAGCGAAGCCGTCGGGCACTGGCTCGCCGATCGCCTGAAAGAGGGTTGCCAGCCGCATGAGGTCGGCCTGTTCGTTCGAACCGGCGAGCAACTGAAACGCGCGCGGGCCGCGATCAAGATCGCTGGCGCGTCGGGTGTCGAGCTGAGCGACAAGGTAGAGGCGGAAGCAGGCAAGGTCGCGATCAGCACCATGCACCTCGCCAAGGGCCTCGAATTCCGCGCCGTCGCCGTGATGGCGTGCGACGACGAGGTGCTGCCCTTGCAGGAGCGGATCGAGACCGTTGCCGATGAGTCTGATCTGGAGGAGGTCTACAACACCGAACGCCATCTGCTTTATGTCGCCTGCACCCGCGCCCGCGACCGGCTCCTGATCACCGGCGTCGATCCGGCCTCCGAGTTCCTCGACGATCTGGCGCGATAGGCGAGAGGGCGCGGGAGGCAAGCGTATGGCATTCCGTTTTTGGCGCCGCATCCGACTTGCGCCCGGGGTCACGCTGAACCTCTCGAAATCGGCGGCTTCGCTATCCTTCGGGCCGCGCGGGGCCAAGTACACGATAAGCCCCCGCGGAAACCGCGCGACGGCAGGCATTCCTGGCACCGGCCTCTTCTACACGATGCGCGATCCAGGGGCCGGACGCGGGCAAGAGCGCGGTGCATCCGCACCAATGGTGCGCGCGAGAGATCGTCTGACGCTCGGATTTTTCCAGCGCCTGATCACACCCGCGGCGGAGCGGGCCTTCGTCGATGGGCTAAAGGCGCTGAATGAGGGCGATGACAGCGAGGCGCTTGTCCTGCTCGACCGTTCGGCTTCTCTGGCCGACGCCGCATGGCTTGCCGGGATGCTTCACCTGAAGAGTGAGAACTTCGATCAGGCGGAGCGTTGCCTGCTCGATGCCTTGGAACGGAGACACGAACTCGATTCGCTGTTCAGCAAGTACGGAGTCAACGCGACCATCAGCCTGCCGATCACTCCCGAAATATCGGCGCATGTGCGGCCTCGCGAACGGGGGACACTTCTGGCCCTGGTCGAGGTCTACCAGTTGCAGGGACGTTCGGGCGACGCATTGATCCGTCTGGATCAGCTGCTCGATCTGGACAAGTCGGATCCCGTCGTCCTGCTCTCCTTCGCTGAACTTGCGCTCGATCATCCGAACCCCGAGCACTTGCGACGCATCGCAGAGCTGAGCGCGTCTGTCGAAAACGAGACTCCGGTCCATACGGCGTTGCTGCTCTATCGGGCCCGCGCGCTGGTCAGCTTGGGCTTGCCCGATGCGGCGATCGACGTTCTCACGTTGGCGCTCCGGCGGCGCAAGGATCGCCCGGACGAGCTGCTGCGGCAGGTTCGATATGAGCGTGCGTTGCTCTACGATGGCCAGCGCCGCCAAGCACAGGCCCGACGCGAGTTCGAGCGCATTTATGCCGAGGATCCGGGGTTCGAGGATGTCGCCAAACGACTCGGGCTTTGATGTCCGATTTCGGCGCCGATCGCGCTTGCCGACGAGGATATCAACCACCGCGAGGGGCCGGAGGCATTTTCACATTATATTTCAATGATATATAATTCCGTACTGGCGTCGGTTCAGTCCAGAGGTCGAGAGAAAAAGGGCGGAGAGAGAACGCTCGGAGCCGAGTGTGCCGACGTCGCAGTTCAGAGGTTCGCGCCAGAACCGCGCGGTTCCTTGGCGTTTTCAGCGCCGCGTCCGCGCGCGGAGAACGTTCGACGGGATAGAAATGGCGGAGAGGAAGGGATTCGAACCCTCGATACGCGTTAACGTATACGCCCTTAGCAGGGGCGCGCCTTCAGCCACTCGGCCACCTCTCCAGCGCTCGGAATTCCCTATAGATGAGGGGGAATTGGGGCAAGTCTGAATTGCGGTGATTGGGCGCCATCAGGCCGGAAAAGTGGTCAGACCACCCAAAGGGGCAGCAGAAAGCGACGCGCCGCGCCGGAGTACCAGGCCGCCACCCCGGAATTCCACAGCCCTGCCTGGCGCCTCAAAAAGCCCGCCAGCCCCCCATTCGCGGATTACCCGCAGGCGCGCGGCCGGATTTCAACCGGTTCATGACGACCCCGATCACATGCCCCCCCGCCGCTTCGACGGCCGCGCGCAGGTCCTCCACCTCCTCTGCGCCCGCCGCTTCAGCCTGCACCACCAGCACCACGCCGTCGGCCAAAGGCGCATAGATCAGCCCCGCTGCCGAGCGCGACAACGCCGGCGCATCGATGATGGCCCAGTCCGCACTACGCCGCAGCGCGTCCCACCATCCCGGCGCCGCCAGCATGCGCACACTCTGCCCCGGCGACAACCGCTCATTCCGGAAGCGCGTCACCAGAAGGCGCAGACCATCAATCTGATGCGCCGTCAGCAGCTTTGACAGGGCCAGCGTCTTTTCTGATCCGGAGACAGAGTAAATCTGCTCCACGCCAAGGGAGGCGTCCAGCGGACGTCCCGGCCGGCCCACGCCGTTGAGAACTCCTTTTGAAAAGGCCGTATAAAGAGGGTTATCGCGCAGATCGAGATCAATCAGCCACGTCATGCGGGCGGCCCGGGCGGCGGCCATCAGAGCAAAGGAGGCCGCAACACTGCTCGTGCCTTCGCCTTCCTGGGCCGACATGAACATCAGGACGCGGCCGCCCGAGCGCGGTGTAATCCGCGTTGCGGCCTGCCAGAGGCCGGAAAGATCCTGCCGCAGATCGCGCATGACTTGCCTTCGCTTCTTCCTGCAGGAGCGCTAGCATGCGATGGTTAATGCGTCTTTAGGAAAATCGCCCGCCGGCGCTCAGCGTGAACGGACGGTGGCAAGCACGGGCAGTCCCACTGTCCGCTCCAGGGCGGCGGCCGTGGCAAAGCCCCGCCGGCTGAACGCATGCGCAAGGCCGGCCCCAAGCGCGGCCAGCGCCGCCAGCAGGAACGCAGCGAAGGAAGCGAGACTCCGCAGACTTTCCCCGCGCAGGGGCGGCGCGGCGTTCTCTACAAGGCGAACACCTCCGGCACCCTCCCGGGCAAGATCACTGCGCGCCCGCGCTTCGGCGGCCCGGGCCCCAAACTGGCGCGCCGCATCGGCCGCCACATCCCGCCGGCGAACCAGCTCCGCCAGCCCCGGCGCCAGTTCCCGCAATTGCTGATCGCGCGCTTCAAGGCTGGCGATCTGCGCATGCAGCTCTGCCTGCTGACGGGTTGCCGCCTGCACTTCTGCCTCAAGCCGCGCAATGGCCAACCGAACTTCCTGATACAGTGGATCAGGCCCGCGGCGCGCAGCACTCGCCGTATCCCCCTGCGCCGCCACCAGCCCCTCGATCCTCTCGATACGGTTGTCCAGATCGCGCAGCGCCAAAGCATTGGGCGCCAGCCGGGCCCGCAACTCTTCGCGCTGAACATAAAGTTCCTGCAGGCGCTGTTGGGCGGTGTCTTCCGTATACATCACCTGCTCGGCCGGCAGCCCGGCAAGTTTCCGCCGATAACTTTCCAGCTCTGCCTCCAGCTGCGCTTTCTGGGCCCCCGCCATCATCAGCTCAAGGCTCGCGGCCTCATACAGGCGCTGCTGTGTGCTGCGTTCGGTTTCAAGGCCGGTCAGGCCGTTCTGCGAAAGATAGGCCCGGATCGCCGTTTCGGCGTCGGCTACCTCGCGTTCAAACCGCTCACGCTGGGCGCCAAAGCTGAGGGCAGGTTCTTCGCCCAGCACCGCCGGGCGATAATCGAGATAAGCGCGCGCCAGGGCGTTGAGCAGGGCCGCGGCCATTTCAGGATCAGCATGGCCAAACTGCAGCCTGACGGCCCTTCCGCCCGGCATAACATCCGTCTGAAGATTATCCACCAGAATATCCGCGCCGATACGGGCGCAGTCCTTCCGGGCGCATTGGGCGGCAAGTGCCGGATAGGCCCGCGCCAGGGTCACTTTCTCCAGCGCCGCGCGCGCCACCACCGGGCTGCGCATGAGTTCGATCTCGGACCGGGCGGCGCTCTCCGCGTCCGCGCGCTCGGTTGGCGGTGAAATGAGTACCCGCGCCTGCGCCACATAGCGTTCGGGCAGCATCAGCGCCGCAAACAGGCCGAGCGCGAACAGCGGCAGAAACATCAGCAGCATCAGCCATTTCGCCCGCCACAGATGCACCAGCACATCTCCCGCGCCCAGGCGTGGCCGCAAGCGCGGCAGCGCTGCCCGCGCTTCAGTTTGGCCGGCATCGGCTGGAGACATGGGTTCGCGCCGCTCCCTGCGGGTACTCAACCTGTCACAGATGCCATGGCGCGTTTGAGATTTCGTTAAGCATCAGGGCGCTGTAGAGAGAGGCTGGAATCCCCCGCGTCAGGCCGCCATCTATCGGCGCGGCGCTACTTCTGGCAGACTTTCCCAATGACCCAATATTTCGAACCCATCCCCTATCCCCTCTGGCACGCGGACAAGGCTGCCTTCGCAGACAAGCTCGGAAAATCCTTCCGGGAAACAGGCTTTGCCGTCATCACCGGCCACCCCGTGGCTCAGTCCGTGATTGATGCAAACCTTGCCGCCACCAAGGCGTTTTTCGCCCTCTCCGAGGATGTGAAGGAAAAATATCACGATGCTCCCGGCGGGCGCCAGCGCGGCTACACCCCCTTCGGCACGGAAAACGCCAAGGGGCAGGCACAGGCCGACCTGAAAGAGTTCTGGCATACCGGCCGCGACCTTCCCCCCGGCTCGCCCTACCGGGCCACCATGAAGGATACTCCCAGCGTCGCCGAAGTGGCAGACTTCGACCGGGCTACCCGCGCCCTCTATGCCGCTCTGGATGATTTTGGCGCTGACCTCCTCAAGGGCGTCGCGCTGCATCTGAACCTTCCGGAAACCTGGTTTGCCGATAAGGTCAACTTCGGCAACTCCATTCTGCGCCTGCTCCACTATCCCCCGCAGATGAACCCGCCGCCGGAAGGCTCGGTCCGCGCCGGCGCGCATGAAGACATCAACGTCATCACCCTGCTCCTCGGCGCTGAGGAAGCCGGTCTCGAAGTGAAACACCGCTCTGGCGCATGGCTGGCCGTCAACCCGCCACCGGGCGCGCTCGTGATCAATTGCGGCGACATGCTCCAGCGTTACACCGGCGGCGTCCTGCCATCCACCACCCACCGGGTGGTCAACCCGGCCCCCGAACGCTCCCGGTTCCCGCGCTACTCCACTCCCTTCTTCCTTCATTTCAATCAGGATTTCCTGATCGAAGCCCTCCCCGGCTGCCTCGCCGAAGGGGGCAAGGCACAACCACCGATCACCGCTCAGGACTTCCTGATGGAACGCCTGCGCGAGATCGGCCTGGTCAAGGAACGCAGCTGAAGACCGGCCCTCCTCAGGGGGCCAGTCTACTCGACACTCCCGGACTTCCCCTATGGCACAGAAATTGAGTGTTCCCTGGATGGCCTGAACCAATCTGGGAGGCGCCGAAATGCCAGCCATGGGTATCTGCGAATGGATCGCCGCCGGCCGCGCGATCGCGGAGGGGCAACTCACGCGCTATTCTGAGAAGGCTCACTTCACCGAAGAGTTCGAGCAGGACCTCTGCCGGCTGACAGGCGCCCGGCACAGCCTGGCTGTCACGTCCGGCACCGGCGCGCTGATCGCCGCCCTCGCCGCCGCCGGCATCGGCCCCGGCGATGAGGTCCTCGTGCCAGCCTATACCTGGATGGCCACGGCGGCAGCGCCCGTCATGGTCGGCGCGGTTCCGATCCTGGTGGACATTGACGAGTCCCTCACCATTGATCCGGAAGACATCGAGCGGAAGATCACCCCCTACACCCGCGCCATCATCCCCGTGCACATGGGCAACGCCCCCTGCGACATGGACGCGATCATGGCGATTGCGAAGAAACACGGCCTGATCGTCATCGAAGACGCCTGCCAGTCCGTTGGCATCACCTATAAGGGCCGCGCCCTGGGCACCATCGGCCATCTCGGCGCCTTCAGCTTCAACAAGATGAAAAACGTCAATATCGGTGAAGGCGGCGCCGTCCTCACCAATGACGACCAGTTCTTTGCCCGCGCCCGCTCCTATCACGATCTCGGCGCGATGATCCGCGGCCATGAGGAACGCTACAACGAGCCCGCCTTCGTCGGCGTCAACATGAAGGTCAACGAGATCCAGAGCGCGATGGCGCGTGTGCAGCTGCGCAAGGTTGTCCCCATGCTGGAGCGCAAGCGCAAACGCCGCGCCGCCATGGCGGAAATTCTCGCCACCGGCACGGATTATCAGCTCACCCCTCACAATGATGCAGATAGCGCCATCAGCCTCACCCTGCTTGCCCCCACCGTCGAGGCGGCCGTCGCTCTGCAGCAACGTAAAGGCATCTGGAACCGCCTGCGCGACAGCTCCAAGCACATCTACACCAACTGGGAACCCATTCTCGCCAGACGCACCTTCCATCCGAAGATGAACCCCTGGGCCTGGGCCAAGCGTGAGATCAGCTACACCCCGGATATGTGTGCCCGCACGCTGGATATTCTGGACCGCACCTGCGTCGTCAATCTGGGGCTGGATTATCCCACCTTCCTGATGCGCCGCGTCGCCAAAGGCATCGCCGCCTGAACCCTGCACCCATAAAGCAAAGCCCCGGCCGGATATTCTTCCAGCCGGGGCTCCTCATTTTATTCCGCTGGCGGATTACTTGGCTTCGTAGGTGCGCGACAGCTCGTCGAACAGGCGCACGCCATAGCCCACCGCGCCTTTCGGGTCGACGGCATTACCCGAATTCTGCCAGGCCATTGACGCAATATCGAGGTGAACGAAGGGCGTCTCTTCCTTCACCCACTCCATGATGAACGCCGCGCCCACCGAGGCGCCCGGCGCGCCCTCGCCGCCATTCTTCACGTCTGCCACATCACTGCGGATCGCCTTGAACGTATTGGGATGCACCGGCAGGCGCCACAGCCCCTCGCCTGACGCATCCGCCGCCGCCAGGAACCTCTGGGCGAGCGCGTCATCGTTCGTGAACAGGCCCGCATAATCAGACCCCAGAGCACCACCAACAGCGCCTGTCAGCGTCGCAATCGTCACGGCCAGCTTCGGCTTGTACTGCTCCTGCGTCCACCAGAGGCCATCGGCCAGCACCAGGCGGCCCTCCGCATCCGTGCTCATGATCTCAATGGTCTTGCCGCTCATCGAGGTCAGCACATCACCGGGCCGGATCGCATTGCCGTCCGGCATGTTCTCCGCTAGCGGAAGAACCGCCACCACGTTCACCTTTGCCTCGCGCTTGGCCAGCGTCAGAACCGCGCCAGCCGATGCCGCCGCCCCGGCCATGTCCATCCGCATACGCCACATATTGGCGTTCGGCTTGATCGAGATCCCGCCGGTATCAAAGGTGATGCCCTTGCCGACGAACGCAATCGGCGCCTCGCCTGCCTTGCCGCCCTTGTATTCCACCGCCACCAGGCGCGGCGGGCGGACAGAGCCCTGCCCTGTGCCGTAAAGCGCGCCCATACCGAGGGCCTCGATCTGCGTCTCGTCCAGCACCGTCACCGTCACATTCGGCAGGCCCTGGAACTTTTCCACCACCTGATCGGCAAACCAGGCTGGCGTCTTGATGTTCGACGGCGTGGAAACAAGGTCGCGCGCAAAGAACACGCCTTCCGCCACGGCGCGGGCATCGGTTTCCCAGGCGCGCCGTGCGGCATTGGCGTCCGGCGCCAGGAAGGTGAGTGTCACTTTGGGCTCGGTGACCGGCGCAGCCTTGCCCCATTTGCCGAAATCATAGGCGCCCAGCATCGCGCCCTGCGCAGCAATGGCCGCGTCATTGGCCACATCCTTTGCGTCCGGAACGGCCACATTCACTGTCGCCGTCCAGCCTGCGGTCCCCTTGGCCACTGTGGCGCCATAGGTCTGCAGGTCGGTGGCGGATTTCAGGCCCTCGCCTGTGCCCACCAGCAGCACCGCCCCGTATGGGCCCACGCCGTAAAGCGTCAGCGTCTGCCCGGTTGCGCCCTTGAAACCGGCCGTCTTGATCGCCTCGGCAATCGCCCCCTTCGCGGCGCGGTCGGCGTCGCGGGAAATCCCCTCCAGCGCGCCATCCTTGCCCACAGGCAGCGCTACAGCGCCCGTGGCTGGACGTTCCGCTTTGGCAAAATCGATGCCCGGCACTTCGGCAAGCGCCGGCATCGCCAGCGCCATCGCGGAAACAGCGGCAGTGATCCATATTTTCATGGGCGATGTCCTTCTCTGTTCTAATATTACATTTGCCTCGGAAAAATCTGGCCGCCTGTCCAGCCCTTTTGGGGCATGGGCGCAACAGATTCCGCACGCGGGCAACCAAGCGCTGCCTCAGCCGGCCAGAAAAGCCTTGAGGTCTTCCCCGCAGTCAAAGGCATGGTCGGGCCGCGCGGCCGTCAGGGCCTCGCGCGGCGCAAATCCCCAGCTCACGGCCACACAGCGGATGCCCACTTCGCGCGCCGCATCAATGTCGCGGATCTCGTCGCCCACCGCCAGCGTCCGCGCCGGGTCTGCCTTCAGGCGCTTTATCACATCGCGGAAATGCTTCGCCTTGCCGAACATGCCCGCCCCGCAGCTCCAGGCAGAAATCCGTGAACTGATCTCCGGCCCCAGCGCCCGGCGCACAACCGCTTCGGAATTGGATGATACCACCGCCACAGGAATGCCTCGCGCCATCAGCGTATCGAGCAGGTCCAGCGTGCCTTCAAACAGCGGAAAGGTCTCCGCCGCCTTTGCCCTCTTGCGGGCATGCACGGCAATCAGCGGCAACTTCCACCCCGGAATGCCCAGAGACTGCATCACCTCCCGCGGCGGATGCCCGCGCATCGCCTCCTGCTCCTCAAAGCTCGGCAACCGGAACCGGAACTTCTGCGACAGCTCCGGCAAAAGCTCACGGAAAAACCCCACGCTATCTGCCAGCGTGCCGTCAAAATCAAAGATGATGAGGTCAGGTTTTGTGGTCATGTGCTCCCCCCTCACACTCCCCTCAGATCAGCCCCGCCAGCGGTGAACTTGGATCAGCATACCGCTTCTTCGGCATCCGGCCAGCCAGATAGGCTTCGCGTCCGGCAATCACCGCATGCTTCATCGCCCGCGCCATGCGGATGGGGTCTTTGGCTTGCGCGATGGCCGTATTCATCAGCACACCATCACATCCCAGCTCCATCGCAATCGCGGCGTCCGACGCGGTCCCCACGCCCGCGTCCACGATGACCGGGACCCGCGCTGCCTCGATGATCAGGCGGATGTTCACCGGGTTCATGATGCCCAGGCCCGAGCCGATCAGGCTGCCCAGCGGCATGATCGCCACGCAGCCCGCCTCTTCCAGAAGCCGCGCATAGACCGGATCGTCCGAACAATAGACCATCACCTCGAAGCCATCCTTGATGAGGGCTTCAGCCGCCTTCAGCGTCTCCGGCATGTTCGGATAAAGCGTCTTCTGATCGGCCAGCACCTCCAGCTTCACGAGGTTCCAGCCCCCCGCCTCGCGCGCCAGGCGCAGCGTGCGAACCGCCTCGTCGGCCGTGTAACAGCCTGCAGTGTTGGGCAGATAGGTGAACTCGTCGGGCTTCACATGATCGGTCAGGCGCGGCTCGTTCGGGTTCGACAGGTTCACCCGGCGCAGGGCCACGGTGACGATCTCCGCCCCCGCCGCGCGCGCGGCCTCAGCATTCTGCTCATAGGAGGCATATTTGCCCGTGCCGACGATCAGGCGCGAGGCGTAGGTCTTGCCGGCGATCACCAGCGGGTCGTTGACGGGGCTCTGGGCGGCGGTGTCGGGCACGGGCTGTGTCTCCTGACTGAACTTGCAAATGGGGCGCGGAAGGGCGCTGCGGTTGGAGTTTTGTTGGAGGAATCCGGGCGCTCGTTGGAGGAACCGTTGGAGTTTTTTTTCGCCCCTTATCCACCCCCTACGAACTGCACGATCTCCAGCCTGTCCCCCTCGGTGAGGACGGTCATGGCGTGTTCGGATTTGGGCACAATCTCGCGATTGCGCTCCACGGCAACCCCGCGCGGATCGCGGCCGGTCTCGCCGGATATCCGGTGGACAAGCTGCGCAACCGTCGTGCCGGGGGCGATCTCGAGCGCCTCACCGTTCAGCGTGATCTGCATCCGTAAAATTCCCTGACTGTTGCCCTCTTGCCACGCTGGCCGTTACAGCGCAAACGAAGGCGCATGTCGAAACCGGTATATGTCCTCGGCGGGCCGAACCTCAACCTTTTGGGTACGCGCGAGCCGGAAATCTACGGGCGGGATACGCTCGAAGATATCCACGCCCGACTCAGGGCGCTCGCAGGCGACGTGGCAATTGTCGCGCGTCAGACGAATTCTGAAGGTGAACTCGTGTCCTGGGTGCAGGAGGCCGCCCGTGAGGGCCGGGCTCTGATCCTCAATGCAGCGGCCTACACACACACGTCGATCGCCCTGCATGATGCCTTGAAAACGCTCAAGATTCCGCTGATCGAAGTGCATCTGTCGAACCCCGCCGCGCGCGAGGCTTTCCGGCATGTCAATTACGTGGCGCCTGTTGCAGTTGGTACAATTGCCGGGCTAGGTGCCTATGGATATGAACTCGCGCTGAGCGCGGCCCTGAGGCTATCGGGAGAGGCGAGGAGCTAAAAAACATGAGTACTGCCAAGAACAAGCTGGACACCGGCCTGATCCGGGAACTGGCTGCAATCCTGCGCGAAGCCGATCTGGGCGAGCTGGAAGTCGAACATGAAGGCCTGCGCGTGCGGGTCTCGAAACCTGCGCCCGCCGCCGTGGTTCAGACGGTTGCGGCGCCCGCCCCGGCTGCCATGCAGGCTCCGGCAGCGATTGCTGCTCCCGCCCCCGCTCCAGCGGCGGCTGCGTCTTCAGACAATGCCGTAAAATCTCCAATGGTCGGAACGGTTTACCTCTCACCCGATCCGAACTCCAAGGCGTACATCACCATCGGCGACAAGGTGAAGAAGGGCGATACGCTCATGCTCATCGAAGCCATGAAGACGTTCAACCCCGTCGAGGCAGACCGCGCCGGCACCGTGAAGGCAATCTATGTCGAGAACGCCCAGCCGGTTGAATTTGGCGAAGCCCTGGTCCTGATCGAGTAGCATGTCGGCTCCCCGTCCCATCCAGAAGGTCCTGATCGCCAATCGTGGTGAAATCGCCCTGCGAATCCACCGCGCCTGCAAGGAAATGGGCCTTTCCACCGTCGTCGTTCACTCCGAAGCTGACCGTGATGCCATGGCCGTGCGCCTGGCAGATGAAAGCGTCTGCATCGGGCCTGCGCCTTCTTCGGAAAGCTATCTGAAGAAGTCGCGCATCCTCGCTGCTGCCGAGATTACTGGCGCTGACGCGATCCATCCCGGCTATGGCTTCCTGTCGGAAAACGCCCAGTTCGCCGAGATGGTTGAAGCCCACGGTATCGCCTTTATCGGCCCGACGGCAGAACATATCCGCGTGATGGGCGACAAGATCGCTGCCAAACAGGCCATGATCGAGGCCGGCGTGCCCTGCGTGCCCGGCTCTGATGGCGCGGTCGAAACCATCGCCGAAGCCAAGAAGGCTGCCAAGAAAATCGGTTTCCCGGTGCTCGTGAAGGCGTCTGCCGGCGGCGGTGGCCGCGGCATGAAGCTGGCGATGACCGAGGCTGACCTCGAAAACGCCGTGAAAACAGCGAAGACCGAGGCCAAGGCCGCCTTCGGTGACGACGCTGTCTATCTGGAGAAATACCTCCAGGGCCCGCGCCACATCGAAATCCAGGTGATTGCGGACACGCACGGCAACGTCGCCCATCTCTGGGAACGCGACTGTTCCCTCCAACGCCGCAACCAGAAAGTCTTCGAAGAAGCCCCCTCGCCGGCACTCAATCAGGTGCAGCGCGAGGAAATCGGCGGCATCGTCGCCCGCGCCATGCAGAAGCTCGGCTATCGCGGCGCCGGCACCATCGAATTCCTCTACGAAGACGGCCGCTTCTATTTTATCGAAATGAACACCCGTCTGCAGGTGGAGCATCCCGTCACCGAGATGATCACCGGCATCGACCTGGTGCGCGAACAGATCCGCATTGCCGAAGGCAAGGCGCTTTCCTTCCGCCAGGAAGATGTGATGCTCGTCGGCCATGCTATCGAATGCCGCATCAATGCCGAACATCCGGAAACCTTCGTGCCCTCGCCGGGCCTCATCACCGAGTTCCATGCGCCGGGCGGCCCGGATGTGCGCCTCGATAGCGCCGCCTATGCCGGTTACCGCATCCCGCCGCATTACGATTCGCTGATCGGTAAGCTGATCGTTCACGGCCGCACCCGCCGGGAGTGCCTGATGCGCCTCAAGCGCGCGCTGCAGGAAATGGTGGTTGGCGGCGTCCACACCACGCTCGACCTGCACCGCCGCCTTGTGGAAAACGACGATGTTCAGGCCGGGGATTACAACATCCACTGGCTCGAAAAATTCCTCGCCGAGAACAAGATCCAACCCGGCGAATAAGGACCCGTCATTGCGCCGCGTTTACAGTCCACGCGGCGCAACCCATACTTTGATTTGATGTCCGCCCGCTTCGGCCCTGAAGACCTGCTTGCCTGCTATCGCCGGGGCGTTTTTCCCATGGCCGACTCGCGGGATGATCCGCGCCTGTTCCTTGTCGATCCGGATTTCCGGGGCATCCTGCCCCTGGACGCCTTCCACATTCCCAAACGCCTGAAGCGGCGGGTCTGCCAGGACCCGTTCCGGGTGAGCTTTGACACCGCCTTCACGCGCGTCGTTGAGGCCTGCGGCGAGCCGCATGACAACCGCCCGAACACCTGGATCAACTCGCCCATCGTGAACCTCTACAGCACGCTGCACCGGCAAGGCTTCGCCCATTCGGTGGAATGCTGGGACGGCGACGAGCTTGTGGGCGGCCTCTACGGTGTTGCCCTCGGCGGCGCCTTCTTCGGCGAGAGCATGTTCTCGCGCGCCACGGACGCCTCAAAGATTGCGCTGGTGCATCTCGTCGCCCGGCTGATCGACCGGGGCTATGTGCTTCTGGACGCGCAATTCCACAACCCGCACCTCGTACAGTTCGGCCTGATCGAGATCAGCCGCGATGCCTTCAAGGCGCGCCTGAAAGCGGCGCTGAAGGTGGATGCTGATTTTCACGGAGCCCCGCCGGAGGTGCCCTCCGATCAGTCGATCGGGATGTCCTCGTCCGGCGGAGTTTCAGTTTCGGTTACGCCGGCCGGCATGTCATCATATAGCGGCTCGACACTTTCCGGGATGGTTACTCGTTCCGGCAGCTTTACCGGCTCCGGCGCCGTGCAACGGATCACCCAGATATCATAAACCGGGTGCTCCAGCGCGTTGAGGCCCGGCGAAGAGGCATACATCCAGCCTGAAAACAGGGTGGGGTTCTGGGCGGCCGCAGCGGGCGCGTCCTTGGCCGCGACAGCTTCCATCGTTTCCACAGCCACAGGCTGGGTCGAAGCAATCCGCAGGAAGGCAGCGCTTTCGGGAACTTCTTCAGGCGGCGCCTGATAACAGGTTTTCAGCTCCACCCGCAGCGACCCGAAGGTCACCGGCTCGCCCACCTTCACGACTATGTCCGTCGAGCGCCCGGTAATCTTGTCCAGAGCGCGCAGCGTCGCCTGGTTCTTCTGCGCCATCGTGCTCGCCGAAGCGGTCAGAGCCACCACTACAGCAAAGCCGGTAGCTGCCAGAAGGCGCGAAGCAGTTTTCATTCACCAGCTCCATCAGAGGGAACTTCCGGGGGATCCACAGGGCCAAAATCATCCGCAGCCGAAGAAGAGGCGCCGCTATCGCTGCTGCCGCCACCGCCGCCTGATGCGAAGGATGCAAACAAGGTCAGCAGATCGACGCTGCCGCGCGTGAACTGGATTTCGCCAGTGCCGTCCTGCGCGATGTTGTCAAAGCCAGCGCCGGGCTCAAGCGCAACATAGGCGCCGCCGAGCAGACCATCCGTTGAAATCCGCGCGTCTGTGTCGTCGGGCAGCTCCCATTTCGTATCGAGCGCCAGCTTGAGGACTGCTTCAAATGTCTGCGGGTCGCCATCAATGGATTTCACAACCCCGGCCTTTACGCCCGCGATCCGCACGTCTGATCCGCGCGAGATGCCTGACACGCTGTTGAAGCGCGCCGTCACTTCGTACTGGTTGGCGCCCATGCCGCTCGAATCGCCACCACGTGCCAGTGCAAACCAGAGGAAGAAGCCGGCAACACCGACGACCACGGCCCCGATCAGGGTCTCAAAAAACGATTCACGCATCCGGGTTCCATGCCTCGTAATCGGAGTCGGAGCGTTGACGCTCGCGCTGGGTGGAAAGAGAGCCCTTGGGCTTCACCGCATAAGGCGTGCCGGTCATGTTCGGCATGTGGTCAGTCTCCCACTCGCGGCGCTCCAGCGGCATCTTGGTCGGCGGCGCGTCCAGCGTGTGGTGCAGCCAGCCATGCCAATCAGCGGGCACCTTGGAGGGTTCTGCCAGCCCGTTATACATCACATACCGGCGGCGGCGGCCTTCGATCGAGGGTTTCTTCTCTTCGAAATAGCGGTTGCCGTATTCATCGGTGCCGACAAAGGTCGAACGCCGCTTGATGTCGAAGGCGGCTCCGACGGTGTTTCCGCTCCACCAGGTGAATATCTGCTTCAGCATCTGAGGCTTTCCTGACCGTGTTTGATGGCCGCAATATGGCGATGCCACGGCGATTAATCCATCCATGGCAGGCAGGCAATGCGCCCTGGGGGCGCGGGGCGCGTCATTACAGGCAATCCACTGCTTTGAGCGCCTGAAAAGCGGTTGCCGCCAAGAGGGCAAGCAGGCACCCTGATCCGGACTGATTCGGCAGGAGCACGAGACAGATGGCGGCAAAATCGCATTCGGAAATCCTCGAAGCAGCAGAAGCAGATGGGCTGATCTCCCGAGAGGTAAGGATGCGGGACATTTCCCGCTCTGCCGGACGCGCCCTTCAGCCGCTGACGCCCTCCGCGCTGGAACAGGTGCGGGCCGCCTGGTCGGCCGCCAATCTCCTTGGTGTATCCCAGTTGGCCACCGCCGAAATGCTTGAACGCCTGGGGGATGCGCCCCGCAATGCCGAGCTTGCCGAAGCCATTGCCGCCGGTCTGCCGCAGGATGTTCTGGAAGAAGCCCTCCGCCAACCAGGCGGCATCCAGAAAACGGCGGCCGCTCTGCGCGCGGCGGCCGTCAGCACACCCTCGCCCCGCCCCGGAATGTTCGAAACCGGCCATCTCGACGCGCCCGTCCGCGCCGCCCTCGATGCGGTGCTGGACGAAGGCGCCGAGATCCATCTCGCCCGCGCGCCCCTGCCCGACGCGGCCACCCGCTGCCGCGTGATAGATGTGGCTGCTGCCATCGGCCCTGGCGGGCTGGAGGCGGATTATCTGGTAAGCGCGGCCGACGCCGCTGCCCGCTCGCTGCCAGATGGCGTGCTGGTCATCGCCGGGCTTGGCGCAGCGGTCATGTCCCTGGGGCTCGACTATGCTTCCGAAGCCGGCATCGCAGCTGGCGCAGCGTTGACCGCGCTGGTTCGCAGCGCCGCCACTGGCGCTGCCTTGCCGGCCGCCCATGCCCGGGTGCTGGGCCTTGAAGCCATCAAGGCTGCCGGGCGGCGTGGCTGCCAGGTGGCCATCCTGCCGCTGAGCGACCTTGGCGGCATCCTGCCAGATTGCGAAAGCGAAGGCGCCGCTCCGGTCCGCACGGTGCTCGCCTATGGCGAGGAATCTCCTTCCCTCGGCCGCGCCGCCCGTCTCGGCCTTGCCCGCCGCGCGCCCGAACAACTGCCGGTCCTGCTGGGCCGCCTTGCCAGTGCCGGCGAACAGGATCTGGATGCCGCCCTCGGCCGCTCCAAGCTGCGGGATCGCGGCTTCAGCGACGATGCCATTGAGCGCGTCACCCGCGCCATTGGCGATGGCCTGCCGCTGAATGCCGCCTTCTCCCGCTGGGTGCTGGGCGACGAGATCATTACCAACGACCTGCGCCTCTCGCCCGAGCGTTTTGACTCCGATGGCCGCGCGCTGCTCTCCGCCGTGGGCTTCTCCAAGAAAGACATTGCCTCGGCAGAAGCCGCCATCGACGGCGCTGTGGAAGACATTGCCGGAAAGGGCCTTGCCAATGCGGGCTTCTCGCTGAACGTGTCGATGGATGCCGAGCTGCGCTTCACCTCAGCGGCCGCCCGCGCCCTGAACGGCATGGCCATGCTGCGTGTACCGGCCCGCGAAGGGCTCGCCATGGCCGAAGCTGCCATGGCCGCTGGCCTTTCCGTGCTGCTGACCGGCCACCGCACGCCGCCCTCGGAAGACGTACGCGAGCGCATGGAACAGATCCTCTCGCTCGCCGAAGAGCTTGCCGAGGACGCTGACGCCCTGCCCGCCCTGCCGGTGCTCACGGAGCAGGGCCCGCCCGTGCGCCGCACACGCCTGCCGGATCGCCGTAAGGGCTACATCCAGAAAGCCACCGTCGGCGGCCACAAGGTATATCTCCACACCGGCGAATTCGATGATGGCAGCCTCGGCGAAATCTTCATCGACATGCACAAGGAAGGCGCCGCCTTCCGCAGCCTGATGAACAATTTCGCCATCTCCGTCTCGCTCGGCCTGCAATATGGCGTACCGCTGGAGGAGTATGCGGATGCCTTCGTGTTCACCCGGTTTGAACCGGCCGGGGAAGTGACCGGCAATGACCGGATCACCAAGGCAACCTCCATTCTCGACTATATCTTCCGCGAACTTGCCCTCTCCTATCTGGGCCGCGATGATCTTGCTGAGGCCGATGTCACCCATGATGGCCTCGGCCGCGGCGCGGGCGACGCCACACGCGGCGCGCAGACGGCTGCCTTCACCACCGAAGCGGCCCAGATCATCTCCCGCGGTTTTTCCCGTGGCCAGCTGCCCGACAACATCGTGATTCTGAACAAGCGGCGGGCCGAGAAGGCTGCGGAGGGGCCGGACGCCGATGAGGACGGCGTGGTTGACCTCACCCCCACCTATCTCGCCCAGGCTTGCCCGGCCTGTGGAAGCTTTACCCTTTTCGAAGCGGGCCCGGACGGACACCACGCCTGCGACACCTGTGGCGAGGAAAGCAGGGCCACCCAATAATCCCGACGCGCGAGTGACTGGCTGCAATTTGCCCCTCAAAGCGGGCAATTAACCATGCGGCAAGTGCAAGAGTTATTGCACGCATGCAACAGTTACGCGGCTTTTACACTTCTTACTGTTTGTTCAGTTTAGAGTTTTCAGAATTGCCATTATCCAAGTCATATGTTCGCGCCACAAATGCGTCTTATCTCTCTGGCCGGTCTCATGACGGCTGCGTTTGCCAACACGGCTCTGGCTCAAAGCCAGCCCGTTGCATGGTCTCCCAGCTATATTGGGGCATGTGCTGATTGTGATCTCTCCGGACGCAACCTCGCCGGATGGACCCTGAACGGCGCCAACTATTCCGGCGCGCGCTTCGATTACGCCTTCATGCGCGGCGTGCGGGCCACTGCCGTCAATATGCAGAACGCCAATGTCACCGGCGCCGACCTGCGCGGGGCAGATCTGACCAGCGGCCGCTTGGCTGATGCCGTCTTCAACAATGCCCGTATGCAGGATGTGCTCGCCTCTGGCGCTGATTTCCGCCGGGCGCGCATGCAAGGCGCAAACCTCGAAAAGGCCCGCCTGATCGGCGTGAATTTCGAAGGCGCCACGCTGCTGTTTGCACGGCTTGAAACCGCAGACCTCTCCGGCGCCAACTGCACCGACACCGTGATGGACCGCGCCAATCTGCGCGGCGCCATTTTCAATGGTGCCAATCTGACCGACGCCAGCTTCACCGGCGCAGACGTGTCCAATGCCTCCTTCCGGGATGCCCGCCTGCCGGGCGCAGACCTTACCGGCATCACCGGAGTATCTACAGCGGACTTTGCCGGCGCTTGCGGCTCGCTCACCACCCGCCTGCCGACAGGTATGAGCCTGCCTCCTTGTACGATGCCCGATAGCGGGCAAGAGCTTGCAGACGAAAATTGAATCGTACTGCCCCCTGCGGGTACCTGCGAGGGCTTGATACGCTGCCAGCGCCAGACTCCGGTTCCATGCAAAGAGCCGCGTCCCAATCAGGAACGCGACTCAAGTACAGGCGGAATAAAGCTTTGTACTGATTATTTGCCGTGTTTCTTGCCCAGCACGTAGGACGCGCCAGCAGCAGCACCAACGCCCAAGGCCAAGGCCCAGCCGACAGGCGTTAGGGCAAGACCAGCAAGCGCCAAGCCGGCTGCAGCCCCGCCCCCGGTAGCGAGTGCACCAGCACCTGCGCCAACGGCGGGGTTTTCGGTTTCCTTAACCGTCTCCATCGCTTTGTGAGCGCCATGGGCCATGTGTACGATGTGTTGAATTGACATAGGATATTGTTCCCCAAAAATGCATCTAAGCGGAACTCTACTTGTAGGAGAACATATCCTATAAATTTGCTCCCAAACAGAGGTTTGGAAAGACAGCAGTCTAAATTTTGGTTAATATCGCAGGCAAACTTAAAGCGCCCACGACTCGCTTCGTGGACGCCTTGCGTTTCAAATATCTCAGGATGCAGCTAAGCCTTCACTACCGGCGCGAGGCGGATGTTGAGTTCCTTCAGCTGGCGCTCGTCCACCGGGCTCGGCGCACCCATCAGCAGGTCGCGGGCCTGCTGGTTCATCGGGAACAGGATCACGTCGCGCAGCGAGTCGGTTTCGGCCAGCAGCATGACGATGCGGTCAACGCCCGGCGCAATGCCGCCATGGGGCGGCGCGCCATAGCGGAAAGCGTTCAGCATCCCACCAAACTTCGCCTCAACCACTTCCGGGCCGTACCCTGCCAGCTCAAATGCCTTCAGCATCACCTCCGGGCGATGGTTTCGGATGGCGCCGGACGACAGCTCCACACCGTTACACACGATGTCATACTGGAACGCCTTGAGGGCGAGTTGTTTCTCAACCGTATCGGCCGCCAGCAGCGCTTCCATGCCGCCCTGGGGCATCGAGAACGGGTTGTGGCTGAAATCCACCTTCTTGTTGTCTTCATCCCATTCATACATCGGGAAATCGACAATCCAGCAGAAACGGAACACGCCGGGTTCAATGATGCCCAGTTCCTCGCCAATGCGGATGCGGGCCTGGCCTTGCAGTTTCACGGCGGCAGTCTTGTCACCGGCTGAGAAGAACAGGGCGTCGCCCGCCTTGATGCCAGCGCGCTCAGCCAGCGCGGCCAGCGCAGCCGGCTCAAAGAACTTGGCAATCGGGCCGGTCGCGGCCAGCTGGCCGTTCTCTTCCACGAAACGCATGTAGCCGAGGCCCGGCGCCTGCATTTCCTTCTTCGCCCAGGCGTCCATCTTGTCGAAGAAGCTGCGGGGCTGCTCAGCGGAATTCGGTGCCGGAATGGCGCGCACGATGCCGCCACCCGCCACAATCTTCTTGAACACGGCGAGGGTCACGTCATCGCGCGTCACGATGCCGGAAACATCCGAGCAGATGATCGGGTTGCGCAGGTCCGGCTTGTCGACGCCGTATTTCAGCATCGCTTCAGCGTAGGGAATGTGCGGGAACGGGCCGGCGGGCACAGTGCGCCCCTTGCCTTCCCAGTCCGCAAACTCCTCGAACACGCCGCGCATGACCGGCTCGATGGCGCCGAACACGTCTTCCTGCGTCACGAAGCTCATCTCGATATCGAGCTGGTAGAACTCGCCGGGCGAGCGGTCTGCCCGGGCGTCTTCGTCCCGGAAGCAGGGCGCAATCTGGAAGTAGCGGTCAAAGCCCGACACCATCAGGAGCTGTTTGAACTGCTGGGGCGCCTGCGGCAGGGCGTAGAACTCGCCGGGGTGCAGGCGGCTCGGCACGAGGAAGTCGCGCGCGCCTTCCGGGCTGGAAGCGGTCAGGATCGGCGTCTGGTATTCGGTGAAGCCTTCAGCGACCATGCGGCGGCGCAGGCTGGCGATCACCTGGCTGCGCAGGATCATGTTCTTGTGCAGCTGCTCCCGGCGCAGGTCCAGATAGCGGTGTTTGAGGCGTATTTCTTCCGGATAGGAGTGGTCGCCAAAAACGGGCATCGGCAGCTCGGCGGCTTCGGACTGGACCGAGACTTCCCCGCCAACCACTTCGATCTCGCCGGTGGCAAGGTTTGCGTTCACCAGCTCGGCGTCGCGGGCAACCACCTTGCCTTCAACCGTGATGACGCTTTCCGCGCGCAGGCGCTCAACCGTGGCAAAGCCCGGCGAACCCGGATTGAACACAATCTGGGTGAGACCGTAATGATCGCGCAGGTCGATGAACATGACCCCGCCATGATCCCGGCGGCGGTGCAGCCAGCCTGAAATCTTTACGGTTTCTCCCACATGGGATTTGCGCAGCTCCCCGCAGGTATGGGTGCGATAGGCATGCATCGGGCGAAATCTCCGGAAAATCGCTGAATCAGAAAGAAGCGGCGTAGGGCACAGACCCCCTCGCCTTTGTCAAGTTGGTGCGATAAGCGCTCAAGGGATGACTGACAACACCCTGACCCCCATCACAGAGCAGTCCGCACTGGAAGATCTGTGCGGCGCGCTCGCCGAATCGGAATTTGTCTGCGTGGACACCGAGTTCCACCGGGAGACAACTTACTGGCCGGAACTCTGCCTGATCCAGGCCTCCGCCCCCGGCGTTGAAGGCCTGATCGACCCCCGGGCCGAAGATCTGGATATCCGCCCCTTCCTCGACCTGATCGCCTCTGACCGGCAGACGAAAGTGTTCCACGCCGCCCGGCAGGATATTGAAATCTTCAATCGCCTGATCGGCCACCCTCCCGGCCCGGTGTTTGATACCCAGGTTGCCGCCATGGCGCTCGGCTTTGGCGATTCGATTTCCTACGACAATCTGATCCAGCGCGTCCTGCGCAAGCATATCGACAAGTCCAGCCAGTTCACTGACTGGATGCGCCGCCCGCTCAGCCAGAAACAGCTGGTCTATGCGCTGGGTGACGTGACCCACCTGCGCGACGCCTATCAGAAGATGCGCGACGAGCTGGAGAAGACCGACCGCCTCAACTGGGTGCGCGAAGAGATGGCCGAGCTTGAAGACCCGGCCACCTATGACACCGACCCGATGAATGCCTGGCAGCGCCTGAAACTGCGCATGCCCAAGAAAGACTATGCCGCCATCGTGGTCGCCGTTGCCGCCTGGCGCGAACGCACGGCGCAGGAGCTGGACAAGCCGCGCCGCCGTATCCTCAAGGACGACGCCATCCAGGAAATCGCCGCCCAGAAACCGCGCACCGAAGAAGACTTCAACCAGTTGCGCGCCGTGCCCAACGGCTTCATCCGCTCCAAGCATGGCCAGGGCCTGATCGAGGCCATCAAGGAAGCGCTCGCCAATCCGGACGCCTTCGCGCCGGAGCTCTCCCGCCCGGTGCAAAACCCCCAGATCCCGGCGGGCGCGCCGGAGCTGCTGAAAGTGCTGCTCAAGCACGTCTCCGATGAACACGACGTCGTGCCACGCCTGATTGCCAACTCCAGCGACATCGACCGGATCGCCCGCGGCGAGACCAGCGAAGACATCCCGGCCATGACCGGCTGGCGCTATGACATGTTCGGCAAGAAGGCGATCGCACTCCTGTCAGGCAAGCTCGCTGTGTCCTTCGCCGGCGGTCAGGTTCGTCTGTTCGACGTCTAACGCGCTTTAGCGCACCACGGTCGTTGATTTCAGCCGCAGGACGCTGGCTGCCTGTGAAAGTCGCCGCTCGACCGTTTCTGAAATGAGGTTGGCGTCCTTGCGGTGGACTTCCAGCGCCAGAACGTCACCTTCCCGGCGAAGCGAAGCGCGCTGCAAAATGGGGCCGGAACGGCCGGAAAACACGGCGCCAAGCCGCATCAGCAGGCCGATCTGCTTGGCCCGTTCCGCCTGCTGCTCCGTGGTCAGCGCCACATGTTCGGCCGGGCGTTTGAAATCCTTCTCATAGCGGCAGCCGATGGCATGTGCGATCATCGCGCGCTCAGGATGCGTCACGCCCAGATAAGGCGCGCGCAGCGCCTGATCATAAGCCATCTCGGCGCGGTGATCAGGATGGAACCGTCCCGCGCTGTCCGCCATCATGCAGGCAGCCATCTCTATACGGATGTCTGCCGCAGGCGACCCGAACAGATCATGCTCCGGAATGAGTGCGGGCGAGATGAAATCGTGCAACGCACGCCCGAAGGCAATCTGGTTGTGATCCAACCGCGCATAGGCGACTATTCCATCCGTCAGCGGATCATCCAGACTCATGCTCAGAAGGTCATGCAGCACGCCCTCACGCACACCCGCCGCAGAAATCGTCACCCCTTCCAGCGCGCTAACAGAAAGGATCTCTTCTATCAGCACCGCCGCCATCGGGAAATGTTTTGCGCGTTTCTTGTCAATCGTCTCGATCTGCTGGCGGGCAGCCGGGTTGGTCAATGAATCGAGGCAGAGTTTTGCCGCCCGCGCCACCTGCCCTTCATTGATCTGAAACCCCTGCAGCACATGCAGCGGATACTTGTCCATCTCCATCACGAGCCGGCCGAACGCGCGCCATGCGCCGCCCACGGCATAAAATCGTCCCTTGGCTCCCTTGATCACCTCGCTGGCCTTGAGTGCCTCGCGCACCCGTTTGCGCAGCTCCTTGGGATCGTTGACGATATCGCCCAGCGCCAATGGCCCCAGCATCAGGCTCTCGCCCGCTTCCGGCCCCTTCTCCAGACCGATGCGCTTCAGTTCCAGGCTGGAGCCCCCCAGATCGCCGATCAGTCCCATGGGGTTGTGGATGCTCAGATCAACGCCGCGCGCAGAAAGCCGCGCCTCATCCTCCCCGCTCAGCAGCCGGACGGGCCGGCCAAGCACCCTGCCAGCATGCTTCAGGAATGCCTCGCCATCGCCCGCCATCCGAACGGCAGCCGTCGCGACAGCCTGATACGTCTCCACATTCAGCGCGCGCAGAATCGCGCGGTAGCGGCTCAAGGCCTGCAGAGCCGCTTCAACGCCCTTGGGGGAGAGATGGCCCGTCTTCGGCAAGCCCTCGCCAAGACCCGCCATGACCTTTTCATTGAAGGTCTGCAGGATCGAGGCGCCCATGACCTCGCAGATCACCAGGCGCACCGAGTTCGACCCGATATCGATAACGCCCGCGAGCCTGGATTTGGGAAAACTCATTTAGGCTGGATCTCGCGATAGGAAAGGCGCGGCGGAAGGCTGACCTCCAGCGCGCTGCCCCGTCCAGATAGGCTGGGATTGTCCATAAAGTATCCGTGCGCTGTGAAGGCGGTTTCAGGTGAAGACACAGGAAACCGCTCATAGGTGCCGTCCGAGTGCATAAGCCACGTCTGGCGCTCATCGTTGAGATTGGCAACCATGATCTGATTGAGCACCTGCCGATGAACGGTGGGGTTCGTCAGGGGCACGAGCACTTCCACGCGGCGCGTCAAGTTGCGTGGCATCCAGTCCGCCGAGGACATGAACACCTTCGCATTCGCCGAAGGAAGCGCTTCGCCATTGGCAAAGCAGAGGATGCGCGAATGCTCCAGGAAACGGCCAACGATGCTCTTCACCGTGATGTTTTCCGACACGCCGGGAATGCCCGGCCGCAGACAGCAGATGCCCCGCACCACCAGAACAATCGGAACGCCCGCCTGGCTGGCCTTGTAAAGCGCGTCGATCACATCTGGATCAACCAGGCTGTTCATCTTGGCCCAGACGCCGCTCGGCTTGCCCTTCCGCGCAGCCTGAGCTTCCGCCTCGATCATTTCGATCAGCTGCTTCTTCAGCGTCACCGGCGACATGCCGATCACCTCAAAGGGCGGCGCCACTTCCGGCGGCTCGCGATACGCCGTCACATAGTTGAACAGGCGGTTGGCGTCCCGCCCCAGTGCCTGATCCGCCGTGAACAGGGAAAGATCGGTATAGATACGCGCATTGATCGGGTGGTAGTTTCCGGTTCCATAGTGCGTGTACGTGCGAAGTTCATTGCCCTCGCGGCGCACCACAAGCGACACCTTCGCGTGCGTCTTGTATTCGATGAAGCCATACACCACCTGCACCCCGGCGCGCTCAAGGTCGCGCGCCAGCCGAAGGTTTGCCTCTTCGTCAAAGCGCGCCTTGATCTCAACCAGCGCCGTCACCGTCTTGCCGGATTCCGCCGCCTCGATCAGCGCGCCTACAATGGGAGAATTAACGGTCGTTCGGTAAAGCGTTTGCTTGATCGCCACCACCAGCGGGTCTGCCGCCGCCTGGCGCACAAATTCCACCACCACGTCAAAGCTCTCGAAGGGGTGGTGAACCAGAATGTCCTTCGCCCGGACGGCCGCAAATATATCCCCACCCATCTCGCGGATGCGCTCGGGATAACGCGGCTCGTATGCCGGGAACAACAATTCGGGCCTGTCATCCACGATCAGCTCGGACAGGCGCGCCATGCCGAGAATGCCATCATAAAGCACGATATCGGAGGGCTCCGCCCCCATCTCGCGCATGATGAACTCGCGCAGCTTCTCCGGCGCGCTCGCCTGCATCCGTAGGCGGACAATACGCCCCCGGCGGCGCTGCTTCAGCAACACCTCGAATTCGCGGATAAGGTCTTCAGACTCTTCCTCGATCTCGATATCGCTGTCGCGCACGATACGGAAAAGACAACGCCCCACCTCTTTGAATCCCGGAAACAGGGTTCCCAGGAACATCCCGATCACATCCTCCAGAGGAATAAACCGGATGCCAGGCTTGGTGCCCGTCTGCAGGCGGATGAACCGGCGAACGAAAGTCGGCATCGGCACGATGCCCACCTGCCCCTCGCCCCCCATTTCTGATTCAAGATCGAACGCGATCGTGAAGCCGAGATTGGGAATGAAGGGGAATGGATGCGCCGGGTCCACCGCCAGCGGCGTCAGGATCGGGAAGATATTGATATTGAAATATTCCTGCAGCTCAGCCCGTTCCTTGCGGGTCAGCTCTTTGGGCTCAAGCACAAAGATGCCCTGCTCGGCCATCTCGGTTTTCAGCTTGCGCCACTGATCAAGCTGCGCCGCGATCAGGCGCAGCGACGCCGTCTCGATTTCAGCTACCTGCTGAGCTGGCGTCAGCCCGTCCTGGCTTGGCCGGGTGACACCCGCCCGCACCTGCTCGCGCAGGCCCGCATAGCGCACCATGTCGAACTCATCGAGATTGCTCGCCGAGATCGACAGGAACCGCAGCCGCTCCAGCAGCGGGTGGGCGGGGTTATCCGCCTCGTCCAGCACACGCTGGTTGAACTGAAGCCAGGAAAGCTCCCGGTTCAGGAATCTCTGCGGCGACGCCATGAGCTGTCTGATTGCGCGCTGCTGTTGCCCGTCCGGCATCGGTCACCCCTGCTCCGGCGCCCGGCTTTCAGCCTGCGCCCTCGTCTTCTTCGCCGTCTTCATCCAAACCTTCAAGCACCGCGCGGGCAAGTGCCAGCCCCGGCGCCTTCCCGGCCATGCTCACTGCCCCGCTGAGCCTGTCCATCAGGGTCTCAATCGCCTCATAGGAAAGGTCAATACGGGGCATGAGGTAATTGACCGTCTCCGGCGACAGTTTCATGAAACGCTGCGCCGCTGCGGCCCGAAGCCGCGCCCGCAGGTGATCCTCGTCCGGCTGGCTGATTTCAACCACCGGCATGGCGTTAAGCCGCGAGCGCAGATCGGCAATGCCCGTGCGCCAGGCCGCCGGCCCGGAATGGGCCACCAGCAGCAATCGCCCGCCTTTGGCGCCGACCATGTTGTAGAAGGAGAGAAACTGCTCCTCCCGCTTGGCCACGATCAGATCGGCATCATCAAGCGACACATAGCCCGCCGCCAGCGCGTCGAGCGCGCCGAGCTTCAGCGTATTGAACTCTGCCGCGGTCACAAACTGCCCGCCAAACCGGCCCGCCCAGGCCCGCGCCAGATAGCTCAGCCCGCAGAAGGCCGGGCCCGTCACGCTGAGGGCATGGGTCGCCCACGCCTCCGGCCGGCTTGCCAGCCCGGCGGCCACATCATTGGGCACGCCGCGCACCAACCCATCCCAATGCGCCTCGGGCGGCGGGAAGGAAAGCAGGGGCTGCGCCGGACTGTCCTGCGGTCCGTTAGGGTCAGATGTCACTGGATACCGGTCGTTGAAACAGCCGAACGAAGTGTCAGCCTGCCGTCTTCCCGGCCGATGCTGACACCGCGCTGAACCAGATCGCTGCGCAGACGGTTTTCATCACCGGCATAGGCAAACGATACCAGCGCGCCTTCGCGCGCCACAGCCTTGGTGCGGAAATCCGAGACCAGCGGAGAGCGCGCCAGCGCCCCGCGCAGCGTATTCCACTCGGCAAGCGAGGTATAGCGCACCGAGGCTTCCACGCTGGTGCGGCTGCCATCGCGCACGATGGACGCCTCTTTCCAGCTTTCGCCCAGCAGGGTCGAAACGGCGTTGGCTGCATCCGTAAGGGTCGCGACCGGCGGAGTTGCGCCGACAGGTTCGTTGCTAACCGCAGTCACCGACGAAACCACAACGCGCCAGGCGCCTTCGCGGCCCTGAAGGTCAGCGATCAAGGCGCGGCGGGCGTTCACCGGCACAGCTTCGGCCGAGATTTCGGGCCAGGCGCTGTAGGCCGTGTAGAAATTGCCCACGGCGGTCACATACGGCACGAGCGCGCCATTGTTGCGTTCCCCGAAGGCCTGGCGCCAGAGATCTGCCGAAGCCGCGTTGGAGGTCACCGGCACCATCAGCGCCAGCGGGGCTTGGGCGTCCAGGTAGGGCACTTTCAGGGAATCCAGATGCGCCCGCACGATCTGCGGGTTCAGCACCACGGCCAGCTTGCCGCGATACCGGCCCGCGCCAGCGGTCTCTTCCTGAACATCGACAGCCGCCGTCATGCGGGCCGCCAGCGCACCATCAATCGGGATGCCACCGGCGGCATTCCGGTCAGACGCCAGCGTGATTTTGTTGATGAGGGCCCGCGCAGCGGCAGAACGGGCCGAGGCCATCGCCGCTTCGCGCGCTTCAATCACCGTGGCGGCCTGCTGATCCACCTCAATATCGCGGATCGTGTAGACATCGCGGATGTCAGCGAAAGCCAGCGGCGTTGCGGCGAAAATCAGGAACGCGGCGGCAAGTACCCATCGAATCATCGTGGTTAAACTCCTTGTCGGTGCCCCTTCTAACAAGCCATCCGGGCTGCGGGAACCTGCTGCTTCACTTCTGAAGCTTCACTGGAACTTGGCCCCTGCTCATGCTAACGCGCCGATTCAGGCAAACCGAGGGGCTAGAATCCGATGAACACTCCGTCCAAGACGCCTCTCTCTTACCGTGACGCTGGTGTCGATATTGAGGCAGGCGAGCGCCTCGTCGATGCAATTTCGCCCATGGCGAAGGCCACCGCCCGCGCCGGCGTGATGGGCGGCCTCGGCGGCTTTGGCGCCCTGTTCGATCTGAAGGCCGCTGGCTATGAGGATCCGATCCTCGTTTCGGGTACAGATGGCGTTGGCACCAAGCTGATGCTCGCCTTCGAGACCGGCATCCACAACACTGTCGGCATCGATCTGGTCGCCATGTGCGCCAATGATGTGCTGGCGCAAGGCGCTGAGCCTCTGTTTTTCCTGGATTATTTCGCCACCGGAAAACTGGAAGGGGGCATCGCCGAAGCCGTCATCTCCGGCATCGCCGAAGGCTGCCGCCGCTCTGGCTGCGCCCTTGTGGGCGGGGAAACCGCCGAAATGCCCGGTATGTATCCCCCCGGCCATTATGATCTTGCCGGTTTCGTCGTCGGCGCGGTGGACCGCGCAAAAGTGCTGCCCCGCATGGGCGACATGAAACCGGGCGATGTGCTGATCGGCATCGCTTCCTCCGGCCCCCACTCCAACGGCTATTCGCTGATCCGCCGCATCGTGGAGCGCGAGGGCTTGTTCTATGGCGGCGCCTCGCCTTTCTCCAATTCCGAGACACTTGGCGAAGCGCTGCTGACGCCCACCCGGCTTTATGCGCCCATCGTTATGCCGCTGATCCGCGCGGGAAAACTGAAGGGCCTAGCCCACATCACGGGCGGTGGCCTTACCGAGAACACCCCCCGCATGTGCCCTGATGAGCTTGTGCCGCGCATCGACCGCGCCGCCTGGACGCCCCCGCCGGTGTTCCAGTGGCTGCAGGCTGCCGGTCAGGTCGACTTGGAAGAGATGCACCGCACCTTCAACATGGGCATCGGCCTCGTCCTCGCCGTTGCCCCGGATGAGGCAGACGCCGTGATGGCCGAGCTGAAAGCTGCCGGTGAAGACCCGCGTGTGGTCGGCGAGCTCGCCAGCGCATGAACCGCCTCAAACTGGCGATCCTGATTTCAGGGCGCGGCTCCAATATGGAGGCGCTGCTGAAAGCCGCCGTAGACCCGGCCTTTCCGGCAAAGCCCGCGCTGGTCCTCTCCAATCGCCCGGATGCCAAAGGTCTCGAAACGGCCGCCCGCGCCGGCGTGCCTACGCTCGCCATCGACCACAAGCTCTACGGCAAGGACCGCGAAGCCTTCGAACGCGAACTGGACAAGGCGCTGAGCGATGCTGGCATCGAGATCATCGCGCTGGCGGGCTTCATGCGCGTACTGACGCCTTGGTTCGTCACCCGCTGGGAAGGCCGGATGATCAACATCCACCCCTCCCTGCTGCCGAAATACAAGGGCCTCGACACCCATCAGCGCGCCATCGAGGCGGGCGACCGCGAAGCCGGCTGCACGGTCCACTGGGTCAGCGCCGGGGTCGATGAAGGCGAGATCATCGCGCAAGCCGTCATCCCCATCCTGCCGGGCGACACGGCAGACACCCTCGCCGCCCGCCTGCTGCCGGAAGAACACAGGCTCTACCCCCGCGCCTTGGCGATTGCCTGCGCGCGCCTGAGGGGTTGAAACCCAGGCCACTACAAGCAACGCTCATCCTGAGCGAAGTCGAAGGATGTGCCACGCAGAACTGCCGCAAGCCCCGGCTCGTCCTTCGACTTCGCTCAGGATGAGCCGTTCTCAGGACCAGAGCAGACTGCCCTCCCTACCGACCGACGCACCGCCCGAGCCCTTGTGGACACCGCTGCCCCCAGCCGCTATCCCCGAAGGCATTGCGGAACAGGCATCGGAGGCTGGCTTGAGCGACATCGTGATCACACGCGAGGACGGCGAACGCAAAGGCCGCTACGTTGCGCGCATCGAAGGCATCGCCGCCGAAGGCGAGATCGAGTTTACCTATCCCCGACCCGGCATCATCAGTGCCAACCACACCCGCGTTCCGGAAGCCATGGGCGGGCGCGGCGTGGCCCGCGCGCTGCTCGACTTCATGCTTGAAGACGCCCGCACGAACGGCTTCAGGATCGTCCCGGTCTGCCCCTATGTGCGCGGCCAGTATGCCAAGCATCCCGAATGGGCCGATCTGTTCATAACGAAGCCGGGTGAAGATCCGTGAGGCGCGACCACCCCATGCAACAGATCGTACTGGCCCAATACTGCGAGGGCGCCCCCAAACCATCCGACTTCCGCCTCGAAACCCTGCCCCTGCCAGAGCCGAAGGACGGCCAGTTCCGCGTGGCGCATGTCTGGTGCTCGGTTGATCCAGGCACGCGCTCCCGCCTCTCTGGCGGTGACAGCTACGCCGCCGCCCTGCCGCTCGGCAAACCCATTGATGGCTTCAGCGTGGGTGTGGTCGATGCCTCCAATCATCCCGATTGGCCAGTGGGCACGAAGGTGTTCTGCGCCGGCGGCTGGAAAACCCATTCGCTCCAATCCGGCAAAGGTTTCATCGCCAGGGTTGCCGATGTTCCGGGCGTGCCGCTCTCGGCCTGGATCGGCGTGCTGGGCGTGCCGGGGCTGACGGCGTGGTTCGGCCTGAAAGAGGTCGCGCGCTTCAAGGAAGGCGACGCGGTGCTTGTCACTTCCGCCGCTGGTCCGGTGGGCGCCACGGCGGGTCAGCTCGCCAAAGCCTGGGGCGCCTCAAAGGTTGTCGGCGTGGCAGGAAGTGACGAGAAATGCCGTTGGCTGACGGAAACGGCAGGCTTTGATGCCACCATCAACTACAAGACCGCCGCAGACCTCTCCGCCGCCATCGCTGCCGAATTTCCCAAAGGCATCGACATCCTGTTCGACAATGTCGGCAACGCCATGGTCAACCGCGCGCTGCCGCTGATGGCCCTGAATGGCCGCATCTGCATTTCGGGCCAGGTGGCCGATTACAACCTCACGCCAGAGGAAACGCCCGGCATCGTCAACACCAAACCCTTCATCACCCACCGCGTGAACATGCAGGGTCTCGTCGTGTTCGATTTCGCGCGTGGTTTCCCGGAGGCGCTGGAAACGATGGCGAAGATGATCGCCAGTGGTGCCCTGAAAATCCAGGAAGAACGGTTTGAAGGCATCGCCGCAATGCCGGAAGCCTTCTGCGGACTTTTCAGGGGCGAGAATACCGGCCGCCGGGTGGTGAAGGTCGGCGCGTACTAATCGTCGTCGGCATCGCCCTTGCCGATCAGGCTGGAAAGCACGATGCCAGCAATCGCAGCGATCACCATTGCCTGCTTGCCGCCGCCTTCCCCGCCGGTGAGGGCCGAAAGCATCTGCTGCTGCGCGTCGTGACGAGCTTTGGCAGCGGCCTCTTCGGCGCGCTTGTCCGCGTCATTCTTCATCGACATGACCAGCAGGATCGCCCCTGCCATCAGGGAAAAGCCGAGCGCGATGAAGGCAGCGGCGGCCCAGGGGCTCATCCGCTCCGCCAAGAACAATGCCAGCGCCGCAACAGCCGCGATGTAAGCCGTGAGCAGCATGACGCCGACAACGGCAAGCGTGCCAAGGCCCTTGATGCCCCGGTTCACCTGCTCGCCTACCTGGCCCTGCAGCAACGACGACAGGAAAGACAGCATCAGCGGCGCGTCATCAGCAGCGAAACAACGAAGCCAGCGCCAAAGGCGATCAGCAGTGTCTGCAGCGGGTTGGCGCGGGTCTGCACGCCCAGCGTCTTTTCCAGCGAATTGGCCTGCTTGTGGATCTGCTTCAGGGCGCGGCGGGCTTCCTTGAGAACTTCCTCGCCAATGTCTTCTGCAGTATCTGCAGCAGATTGCGTGGCCTCTTCAGCCTCAGCCTGTGCCTTTTCCGCAAGAGCCGCCATGATCTCATCAATCTCGGCACGCAGCGATACCAGCCGGGCTTCCAGGTCTTCTGATCCTTGTTTTATTTCGGTATTCTTTGGCGCTTTGGACATGGGACATACTACCTGAAAATTTACTTCCAGCATTTGCAATATCAGATTTTTATTGTTTTTGGATGAAGGTTAACCGGCCAATTTTACTCTGAACGGGAAAAGCTGATGGCTTCGGATACTGGCGACGTTACCTGCGCAGTATGTAACAAGACCTTCTCTCTCGCCGAGGTCCGGCGTGTGTGTGACTCAACACCGGGCACCCAGGCGGCCTTGCGCGCCCAGTTGCCCAACATCCAGCCGGACCAGCATGTCTGCCTGCCTGACATTGCGCGGATGCGGCGGCTGTATCTTGAGCAGTTGCTGGAAAAGGAACGCGGCGAGCTGACAGCACTCGACGAACAGGTTCTGCAGAGCCTGGAGACGGGCACTCTGGTGGCCGATGAACCAGATGCCGGCTGGGACGATGCGCGCAGCTTTGGCGAACGGGCCGCTGACGCTGTGGCGCGGTTCGGCGGTTCCTGGACGTTCATCCTGCTGTTTTGCTTCATCCTGATAGTCTGGATGCTGGTGAACGCCACCGGATTTATCCTGGGCAGGTTTGACCCTTACCCCTTCATTTTATTGAATTTGGTGCTCTCCTGTATTGCGGCCTTGCAAGCGCCTATCATCATGATGAGCCAGCGCCGCCAGGAGGCGAAAGACCGGCTGCGCTCGGAGAACGACTATAAGGTGAACCTCAAGGCAGAGCTGGAAATCCGGCACCTGCACGAGAAGCTGGACCTTCACCTGCACCGCCAGTGGGAGCGGCTTGCCTCGATCCAGAGGCTTCAGATCGAGCTTCTCGAAGAAGCGGCGCGGGGCGACGGCGCCCGCAATTAGGCCTCAGAACCGGGTCAGCGGGCGTCATTCCCGTGCCAGCCCCGGCCATCTCATGGACAAATCCGGACAGTTTCGGACAGCCATGGGACAATTCCGGACACAAAAAACCGGAGGCGGGCGGGCCCAGCCTCCGGCTTGATATTTTCGCCCTGGGGCGCGCCGTTTAGGCGGTGATGTCAGCTTCGGAGAAGAACTGAGCGATCTCGATGGCGGCGTTTTCAGCCGAGTCCGAACCGTGGACCGAGTTCTCGCCGATCGACTTGGCGAACAGCTTGCGGATGGTGCCTTCAGCGGCGTCGGCCGGGTTGGTGGCGCCCATCACTTCGCGGTATTTTGCGATAGCGTCTTCAGCTTCCAGAACCTGGACGACGACCGGGCCGGAGATCATGAAATCCACCAGCTCGCCGAAGAAGGGGCGCGCGGAGTGGACCGAGTAGAAACGCTCAGCCTGGGCGCGGGTCATCTGGATGCGGCGCTGGCCAACGATGCGCAGGCCGGCTTTCTCGATCACGGCGTTGATGGCGCCGGTGAGGTTACGCTCGGTGGCGTCGGGCTTGATGATGGAAAAGGTGCGCTGCACGGCCATGAGGGGCTTCCTGTAGGTCTGGTTGTTTCCGGGGATTTGCCGGGCCTATAGCGGCGCCTGCCCGCGGGGGCAAGCGGGGACATAGCGGGGGTTGCAGTGGTGCCCGCCGGGGATTAGGGGCGGTGAGGCCCCGTCGTTTGAAAGACCCCCGCCGATGTCCGATCTTCCCCCCTGCCCGAAATGCGGCTCCGCCTACACCTATGAGGACGGCCCCCTGCTGATCTGCCCGGAATGCGCGCATGAATGGGCACCGGGCGAAGCGGCCGCTGAAGACGGGCCGAAGGTGGTGAAGGATTCAGTTGGCAATGTGCTGGCCGATGGCGACACGGTGACGGTGATCAAGGATCTCAAGGTCAAGGGCTCGTCCCTGGTCGTGAAGCGCGGCACCAAGGTGAAGAACATCCGCCTCGTGGACGGGGATCATGACATTGATTGCAAAATCGACGGCGTGGGCGCGATGGGGCTCAAGTCGGAGTTTGTGAAGAAGGTTTGAGCTTCTATACAATTCTAAGCTGACAGCTTCTGAGGACTATGGCGTGCGCATCTTATCATTCTTTTCTTTACTTAGTTTCCTTCTAGCGTGCTCACATTCTCTTGTTGGAACTGCGCAAACTTCCCTTGGTGAGCCCACGCTGTCCAACTCTGAGCCCCCGACTTACTCCACCGAGGGAATCTTTGCTTATTTGGAGATAAGCCCAGAAGACGTGGTGCTATTCCGTGAAGAGCTGGCAGACGCACGTTCTCAAGATCGAAAAACTTATCTTGAAGAAAAAATGGGCCATCTCATAGCCGCTGTTGGCAATGCCAAAGCCTTCTCCAGACCGACTGACGAGTACATGCAGGGCATTTCAAGCTTTTGCTCTACTTTTAACATCTATCTCTCAGAACAATCGCCTGACGATATGGAGCAGCGCCTCGCGGACGCCAAACTCTTCATCATTGAGTCACTAAAGCGGGCAAGCCACAAAGAGCCTATACGAGAATTTGCAGAGGAATACAGAGCAGAAGGAAATCTGCGGTTAGCTGGAGAGTACGCGAAAACGGCGGATGCTCTGATGTCATCATCGGAAGTGTATGCGACCCATGTTCTATTTCTTGAGGATGGAAGGGAACACTGGGGTAACAATCCAGAGTTCATTGAGTCATCAACGCGCCTATGCGTTAAACAAGCCAGTGTTCAGCGAGATACCAATGAGCTCAATCGAGGTCGCCAGTAGCAGCACACCAAAACGCAGATTGCCAAAGCGCGCGTGAGACAAGGTATAGAGTTGGGCTTCAGATGATCGATACGATCGAAATTATATCGCAGTTTCTGAAGAAGGATTGATCAACTTCCCAACCTACCCTTTCCATCGTCACACTCGATGGCCGAAGGCCATCTGAGTGCCCAGCATCTGACCTGACCGGTTGCACCAACGGAAACGTTTGGAGATAGGCCCTCAGACGGGCTTTGCCCGTCGAGGGTGACGCACACGGAAAGGTTTGGAGATTTCTAAACCCCCGCCTCTTTCCAGCCGCCACGGTCCGTCTGCTGAAAATAGCGTGTCACCAATCCCGCATCTTTCGCCGCCTTGAACTGGGCGCGGGCTTTGTTGCGGGTTCCGGTGTCGGCGTCCTCGAACATCACCATGCAGCGCTTGAAGGGGGCGTCTACTGGCGCTTCGGTGCCGTCCATCAGCATCAGGGCGTCTGCATTGTTGGCGTTGGCGAGCTTGGCTGAGAGCAGCACCGGCTGGCGGGCCACATCCAGCCCCGGCGCATCGGCCTGGCCATGGGGCAGGAAGGAGGCGTCCTCAAACGTCCAGAGCACGGCGTCGAGCTTGGCGAGGCGCTCCGCCCGCGGAGAAACGGCCAGCACGCGCCAGCCAACTTCGAGGCATTTCTGCAAGAGCGGCGCGGCCGCCTCTTCCAGCGCGCTGCGCGAGAGATGGTAGAACCACCATTCGGGGGCCTGGTCTATGGTCATGTGTATGCCCCCAGCCTACTCCCGGAAAAGATCACTATGGGTTCCGGCGCGAATGAAAACAATCACGCCAGACCTTCCCGCAGAGTCGTCCACTTTATAAATCAACAGGAAGTCGCCACCGACATGGCACTCCCTGTATCCCGCCCATTCGCCTTTCAGAGAATGATCCTTCCATGCGGCATCCAGCGGGGCATCATTCGCAATGAGAAGGAGCATCACTTCCTTGAGGCGGTTCATGTCATAACGGCCAGAATTGGAAAGGCGTTCCCAATCTTTTGAGAACGCCTTAGCATAATCACACGCGCGAGGATGTTTCGCCCGTTTAGCGCTCTTAGCCATCCAGACCCGCCACCAACTCGTCACCATTGGTAAAGCGCGCCTTGCGCGTTTCAATGATGCCGTCCGCTTCAGCCATGGCTTCACGGGTAGCGGTGTTGGGAACTTTCAGTTCGAGCGGAAACGCCTGATCCGCGATGATCCGGTGGAACAGCAGACGCACGGCATCAGACGCTGTCAGACCCATTGCGGCCAAAGCGGCGGTGGCTTCCGCTTTGATCTCATCGTCCAGACGAATGTGGAGCATTGAACTACCAGCCATCACGACCTCCGTATCTCATTTGAGATACATATGCCGATTAGCGGGTTATTGCAAGGCGCCCGATCGAGGCCCCCGCCTCAAGCGGGGGCTCTCGGAATTTGCTCAGGCCGGTTACGCCTCGTAGTTATCCACAATCCAGCGGCTGAGCAGGCGTGGGCCATAGCCCGATGCCCAGCTCGGATCGGTGGGGGATTTCTCGCCTTCGACCCAGGCAACGCCCGCGATGTCGAGGTGGGCCCAGCGTACGCCGTCTTTGACAAAACGCTTGAGGAATTGCGCCGCCGTGATCGAGCCGGCCGCGCGGCCGCCGATATTGCGCATATCTGCGAACTTCGACTTGAGCAGCGAATCGTATTCCGAGCCCATCGGCAGGCGCCACACGCGCTCGCCCTCGGCCAGGCCCGCCTTGGTCAGCTCGTCGGCCAGGTCATCACTGTTGGTGAAAAGGCCGGCATGGTGATGGCCGAGGGAGATGACGATGGCGCCGGTCAGCGTGGCGAGGTCCACGATGGCTTTCGGCTTGAAGTGTTCCTGCGCGTACCAGAGCACGTCACACAGCACGAGACGGCCTTCAGCGTCGGTGTTCTGCACTTCGATGGTCTGGCCAGAGGCAGAGCGCAGGATGTCACCGGGGCGGATGGCGTTGCCATCGGGCATGTTTTCCACAAGGCCGATGAGACCGACGACGTTCACCTTGGCTTTCGCCTGGGCCAGCGCGCGGATGGTGCCGGTGACGGCGGCCGCGCCGCCCATATCGCCGCGCATCTCTTCCATGCCGGGGCCGGGCTTCAGCGAGACGCCGCCCGTATCAAAGCAGACGCCCTTGCCGACGAGGATCACCGGATCCTCGCCCGGCTTGCCGCCATTCCATTTCATGATGCCGAGTTGGCTTTCCTTGACCGAGCCCTGGCCGACGCCGAGCAGCGCGCCCATGCCAAGCTTGGCCATCTGCTTCTCGCCGAGGACTTCCACTTCCACGCCCAGATCGGCGAGTTCCTTGATCTTCTCGGCAAAGCTTTCCGGGTGAAGGTCGTTGGGCGGCATGTTGACGAGATCACGCGCCAGATAGGTGCCATCCGTGGCGGCATCCAGCAGGATAAAAGCGGCCTTGGCGGCCTTGGGATCGTCACACACGATGGTCAGGCCCGAAAGGCTGGGCTTCTGGTCGGATTTGAGTTTGGTGAAGTAGCTGTCGAAGCGATAGGCGGCGAGCTTGGCGCCTGCGGCGACACGGGCGGCTTCCTCAGCAGTGTGCACGGTGATGGAGGCCGATTTGAAGCCGGAGGAGGCAAACGCTTTGATGAAATGGGCGCCGATATTCTCCAGGGCGCGGGCGTCGCGCTTCTTCGGCTTGCCACCGCCCAGCACGACGGCGCGGCGCGCGTCCGACCCCTTGGGCAGCACAACCGCCACCTGCTGGCCAACCTTACCGTCGAATCGGCCACCCTCGATGGCTTCGGCGATCAGGCCGCCTGCGGCCTTGTCGAGCGCTTCTGCGCTGCCCGGCAGACCAGCCCCTTCATCTGCAATGAAAGCGGCGATGTCGGCCTTTGCGGCTTCTGCGAATGTAATCTTCATGTGTGGAAACTCCGTTTGGAGCGGAAACTAAGCATCGACGCGCCAAGCGCAACTCGTTAGCTAGAGAAATGCTGCCAATTCCGGTTCGATTTCTGGACGCTAGAGTGCCCGCGCCCCGCTTATGACCAAGATCCAGCTGCACCTCTTCCGGCAGGTCCTGCAGGCCGTGCTGATCATCGTGGGCAGCCTCGTGATGGTCGCGCTGCTGGCGCAGGGATTGTCACGAACCGATGTAATCCTGGAAAACCGGCAATCGGCGCTCACATATTTCTATATTGTCATGCTTGGCTCGCCGCAGGTGATTGCCCTGCTGTTGCCGCTGGCGCTGTTCGTCGCCGGGGTGTGGTCGCTGAACCGGATTCACAAGGATTCCGAAATCGTGGTGGCGCAGGCCGCCGGGATGACCCGTTGGCAGGTGGCGTCGCCGGTCTTGCGGCTGGCCGTGGTGTGCATGCTGGCGCATATGTCGGTGAACCTGTGGGTTCAGCCGATGTCCCAGCGGGCGATGCGCGAGGCGGTGGCCGATGCGCGGGCAGACCTTGCCGCAGCCCTTTTCCGGGCCGGTCAGTTCACCTCGAATGGCGAACGGCTCACATTCTATGCGCGCGACCAGGTGGGCGGGGAACTGCGCGGCGTTTTGATCTCGGATATGACCGATCCGGACTATCCGACCGACATTCTCGCCCGGTCGGCGGCTTTGGTGACGGTGGACGGGCACCCCACCCTTCTCTTGCGCGACGCGCTCAGCCAGCAGCTGGATGCCAACCAGCAGCTCTCGGTTCTGGAATTTGACCAGTACATGTTCGACCTGACGGACTTCATGAAGGAAGATTCCGAGCTGGTGCTGAAGGCGTCCGACAAATTCCTGTTCGAACTGCTGTTCGTGGACCGGAAGAATTATTTCGAGAGCAAGGAGGCTGACAGTTTCCTGGCCGAAGCCAATGCCCGGCTCACCTCGCCGCTGCTCAATATCGTCATGGCGCTGCTGGCGATCTTTGCCGTTCTGGGCGGGGATTTCAGCCGGCAGGGCTACAGCAAGCGGATCGGTATCGCGACCGGCGGGGCGATTCTGGTTCTGGTAGTGCATCTGGCGCTGCAATCGGCGGCGGCCGATGACCCACAGCTCAATATCGCCCTCTGGGCAGTGCCCCTGCTGACCAGCCTGATGCTGGGCTGGATCTATTTCGGACGCGGCGCCCGGATCGGGCGCAAACAAAGGATTACCCCGCCCCCGCACGGTTACATACCCGGAGTGCGCGCCTGATGCCCCTGTTTTCCCGCATCCAGCGCTATATCCTGCGCGAGTGCCTTTCCGGCCTCGCGCTGGTGCTGGCTATCCTGCTGCTGGCGATCATGATGATCGACGTGGTGGAACAGATGCGCACGATCGGCAGCGATGTGGAGATCACGCTGCTGGACGCCTTGCGCCTGTCGGCCATGAAACTGCCGATGATTGTCGAACAGACCCTGCCTTTCGCGCTTCTGGCGGCGACGATGATGGCTTTTACCCGGCTGAACCGGCGCTCCGAACTCTCGATTATCCGGGCAAGCGGCCTGTCGGCCTGGCGGTTTCTTACGCCGGTGATCGTGCTGGGCGTGATGCTGGGCCTGTTCTCATCCATGGTGCTGAACCCGTTTACCGCCAGCCTTGCCCAGTCTTATGAGGCTGAACGCGCCCGGTTGCTGAACATTGGCCGGGGCACGGTGGCGGTGGGCGAAACCGGCATCTGGCTGCGTCAGGGCGACGATACCAGCCAGTATGTGATCCATGCGCGCCGGGTTGAAGATGGCGGACGGACGCTGACCGGCGTGAAGATCATCGAGGAGCAGCGTCTTTATAATGGGCGCCAGCCAACCAATGACTTTGCCTTTGTGCGCCGGATCGACGCGCAGCGGGCCGTTTTGAACGATGGCTTCTGGCAGCTCGAGAATCTGGTCGAGAACCTGCCCAACCAGGTGCCGGAACGGCGCGCCACGCTGGCAATCCCGACCTCGCTGGACGCAGTTCGCCTGCTGGATGAGTTTGCCTCGCCCAACACGGTCGGTTTCTGGGAATTGCCGCGCTTCATTTTTGAAACGCGCGCCGCAGGATTGGACACTTCGCGTTATACGATGCGTTGGTTCACTCTTACGGCGACACCCGTGCTATTTACCGCAATGGCCCTTATCGGGGCGCTCGCCTGCCTGCGCCTGCAGCGTCTGGGGGGCACTTCCAGACTGCTGGCAACCGGCGTCATGGCGGCCATTGGGCTTTATTTTTTCACGCAATTTTCCTCCAGCCTGGGGGCAACCGGGGCGGCGCCCGCAGCGGTCGCGGCATGGTCTCCCCCACTGTTCTTCCTGTTCGTCAGCCTGGCCTTCATTGCCTACCGCGAAGACGGCTGACGCTGTCCCGGCCTTGACAGCCCCTGCCGTGGCAGACCATCTCTGCCGCCCTTGAAGAGGTGGACCCCCGCATGAAGCTTGTCGTCGTCGAGTCTCCGGCAAAGGCCAAAACGATCAACAAGTACCTGGGCAAGGACTATAAAGTCCTCGCTTCCTACGGGCATATCCGGGATTTGCCGTCCAAAAACGGCTCGGTTGACCCCGAAAACGACTTCGAAATGGTCTGGGAAGCCGACGCCAAATCCGCCAAGCGGATCTCCGACATCGCCAACGCCCTGAAAGATGCCGATACGCTCATCCTCGCGACTGACCCTGATCGCGAGGGCGAAGCCATCTCCTGGCACCTGATCGAAGCGCTGAAGAAGCGCCGGGCGCTGAAAAAGGACATGGCGGTCGAGCGGGTGGTGTTCAACGCCATCACCAAGAGCGCTGTCACCCAGGCGATGCAGCAGCCGCGCGGCCTGGACGAGGAACTGGTCGACGCCTACCTCGCCCGCCGGGCCTTGGACTATCTCGTGGGCTTCAACCTCTCTCCGGTTCTCTGGCGCAAGCTGCCGGGCTCGCGCTCGGCCGGCCGGGTGCAGTCGGTCGCGCTGCGCATCGTGTGCGACCGCGAGAACGAGATCGAGATGTTCCGGCCGCAGGAATACTGGAACATCGCCGCCGAGCTGCGCGCGCCCGATGGGTCGCATTTCGAGGCCCGGCTCCATTCTCTGGATGGCGAAACGCTGAAAAAGTTCACCCTGGGCAACAAGGGCGATGCTGACCGGGCGCTGGAAATCGTCAAGGCCGGCGGCTATTCGGTCAGCGCGGTTGAGGCAAAGCCGGTCAAACGCAACCCGCCCCCGCCCTTCATCACCTCCACGCTGCAGCAGGAAGCCAGCCGCAAGCTTGGCTTCTCGGCCAAGCGCACCATGCAGGCCGCCCAGAAACTCTACGAAGAAGGCCGCATCACCTATATGCGGACTGACGGCGTCAACATGGCCGAGGAGGCCTATGCCGCCGCCCGCGCCATGATCCAGTCCAACTATGGCGCGCGCTACCTGCCGGAAAACACCCGCCGCTATTCCTCGAAGGCGAAGAACGCGCAGGAGGCCCACGAGGCTGTCCGCCCCACCGACTTCAATCTGCGTCCGGAAGATTATCACGGCGACGGAGACCTGAAGAAGCTCTACACGCTGGTCTGGCGCCGCGCTGTAGCGTCCCAGATGGAAGCGGCCGTGTTCGAGCGCACCACCATCGACCTGATGTCGAAGGACAAGCGCGCGGGCCTGCGCGCCACCGGTCAGGTCGTCGTGTTTGACGGCTACATCAAGCTCTACACCGAAGGCCATGACGCCGGCGATGATGATGACGATGCCGAAGGGCGCCTGCCGAAGATGACGGAAGGTCAGCATGCAGACCTTCTGAAGGCGGAGGCCAACCAGTCCTTCACCCAGCCGCCCCCGCGCTATACCGAAGCCTCTCTGGTCAAACGGCTGGAAGAACTCGGCATCGGCCGCCCATCGACCTACGCCTCCACCCTCTCGACCCTGGAAGACCGCGGCTATGTCCGCATCGAAGGCAAGGCGCTCGTGCCCGAAGACAAGGGCCGCCTTGTCACCGCCTTCCTCGAAAACTTCTTCAGCCGCTATGTGGAGTATGACTTCACCGCCGGGCTGGAAGAAAAGCTCGACGTGATCTCCGACGGCAAGCTCGACTGGAAAGCCTTCCTGCGCGAATTCTGGCAGCAATTCGCTGCCGATATCGACGGAACGAAAGACCTGCGCGTGTCTGCCGTGCTTGACGCGCTGAACGAGGCGCTGGGCGCCTATGTGTTCCCGCGCCAGGACGCCGACGGCAACCCGATCGAGAACCCACGCCAGTGCCCCCTCTGCAAGGAGGGCGAACTGTCGATGAAGCTCGGCAAATTCGGCGCCTTTGTCGGCTGCTCGCGCCATCCGGAATGCAAATACACGCGCCAGTTTTCCTCCGAGGGCGGAGAGAGCGCCGCCATCAACCCGGACGGCAACGAACTTGGCGTTCATCCGGATACGGGCGAAACCATCTTCCTCAAATCTGGCCGCTTCGGCCCCTATGTCGAGATGGCAAATGGGGAAAAACCCAAACGCGCCTCGCTGACCAAAGCGGATAAGGACAATCTGGACGGCTTCACCCTGGCGCGCGCCGTCGAGCTTCTGATGCTGCCGCGCGAAGTTGGTCCCCACCCGGAAGATGGCGAGATGATCCTCGCCAATTTCGGCCGCTTCGGGCCCTATGTTCAGCATGGCAAGACCTATGCGAACCTGAAAGATCCGCGCGATGTGTTCACCATCGGCGTCAACCACGCCGTCGCGCTGATTGAGGACAAGAAAGCCCGCGGCTCCGCCCGCGCCGGCGCGGCCGCGCTCAAAACCCTCGGCGACCATCCCGATGGCGGCGCCATCGAAGTGTTCGAAGGCCGCTATGGGCCTTACGTGAAATGGGGCAAGGTCAACGCCACGCTTCCCAAGGACGTGACGCCGGACGCCGTGACGCTGGAACAGGCTATCGAGCTGGTAAACGCCAAAGGCGGCAGCGCGAAGAAAAAGGCGCCCGCCAAGAAAGCCGCCGCGAAAAAGCCCGTTGCCAAGAAAGCTGCGCCGAAGAAGAAGAAGGCGGCGGCGAAGAAGGACGAGGAATAGCGCATCTCAGCGGGAGGGCAATCGGAATGCCGCATCAACGATCTACCGCATTGACGGGTTCGGCAGGAGAACATTTCGTCGTCTGTGAGTTGTTGAAGCGCGGATATATTGCATCACTTGTGCCCGACGGAGTTCCAAACTGCGATGTGCTCGTCACAGACATAAGTGGCTCAAGACTCGCCGCAATTCAGGTCAAGACACGCTGGAACATAGGCAGCGACGGTGGCTGGCACATGAGCAAAAAGCATGAACACATTTCGGGTGAGCGTCTTTTTTATTGCTTCGTAGATTTCGGCAACTCACCAGATGATCAGCCGAACGTCTTTGTTGTGCCAAGCGAAGTTGTTGCTGATTTGCTAGGCCGAGCTCATCAGGCTTGGTTGTCTTCGCCCGGAGCAAAAGGGCAACAGCGCAAAGACACGGATTTGCGTCGGTTACGCCCAGACTATTCTCAAATCTTAATGGACGATGATCGTTTTCACGATGGTTGGATGGGCAAGTATAAAAGAGCGTGGCATTTGCTTGAACTAAATAAAATCACTGAGTAGCCATTCACCCTCCTTTCAGCTTCACTCTGTCCCTATGCGGAGGAATCTGACCGGAGGCCGCAGGCCATGCCCTTGCCCGCCCTGTTCTCCACCATCGCGCTGATGGCCTCGCCCGCCAGCGGGGCGAGTGCTTATGAGATGGAAGTCTACGTCCGTGGCAAGACGAGCGAGACCGTCTTCCTCGCTCCGCCGGAAATGGCCGCCGCGGGCACGCTGCCCGTCTTCCGCATCTGCTATCACAGCGCCGCCTCCACCCCCGCCCCGGAAACCCTCAGCGTACATATCGGCACGCGGATTCAGCTGCTCTCCCCCGGCAAGTGCAGCTTCTTCGCGGGCGACCAGATCGACCTCGCCGTCTGGAAGGGCGAGGGCACCCTGCGCGCCACGGTCACCCTGCTGCGCTGAGATTGACACCGCCGCTGCCGCAAGCAACCTCCAGCCTTATTGAGTCGTGGGGACATCAACCATCATGATCCGGAAAATCTTTCTAGCCGTCCTTGCCGCCATCGTCGCCCTGCCGCTGGCCGCCCGCGCCGATGTGCCCCCGCCCATCCGGGTCACCGCCAAGGGCAAGGAGGTGGTGCCCGTGCTGGTGAGCCAGCCGCTGCCCCAGGGCGCGCAGGTGCTGTCCACGCCGGTGCTGCAGGTGTGTCATGCAGGCGGCGGGGCGGCCAATGCGGTCATCCTCTCGGGCGATCCGGATTTTGACGAGGCCGACACGATCGAGACAGTGATCGTGCCCGGCCAGTGCGTGTTCATCTCCGCCCGTCTGGTCCGGCTGACCACGAACACCGCAGGCGGCAGCACCGCGATCCTGGTGCAACTGGTGCGCTGAAAAGGCGTTCCGCATAAATTCCCGCGCAATTGCGCCCGAATTACACTATATGCGGCCTCATGAGTTTTCCAGATAGACAGACTGTCCTTGATTTCCTGAGGGAAAATCCAGGCGCAACCAGTAAAGCCGATATTGCCCGTGGCCTGAAAGTGAAGGGCCGCGAGCGCGCCGTGTTGCGCGACGTGCTCAAGGAGCTTGAAGAAGAAGGCAAGCTGGAGCGTACCGGCAAGCGCAGCTTCGCCCAGGCCGACCGGCCCCCGCCGTCCGGCCTCGTCGAATTCACCCGCCTCACCAAAGATGGCGACCTGCTTGGCCAGTGTGTTGGCGATAGCGGCCTTTTCGGGCCAGAGCTTGTGTATGGCGGCCCCTCCGGCAAAAGCCGCGGCCGCGCCCCCGCCAAGGGCGACCGGGCGGTGTGCAAGATTGCGCAGCGGGAGAATGGCGAATGGCGCGCCTATGTCATCACGCTGCTCGAAAAGCGCCTCAGCGACCGCATCGTCGGCCTCTATGAACACGCCCCGCGCGGCGGCCGGGTCATCCCTGCCAGCCGCAAGGAACGCCGTGAACTGCTGATCCAGGAAGGCGACCGCAAGGGCGCCAAGGACGGCGATCTCGTCGTGGCCGAGCCAAAGCCGCAAGGCCGCCGCCAGATGGGCCCGCCGCTGGGCGTGGTCAAGGAAGTTATCGGCCACATCACGGACGCCCGCTCGGCCAGCCTCATCGCCATCTATGCGCATGACATCCCGGTAGACTTCCCCGAAGCCGCCCTGAAGGAAGCGCGCGAGAAGGAACCCGCAGACGTTCCGCGAACGGACCTTCGTGAAGTCCCGCTGATCACCATCGACCCGCATGACGCGCGCGACCATGACGATGCCGTCTGGGCCGAAGAGATGGAAGATGGCGGCTGGAAAGTTATCGTCGCGATTGCCGATGTCGCCGCTTACGTCACCGAAGGCTCGGCGCTGGACCGGGAAGCGGAAAAGCGCGGCAACTCGACCTACTTCCCGGACCGTGTTGTCCCCATGCTGCCGTTCGAGCTGTCGGCGGACGCCTGCTCGCTGCGCGAAGGCGAAGACCGCCCGTGCCTCGCCGTGGAGATGATCTTCTCCAAGGATGGCCACAAGAAACGCCACCGCTTCCTGCGCGCCACGATGCGTTCAGCCGCCAAGCTCTCCTATGAGGAGGCGCAGACCGCGATTGACGGCAATCCGTCGGGCAAGACGGGCGAGCTTCTGGAAACGGTGCTGAAACCGCTCTGGGGCGCCTATGCGGCCGTCTCCAAGGCGCGCGACATCCGCAGCCCGCTCGACCTCGACATGCCCGAGCGCCGGATCATGTTCACGCCCGAAGGCCAGGTTGATGGCATCACCACCAAGGTGCGCCTCGACGCGCACCGCCTGATCGAAGAGTTCATGATCCAGGCAAACGTGGCGGCGGCCGAAACGCTGGAGCAGAAGAACTCGCCGGTCATGTACCGCGTGCATGACACGCCATCTGACGCGAAAGTGGCGGCGTTCGCAGAGTTCCTGCAAACGCTCGACATGAAATGGAATATTGGCGAACGTCCGCAGACGCACAAGTTCAATCGCCTGCTCGCAGAGATACGCGGCGGGGATTATGAAGGCATGATCTCCCAGATGGTGCTGCGCACGCAGGCCCAGGCGATCTATTCGGAAGAAAACCTGGGCCACTTTGGCCTGAACCTTCCCAAATATGCCCACTTCACCTCGCCCATCCGCCGCTACGCCGACCTTGTCGTCCACCGCGCGCTGATCCGGGCGCATGATTTCGGCCCCGATGGTTTGTCGGAGCGCGCGGCCGTGCGCCTTGAGGAGATTGCCGAACACATCTCAATGACCGAGCGCCGCTCGATGGCCGCCGAGCGCGACGCAACCGACCGCTATCTGGCAATCTTCCTGTCAGATAGCGTCGGCGCCGAGTTTGAAGGCCGCGTTACGGGCGTGACGCCGGCGGGCCTCTTTGTGTCGCTCGCCGGGTCTGGCGCCGATGGCTTCGTGCCGATCTCGTCGCTGTCGGATGAATACTGGATTCATGACGAAGCCGCCGTCGCCGTCTATGCGCGCGGCTCGGGCAAAACCTTCTCCATCGGCCAGATCGTCCGGGTACGTCTTCTGGAGGTCACCCCGCTGCAAGGCGGCCTGCTGCTGGAAATGATCTCAGAGCCCCTGCCCGCGCCCGCAGGCCGCAAGGCCGCCCGCCAGGCCATCACCCGCGAACGCGGCGCGCCGCGCGGCCGCTCCGGCGGGGGTGGCGGCGCCGGCCGCAGCAGCGGCGGTGGTCCCCCGCGCCGCGGCAAACCAAAGTTCGACAAGCGCACCCTGCCCAAAGGCAGCAAGGGCAAAGGCAAGCGCCGGTAGGAATATTGGTTTCTCACGCTTCCCTGCAAAGCGGGGGTGAGGCGGAACAGGCATCGCACTGCGATGACCCGCCGAACGACGCGCCACAGCAGCGAGACGGAGGGGCGCTGGAGGCTAACCCAGCGTCACTGTTTTCAAAGGCTGCGGTCCGCCTGTAGGATTGCCATATGTCCGGCATGCTCAAAACTGCGTTCGATAAAGAAGAAGACGGCGATGTCGTCATCAAGGGCAAGCCGAGCCCCCGCCCCAGGGATGCGGCCACGCTGATCCTCGTGCGCCGCGATCAAACCCAGCCCCGCGTGCTGATGGGCAAGCGGGCCGGCACCAACGCCTTCATGCCGGACAAATACGTGTTCCCCGGTGGCCGCGTGGACCCGCATGACGGCAAGGCCCTCGCCTGGGAGGAGCTGCGTCCCGAGGTCGAGGCAAAGCTGCGCCTGCAATCGCGCCGCCTGCCCCGGTCGATGGCGTTGACGGCCATCCGCGAGCTGTTTGAGGAAACCGGCCTGATCATGGGCCGCTCCGCCGAGATGCCGGATGCCTGCCCCATCGGCTGGGAGGATTTCCACAGGCTGGATGTAGTGCCCAATCTGGCCCCGCTGACCTTCATCGGCCGCGCAGTCACCCCGCCTTACCGGCCCCGGCGCTTCGATGCGCGCTTCTTCATGGCCGAGGCCGAAGAGGCCCTGATCGACGAGCGGCCCCCGGTCGACGGGGCAGAGCTCTCCGACCTGCAATGGGTGACGCTGGCTGATGCCATGAAGCTCGACCTGCCCTCGGTCACCCGCTTCATGCTGGGAGAGATTGCCGAGCGTCTGGCCAAGCCCCAGGATGAGCATCGCCCGCCCTTCCTGCGATGGACCCGTACCGGTCACCAGACTGACCGCCTGTGACGCCGGAAGTGCCCGGATTTGTCACGAATTGTCCGGATTTGTCCGAAACTGTCCGCGAATTGGCACAGGACTGACCGTGTCTGCCGCTTGACTTCACCGGGAACCCTCGCCATTAAGCGCGTTTTCCGGATTCAACCCTGACTCAGAAGGGCCGCGCCATGGCCAAACCCGCAACCATCAAGATCCGCCTCAACTCGACGGCTGATACCGGCTTTTTCTATGTGACGAAGAAGAACCCGCGCACGATGACCGAGAAAATGGTCCAGCGGAAGTATGACCCGATCGCGAAGAAGCACGTCGAGTTCAAAGAAGGCAAGATCAAGTAAGGTCTTGTTCCTTTTGGAACTTTTCAAAAAACCCGCGCTTTCCGGCGCGGGTTTTTTCTTTGGGGCTCAAGCCTCCGGCCGCCCGTCATGCAGCTTGCGCGCATCCCGCAGCTTCGGGAACAGGAAGGCCGACAGCCCGGCCACGCCGACTGCCGCGATTCCCCCCGCCACCACGGTAAACACCGGCCCCAGCGCCGCCGCCATGAACCCTGCCCGGGTTTCCCCCAGCTCATTCGATGCCCCGACAAAGATCGAGTTCACCGCATTCACCCGCCCCCGCACCTGATCAGGGGTCCATATCTGCACGAGAATGTCGCGGATGTAGACTGACACCATGTCGAATGCCCCCACCAGCATCAACGCCAGGATCGACAGCCAGGCCAGCGTGGACGCGCCGAATACCGCTGTCGCAAGCCCGAACAGGGCCACGGCAACCAACAGGATCCAGCCGGCATAGTCGCGGATCGGGAACGCCGTGATCAATACAATGGCGATGATCGCCCCCACCCCCGGCGCGGCCCGCAAGAGGCCCAGACCGGCCTCGCCCACATCCAGAATATCCCGTGCATACACCGGCAGCAGCGCCACAGCCCCGCCCAGCAACACCGCGAACAGATCCAGCGTGATCGCGCCCAGCACGATCTTCTCCTTCCAGATATAACTGAAGCCGCCCAGCAGCGTTGAAAGCGTCGTGGGCGTCCGCTCGATCCTCTGGTCAGGCTTGGGAAGCGTCAGGATAAGCACGGCGCCCACGGTCAGCAGGCTCATGGCGGTGCCATAGGCAAAGGCCGGGGAGATACCCGCAAGCAGGCCGCCCGCCACGGGCCCGGCAATCGAGGCCAGCTGCCAGGAGGAGGACATCCACCCCACCGCGTTCGGGAAGGCCTCTTTCGGCACCAGATTGGCCACGAGGCTGGAAGAGGCCGGGCCATAAAAGGCGCGCGCAATCCCAAACACGGTGAGCACGCTCAGCACCGCAACCGGCTGGAACTGGTCTGTCAGGGCGAGGTAAAGGATCGCGCCCGCACAGGCCATCATCAGCAGCATGGAACTGGCCATCACAAGGCGGCGGCCCACCCGGTCGGCCACATTTCCGGTCACCACCACAAGGCCAAGCGCCGGCAGGAACTGCACCAGACCGATCCAGCCAAGCCAGATAGGATTGCGGGTCTCGTCATAGATCTGCCAGCCGATGGCAACCGACAGAACCTGCGTGGAAAAGGACGTGAAGAAGCGCGAGATGAAGTACCGGGTGTAGGACGGGTACCGGAACGCTTCGAAACGATCTGACATGAGCGCGAATAGGCTCCCTCACGGCTGGTCAGCCGCTGTGGGCCTCTGATGCTGCAAAGTCAATCAGGCGGCGATGCTCTCGACGCGGTTCCGCCCGCCGGTCTTGGCCTGGTAGAGCGCGGTGTCGGCGCGGTGCATCAGGTCGTCGATGGTATCGCCGCCCCCCTGAAGCGTGGAAACGCCTGCGCTGACGGTGATGCAAAGATCCTTTGTGCCGCCCAGCACCGGAAACTCCGCTGCAGCCACCGCCTTGCGGATACGCTCAGCGGCGGCGCAGGCCAGATCGCCCGGCGTGTTGGGCATCAGCACGACAAACTCTTCTCCGCCCGTCCGGCAGACGACATCGGTGGGCCGGACATTCGCGCGCAGGCGTTTGCCGATCTCGCGCAACACATCGTCCCCGGCCTGGTGGCCGTGCGTATCGTTGACGGACTTGAAATGATCGATGTCCGTCATCATCAGCGACAAGGGCTGGTTGCCACGCACGGCGCGCTGCATGAACTGCTCAAGCTGGCCGTTCATGTAGCGCCGGTTATGCAGCCCGGTAAGCTGATCGATGACCGACAGCTCGAGGCCCCGGTCCACACGCTGGCGCAGGATATCGATATAGCGTGTGCGGCGCGTCTGGGTGCGGATGCGCGCAGCCAGTTCCTGACGGTCAATCGGGATGGTGATCATGTCACTGGCGCCGATCTCAAGCCCGCGCAGGGCCTTCGCCTTGTCATGCGGATCACAGATCAGAATGACCGAAATGGACCGCGTTACCGGGTTCATCTTGAAATGGGCGATCAGTTTCAGCGGATCGAAGCTGCGGGCAAACAGGGACAGGATCAGCACATCGACGCGCTCGGTCGCCAACTCGCCCATGTCGCCAGCCTCCATGAGGGTCGTGGCCTTGTGCCCCTGCGCGCGCAGGGTGTTGGCAAGGCGGCCGGAGGAACGCGCATCGTCATCCACGATGAAGATGCGGGAGGGCCGGTCGATCTCTTCGCGGCTGAGTTCTTCCATCGCGCCGGAGCGCAGGCCACTTGCCTCCCGCTGGCGGAGCTCGGACGCCACGGTGTTGTACCGCATCAGCGCAGTGATCCGGGAGTTCAGCAGGAAATCATCGACAGGTTTGGTCAGGAAGTCTTCCGCGCCGGCGTCCAGCCCCTTCACCCGGTCTTCCAGCTCGCTGAGCGCGGTTACCATGACGACCGGTATGTAGGAGGTTGCCGGGTCAGCCTTGAGCCGGCGGCAGACTTCATAGCCGTCCATGCCAGGCATCATCACGTCCAGCAGGATGATCTCGGGATGCTCCAGGCGGGCAACTTCCAGCGCCTGTGGGCCGTTCTCCGCCAGAAGCACGGTATGATACTGCGCCTCCAGCTTTGCCTGCAGCAGACGCCGGTTCGCCTCGATATCATCGACAACGAGGATGCGGGCTGTCATGCCGCCGGCTCTTTCGGCATCAGCGCCTCAACGGCGCGAATGAAAGAGGCGATCTGGATCGGCTTGGAGAGATAGCCCTCACAGCCCGCTTCGCGCACGCGCTGCTCGTCAGCGCGCATGGCAAAGGCGGTCACGGCGAGGACAGGGATATGGGCGACCTTCTTGTCGTCCTTCAGCCAGCGGGTGATGTCGAGCCCCGACACTTCCGGCAGCTGGATATCCATGATGATGAGATCGGGAAGCTCCTTGCGCGCAATCTCGACGGCTTTCGCGCCGTCACGGCACTGGAAGGTCGTGAAGCCGTATGCGCCCAACAGGTCGCAAAAGAGGCGCATGTTGAGTTCATTGTCCTCAACAACAAGCACCTTTCCGGATCGCTTCTTGACCATCGAAATCCGATTAGTTGACGATTCGCACGGGCGCGGGTGCGCCAGCTTCAGCTATACTGCAAAATATTAACGCGCCTTTACGCCTGCGGCAGGGCGTGTTTGCGGCAGGCCCCGGAACATGGCAGGAACATATCTGTCATGTCGAGTCTTTGCCGCGATTGCCAGCACCGGAGCGAGGCCGAACTCGCCGCCTGCCCTGCCTGTGGCAGCCGCAGGATCGTGACCCATCCGGCGCTTTTCAGCCTCTCGATTGCACATGTGGACTGTGACGCCTTCTACGCGACCGTGGAAAAGCGGGACAATCCAACGCTCAAGGACAAGCCGCTGATCGTCGGAGGCGGCCAGCGAGGCGTCGTAACCACCTGCTGCTATATCGCCCGCCTTTATGGCGTGCGCTCAGCCATGCCGATGTTCAAGGCGCTGAAACTCTGCCCGGACGCGGTCGTCGTGCCGCCGGACTTCCGGAAATACCGGGACGCAGCCAAAGCGATTCGGGCCGAGATGGACCATCTGACCCCTCTGGTGCAGCAGGTTTCCATTGATGAGGCCTATCTGGATCTCTCCGGAACCGAGCGCCTGCATAGCGCCCCGCCCGCCGCCAGCCTTACCCGGCTGGCGAAGACCGTGGAGCGGGAAGTGGGCGTGACGATCTCCATCGGCCTTTCGGCCAACAAGTTTCTTGCCAAGACGGCCAGCGAACTCGACAAGCCGCGCGGCTTTGCCATCATCGCGCCGGAGGAGGCCGAGGCATTTCTGGCGCCCCACCCCGTCAACTTCCTGCATGGGGTCGGCCCGAAATTCGCCGAGTCGCTGAACAAGGACGGGTTCTACACCATCGAAGACATCCAGCGGGCAGACCTCAAAACCCTGATCCGGCGCTATGGCGAAACCGGCGACTGGCTGAAACGCTGCGCCCATGGACGGGACAACCGAAAGGTAAATCCGCACGAGGACCGCAAGTCGGTCTCCAGCGAGACAACCTTCTTCGAGGACACTGCCGACCTGAACATCCTGGAGGACCACCTCTGGCGCCTCAGCGTGAAGACTGCGGACCGGGCCAAGGCGGAAGGCGTCTCCGGCCGCGTGGTGACGCTGAAGCTCAAGACCGCAGACTTCCACCCGCTGACCCGGCGCCTCTCGCTGGCCGAGCCGACCCAGCTGGCTCAGGAAGTGTTCCGGGCCTCCCGGCCGCTGCTGATCAAGGAGGCGACCGGCCGGGTGAAATACCGGCTGATCGGCGTCGGCCTTTCCGAGCTTTCCGACTACCGGGCAGATGCCGTGGACCTGATCGACCCCAGGATCGCCAAGCGCGCCGCCGCCGAGCGCGCCTCCGACAAGGCCCGCGCCAAATTCGGAACCGGCGCAGTGGTGACAGGGCGCGCTGCGAAACATGTGAAGAAACCTGAGGGCTGACTCTGCCGCCACGGCAGGTTAGGACGGGCGCGAACGCTTTACAGGAGTAGCCCCATGTCCACACCCGAAGCCCGCCTTGATGCCCTTGGTATTGCCCTGCCGACGCCGATGAAGCCGGTCGCCACCTATGTGCCCTTCGTGATCACTGGCAACATGCTGTTCGTGTCCGGCCAGGTTTCCGCCACGGCTGAAGGCCGCATCATGGGCCGCTTAGGCGAGAACATGGAACTCTCCGCCGGCCAGCAGGCCGCGCGCATTTGCGGCATCAACCTGATCGCGCAGGCCAAGGCGGCCGTCGGCGACCTTTCGCGCATCAAGCGCGTTGTGAAGCTGGGCGGCTTCGTCAATTCGGCGCCGTCCTTCGTGGATATTCCGCAGGTGGTGAATGGCTGCTCGGACCTGATGGTGGATGTGTTTGGCCCGGAAGTCGGCGCCCATGCCCGCTCTGCCGTAGCCTGCCCCACCCTGCCGCTTGGCGTGGCCGTTGAAGTCGACGCCATCTTCGAGATCGCCTGATCCCGATGGCCCGCCGCTTTGCCCTGAAGGACTTTGCCTACGCCCATCGCGGGCTGTGGACGAAGGACGGCCTGCCGGAGAATTCCCTCGGCAGTTTCAGGGCAGCGGCGGAAGCCGGCCTCGGCATCGAGTTTGACCTGCGCCCCTCGGCCGATGGCGAGGTGATGGTGTTCCATGATCCGGATCTGCAACGGATGACCGGCGCAGCAGGCGCGTTTGAAACCCTGCCGGCCAGCACCCTCAAGACCCACAATCTGAACGGCGGGGATGAGCCTCTGCCCTCCTTCCAGGATCTGCTCTCCCTCTGGCCGCAGCACCTGCCGATGCTGGCGGAGATGAAAATCGATGGCAGCACCGATCCCGCCGCCTTTGCCCGCAAGGTGGGCGAGCGGTTGATGGACTGGCCCGGCCTTGCCGCGGCGATGAGCTTTTCCGACATCGCCGTGCGCGCGCTGCCCGAGAGCCTGATGCGGGGGCAGCTGATCGCGCCCAGCGCGCAGTATGGCGAAGCTTATTTTGACGCCTTTGCCGAAGCCGCCATTGCTGATGAGATCGACTATCTGGCCGTCCATTACACGGATGCTGCCCGCGCCGCCGCTGCGCTGGAGGGGCGGGATATGCCCTTTGTGGTGTGGACCGTGCGCACAGAGGCAGACCTTGCCGCCCTCAGGCCGCATCAACCTGCCGTGATTTTCGAACACTTCAGCCCGGCGCTGGCGCTGGGCGCGATCGCGCCCTAGATTTGAGGGCCATGGACGCCGCCCTCCCCCAGATCAGCTCTGTTTCCTCCCTCTCGGGAATTGATCCAGCCGAATGGAACGCCGTCGCCAATCCGCCCGGCGCTCCCTATGATCCGTTCCTGACCTGGGAATTACTTGAAGCGATGGAAAGCTCCGGCGCGGCCACCCCGCGCACCGGCTGGCGCGGCGCGCATGTGCTCGTGCGCGATGGCAATGGCCGGCTGCGGGCGGCCATGCCGATGTGGTTCAAATACCATTCGCGCGGCGAATTCGTGTTTGACCAGAGCTGGGCTGAAGCCTGGGAGCGGGCCGGCGGGGCATACTACCCCAAACTGCTGTGCGCGGTGCCGTTCACGCCGGTGACCGGGCGCCGCCTGCTGGTGGGGCCGGGGCCCGACGCCAACGCCTATCACGCAGCCCTGCTGGACGGCGCGTTGCAACTGGCCGAGCAGACGGGCGTATCCTCGATGCACATCAACTTCATCGAGGAGGCCGAAGCGCCCTTCCTTGAAGCGGCCGGCCTGCTGATCCGCACTGACCAGCAGTTTCACTGGCAAAACGACAGATACGGATCATTTGACGATTTCCTCGCTACGCTTTCCTCTGAGAAGCGCAAGAACCTCCGCAAGGAACGCGCCAAAGCCCAGGCCGGGCTTACCTTCCAGCATGTGCGCGGGGCGGAGATCACCGAGGAACACCTCGACATCTTCTTCGAGTTTTACATGGACACCGGCAGCCGCAAATGGGGCTCGCCTTACCTCACGCGGAAATCCTTCTCGATGCTCCGGGAACGGATGGCTGACGATCTTCTCTTCATCTTTGCCTGCGAGGAAGACCGCATCATTGCCGGCGCGATGAACCTTGTCGGCTCAGACACGCTGTATGGCCGCTATTGGGGCACGCTGGACGGGCGGCCGATGCTGCATTTCGAGACCTGCTATTATCAGGCGATTGATTACGCCATCGCGCACGGCCTCAAAACGGTGGAGGCTGGCGCGCAGGGCGGCCACAAACTGGCCCGCGGCTATGGCCCCGTCCTCACCCGCTCTGCTCACTGGATCGCCCATCCCGGCTTCCGCGACGCGGTGGCAGATTATCTGAAGCGCGAGCGCGCGGCGGTTGACGAGGATTTGGACTACCTGAAGGAGAGAACACCGTTTAAGAAAGGGGAATGAGCGGGGCTGTCATTATCAGGAGATGCGCAAGCGCAGAGGAAGCGGCGATTGTCTGCGCCCTGCTGAATGATGCGGGCATTCCCGCGAGTCTTGAAAACTGGCATCATGCAATGATCGACTGGGGCGCCCTTCAGGCATTGGGCGGTGTTGGCGTTCTGGTGCCCGCCGGTCAGTTCGACGCCGCCAGGCGGGCGATCATCGAATACGCCGAGAGTGCCGACGATCGCCTGTCTGCCGAGTTTCCAACACTGGAAGACTACCCGCTGAAACCAAAACGGCTTCGCTACTACATCCTTCTCAGCTACTATACCGGTCTGGCCGCTCTGCCGCTGATCGTCATCCCTGCGTTGATCATAGGGGTCCTCAAAGTCCTCGCCGACGCAAGAATCTACGGTTTTGACTGGTCGCTCATACCCTTGCACTTTGAGTGGAGAAATTGGCTGGCGCTAGCCCTCGCGCAAATAGCCGCCGCAGCTTACTTCCTTGTCCCTCTATCGGTTTTCGTGTTTCTTGCACGCCGGTTCCTGAATCAGAGAGCAAGGCAGAAACACTCCGCATGACCCTTCACGCAGCCTACGATCCCGACAACATCTTTGCCAAAATCCTGCGCGGCGACATGCCGAGCCTGAAAGTGTTCGAGGATGATGTCGCCCTCGCTTTCATGGATGTGTTCCCGCAGAGCGAAGGGCATACGCTGGTGATCCCCAAGGGCGTCCAGGCGCGCAATTTTCTCGATATGCCACCCGACTATCTCGGCAGCTACATGCTCCGCGTGCAGCGGGTCACCAAAGCGGTCGAGTGGGGCCTGAAGCCGGACGGGCTGCGCGTGATGCAGTTCAACGGCGCGCCCGCAGGGCAAACCGTTTTCCACCTGCACTTCCACATCATCCCGATCTGGGAAGGCCGCGAGCTTGGCCGCCATGGCGGGGGCACAATGGCAAAGCCGGAAGAGCTCGAGCCGGTGGCAGCGAAGATCCGCGCCGCGATTTGAACGGTACTTCTAACCCCCTCGCCCCTCTGGGGAGAGGGGGTTGGGGGTGAGGGGCTCGCCCTCTCCAACCATCAGCAGATACGTTGCAATATGCCTCGCCCCCCCCTCACCCCTGCCCCTCTCCCCGAGGGGGAGAGGGGTTCAAGGAAGGAAACGGATCAAATCCCCAGCTTCGCCTTCAGAATGTCGTTCACAGCCTTGGGGTTGGCCTTGCCGCCCGAAGCTTTCATCACCTGGCCGACGAACCAGCCGAGCGTCTGCGGCTTGTCTTTCACCTTGGCAACCTGATCGGGATTTGCGGCGATGATCTCGTCAACCACCTTCTCGATCGCCCCGGTATCGGTGACCTGTTTGAGGCCGTGCTTTTCGACGATCTCGGCTGCCTCGCCCTCGCCCGAAATCATCCGGACAAAGACATCCTTGGCGATCTTGCCACTGATCGTATCATCCGAGATGAGCGCGATGAGGCCGCCAAGCGATTCTGCCGAAACGGGGCTCTGCGAAAGCTCCAGCCCCTCTTTGTTGAGATAGCCGAACAGTTCCTGCGTCACCCAGTTGGCCGCAAGCTTCGGATCGCGCCCCTTGGCAACGATCTCGAAATACTCGGCCTTGTCCGCGTCAGAGGTCAGCACGCCGGCATCATAGCGGGAGAGGCCGTAGTCCTTCTCGAAGCGTGCGCGCTTCTGGTCGGGCAGCTCCGGCAGAGACGCGCGGATTTCCTCGATCCAGGCCTGTTCGACTTCCAGCGGCAGAAGATCCGGGTCCGGAAAATAGCGGTAGTCGTGCGCGTCTTCCTTCGAGCGCATCGAACGGGTCTCGCCTTTCACCGGATCGAACAGGCGGGTTTCCTGATCCACCTTGCCGCCGCTTTCGATGATCTCGATCTGGCGGCGGGCCTCATATTCGATGGCCTGCTGGATGAAGCGGTAGGAGTTCATGTTCTTCAGCTCGCAGCGCGTGCCGAGATGTTTGAAATCGCCCGTCTCGCGGAACTTCTCATACTGGCCAAGGCGGCACACGGAGACGTTCACGTCCGCCCGCAGGTTCCCCTTCTCCATGTCGCCGTCGCAGGTGCCCAGCGCGATGACGATGGCGCGCAGCTTCTTCACATAGGCAGCGGCCTCGGCGGGCGAGCGCACGTCTGGCTTGGAGACGATCTCCATCAGCGCGACGCCCGAGCGGTTGAGGTCCACATAGGTCGAGTTCGGGTCCATGTCGTGGATCGACTTGCCAGCGTCCTGTTCCAGGTGAAGGCGCTCGATGCGGCAGGGGAAGGAATAATCCTCCTTGCCGGGCACTTCGACATCCACCTCTATCTCACCCTCGCCCACGATGGGGTGGGCGAACTGGCTGATCTGATAGCCTTGCGGCAGGTCAGGATAGAAATAGTTCTTCCGGTCGAAGCGGCTGTAGGTGTTGATCTTCGCTTTCAGGCCAAGGCCGGTGCGGATGGCCTGCTCAACGCAGAATTTGTTGATCACCGGCAGCATGCCCGGCATCGCCGCGTCCACGAGGGAAACGTTGCAGTTCGGATCAGAACCGAAGGCCGTCGAGGCGCCCGAGAAAAGCTTGGCGTTAGAGGCCACCTGCGCGTGGATTTCGAGCCCCATGACGACTTCCCAGTCGCCGGTTTCGCCTTTGATGCGGTAGGGGGTGCGCTCGGTCATCGCTTCTCTCAATCAATACCTGCAATTAGGGCGCCCTTCTAACCCCCGCCGGCGGGCCCTGTCGAGATACGCTGACACCGCACCGCGCCCGCCTTTCCAACGCCGCCAAAAAAGGGCTTCAAATTATCCCCGGATGGCGCAAAATCAGCCCGGCCGCACAAGGAGCCGGCCCGGCGATGCTGTTCAAGATGATTCTCGATGGCGCGAAGGCAGAGGAACGGCCGATCGCGCGTGGCTTCCTCAAGCATATTGTGGCGGGATTTGCCTGCGGCCTTGCGCTTGGCACGGCGCTGGTGGCGGGCATATTCCTGAGTTTCAGCCATCTGGAACTCAACGTGCCGTTCGTGTTCGTGGCCGCCATGCTGGTGCAGTTCGGGCCGATTGGCGGCCTGATCGGGGCCGGCGTCTATCTCTCGCGGATCACGGATCGCAGCCGGGGCGAGGCAGAAGCCTCACAAGGCGATGACGATGATGAAGGCCGCCCCGGCGGCGGCACGAAGGCTCCGGTCACGCCGGCGAAGACCGCGTCCTCGCCCCGCGCGCCTAGATCTTCCCCTCTTCCCGCGCCCGCCTGACACGCTCGGCGCGCGCGGCCATTTTTTCCTTCATGGTGGCGGTGGAGGCGGCGCGCGTGGGCGCTTCCGCCTGAGGGGCAGATTCCGGCGCGAGTTGGGGTTCCGGGGCGGCGGGCTCTTCTTCCTGCAACTTGCCTTCCTGGATGAGGCGGCGCCGTCTGGCCGCCACGCGGGCTTCCCGCTCGCGCAGCGCGCGGCTCTTTCCGCCGGTCAGCGAGCCCAGACCGAAAGCAACGGGCTTTTTGCTGCCGCCCTCGCTGGGGATCGCGTCTTCCTGGCGGCGGCGCAGGACATTGGAAATCCGCCACGCCACATACAGCGCCACGGCGATACAGACGGCGATCATCGTCTGCATTTCAGGGGCAAACATGCTGTAGCCGTTCTGGGTAAGCACGCTGGCCATCAGGGTGAACGCAATGCCCAGCGTGATGGCGAAAATGATAAGAAATCGGGTCATAAACCCAATATTACCACCAGCGCTCCGGCTTGGCCACAAAGCCTGCTGCATCTTCCAGGGCGCCGCCCACGCGGAAGCAGGCGCTTTCGTCCAGCGCCTTGCCGATCACCTGCAGGCCAAGCGGCAAGCCATTGGCCGAAAGGCCAGCAGGCACCGCAATGCCCGGCAGGCCAGCAAGGTTTGCCGTCACCGTGAACACATCCATGAGATACATTTCTATCGGATCGCCGGACTTATCGCCAAAGGCAAAGGCAGTCGATGGACAAGCAGGGGTCAGGATCGCGTCGCACGTTTCGAAAGCGTCTACGAAATCCTGCAAAATCTTTGCACGTACCTTCTGTGCCCGGAGATAGTAGGCATCGTAATAGCCCGAGGAGAGCACATAGGTGCCGATCATCAGGCGGCGCTGCACTTCCTTGCCGAAGCCGCCCGCACGGGTTGCTTCATATGTCTGCGTCAGGTTGTTCCCCTCAACGCGCGCGCCATAGCGCATGCCATCATAGCGGGCTAGGTTTGACGAAGCTTCTGCAGGCGCCACGATATAATACGCCGGCAGAGCATATTTCGTATGCGGCAGGGAGATATCTACGATCTCCGCGCCGGCCGCTTTCAGCCAGGCGATGCCTTGCTGCCAGAGGGCGTCGATCTCTTCGGACAGCCCTTCGATGCGGTATTCCTTCGGAATGCCGATCTTCATGCCTTTGACGCCCTTGCGCACATCGCTGCGCCAGTCGGGTGTTTCGATGTTCAGCGAGGTGGAATCTTTTGGATCATGGCTGCACATGATCTCGAGCAGCAGGGCGCTGTCTTCCACCGTCTTGGCAATCGGCCCGGCCTGATCGAGCGAGGAGGCGAACGCCACCATGCCATAGCGGCTGGCCCGGCCATAGGTCGGCTTGATGCCGACCGTGCCGGTGAAGGAAGCAGGCTGGCGGATGGAGCCGCCCGTGTCAGACGCGGTGGCTGCCAGGCAGAGATTGCCCGAAACAGCCGCTGCCGAGCCACCCGACGAGCCGCCCGGTGTCAGCCCGGCATTGTCGCCCTTGCGGCGCCAGGGGTTGATCGGCGGGCCAAAGCGCGAGGTCTCGTTGGACGAGCCCATGGCGAACTCGTCCATGTTAAGCTTGCCCAGCATCACGGCGCCTTCGTCCCAGAGGTTCTGGGTGACGGTCGACTCATAGGTGGGAGTGAATTCGCCCAGGATGTTGGAGCAGGCGGTCGTGCGGACACCCTTGGTGCAGTAAAGATCCTTGATGCCCAGCGGCGCGCCTTCCAGCTTGCCACCCTCGCCCTTGGCGAGCTTGACGTCAGACGCTTTCGCCATTTCCAGCGCCTTTTCCGGCGTCTCGACGACATAAGCGTTGAGGATGCGGGCCTTTTCCATGGCCGACAAGAATGCCTGCGTGATCTCGACCGAGGAAAACTGCTTGGATTTCAGCCCATCCAGCGCGGCAGCGAGAGTCAGGTCGGTCAGGTCGGTCATCGGGAAATCCCATGGATAATAACCCCCGCCTGCTAGGCCCCAATGCCCAAAAGTTCAAGTGTCCGTGAGGCCGCTTGCTGCGGTTCCGGGGCAGGTGCAGAGTATGGCTTAAGCCTCCCCTGCCCCTGGAGTTCCCCATGCTGAGATCCGCAGCCCTCATTTTCACCACAGCCCTGCTGGCCGCCTGCCAATCCGCGCCCGGCACAGGAACGCCCCAGGGGATTGCCGCCTATGCCGACGACCCGCGCCTCGGCGAGCCGGCGGATCGCATCTGTTTTGCCTCAAGCATCGACGGTTTCAGCGACAACAAGCGCAACACAGTCATCCTGCGCGAAGGGCGCGATGAATACATGGTCGAAGTGTTTGGTGCCTGCCCGGACCTTGAATATGCCCAGAGCATAGGCATCGATTCCGCCACCGGATGCCTGACCCGGAGCGACGCCCTCATTGTCGGCCACAGCCTCGGCGGCACCGGCATGGGGCCGCAAAGGTGCCTTATCAGGGAAATCCGCAAATGGGACCGGAAAGCGGAAAAGCCCGCTGAACCTGCCGCAGAATCTCCGGCCGAATAATTTTCCTTACCCCCCGGATGGCGACAGCCTCCGGGCGTGCTAAACACCCCGCTCATGGCCACATCATCTGGGGGCGCGCGCGTCGAGGTCAAAACCTCGCCCCTTCACGGACGCGGATTGTTTGCTTCAACCGACATACCGGCCGGCGCGCTGCTTGGTGTCTACCCGCTGCTCATCCTGTCGCATGAAGACACCGGGCGGCTGAAGACCACGCGGGTCTATCATTACGTTTTCTATGTCGACGAGCGTGAGGAAGACGGCACTGTTCGCGCCGCTGTCGCCTTCGGCAATATCTCGATGTGCAATCACAGCCCGGATGCAAACGCAGACTTCTACGTTGACGCCGAAGCAGAAACCGTCACCCTGACATCGCGCGTCGCCCTGAAAGCAGGCGATGAAATTCTTATTGATTACGAAGACTTCGCTGACGAGGCGATCTGAAATTTGGCTGCGCTTCAGGTCAGCCTGCCCGAGCGCCAGCCATCGTAAAAGGGCAGCAGATCTTCTGGAATTCCGCTCTCAAAAACTTCATCTAACGGGTATTGGGGCATCACCGCTTGGACAGCGTTTAGCAGGGCAGTACCTTGCCGCCTATCCTTTGGGCGCTTTAACGGATTGCGCTTTGCCTGCTCCGACATCCAAAGCTTCTGAAGCGCAAACCACCGGGGATCAGGAGCAACAATCCTGACCGGCGTGCCGTCGCGGCAGACAGCAACCTGATCTACCGGACTTCCCAGCAGCAACCATTCCTGCTCCGGCAGGGGCACTGGCTTTGGCTGATCATTGCGTCCCATGGTGGCATGTCTTGAGGGCGCCACGAGAATCTCGACCTCATAAGCCTTTGCGTTGCGCGCCTGAAACGTACGCTCCGTATTCACCGTAAATGTAGGGTCAACAGCTTTCAGCATTGTCCAGACAGGAAGCTCTCCTTCCTGAACTTCCGTCGCAGACCAGGCGAGATCAAAGTCATCCGTCTCATCCGGCGCACCTGTTAGAAAGCCTGCCGCTTCGATCGAATACGCCGCAAGCGCATTCGTACCCACCACAAGCAAATGGCTGCCAAGAAGTGCTCTTCGGTCGCACTCCTGAAGGATCGGGCCAGCGCCACTGGAAAGCATTGGCAAACGCAGCGCCCGGTACATGCGGGCGCTTTCATTCAACATCGACCGAGCAGCGTCCCGCTGGATCTGCGCGCCCTGCTTTGCTTCCCGATATGCACTGAAACGCTCCTCGAGCGCATCATTCATGCGGCCAAGGCTACGCCCATTGCCTCTATGATCAAAGATTTCATAGAGATAGGTCTTGCCATCGACCGTCTTGCGCCTCAGGTCATACGGCATATCCGCCAACCGGCGCTCAGCTTCCATCCACACATCATAGCGCTGGCGCAGATTAATGAGGGTTCGAAGCTGCTCATCAGAAAAGGGTTTGACTGCCACCAATTTATCCCATGATTTTGTATTTTTTATTATTATGGGATAAATTTATAAAAATCAATATATTGGATTGACCGGCATCATTGTTTCCCGATGGTACGGCCAGACACCAAAAATGGAGGAAAGAATGTCCCAAACTGTGCCTGCAACCGGCCTGCAACTGCGCAGCCTTGTCACCAAAGACGGCAAGCTGGAGCTGTCACTGGCAGAAGTGGCCGTGCCGGAGCCCGGCCCGGATGATGTGGTGATCCAGGTGGAAGCGACGCCGATTAACCCGTCTGACCTTGGCCTCCTCGTCGGCGGCGCCGATATGCGCACAGCCAAGGCCTCCGGCACGAAAGACCGTCCGGTGATCACTGCAGATGTGCCCCCGGCCGCCCTGCGCGCCATGGCGGCCCGGCTCGACCAGTCAATGCCCGTTGGCAATGAAGGCGCCGGTCTTGTGGTGAAGGCAGGCACCTCGCCCGCAGCCCAAGCCCTGCTCGGCAAGCGGGTCACGGGCCTCGGCGGTGAGATGTACGCCCAGTACCGGATGCTGAACGTCGCCCAGGTGATGGAGCTTCCCGCTGGCGCCACCTCGCGCGATGGCGCCTCCTGCTTCGTCAACCCGCTGACCGCGCTCTCTTTCGTGGAGACGATGCGCATGGAAGGCCGCAAGGGCATCGTCCACACGGCCGCCGCCTCAAACCTCGGCCAGATGCTGGTGAAGATCTGCCAGAAGGACAATGTCCCGCTAGTGAACATCGTCCGCAAGAAGGAACAGGCTGACCTCCTGAAGGGTCTCGGCGCGAAATACATCGTCGATTCGACCTCGCCCAACTTCATGGAAGAGCTGATCACCGCGCTCGCCGAAACCGACACCACGCTCGGCTTCGACGCCATCGGCGGCGGCCCGCTCGCCGGCCAACTGCTGATCGCGATGGAAGCGGCCGCTAGCCGCAAGATGAAAGAGTTCAGCCGTTATGGCTCAGGCCAGGAAACGCAGGTGTATATCTATGGCCGGCTGGACATGTCGCCGACCATCGTGCCCCCCGGCGTAGGCTTTGCGTGGAACATGTCCGGCTACCTGCTGACCCCGTTCCTGCAAAAGGCGGGCGCCGAAATCCGCGCCAAAATGCGCCAGCGTGTGATGGACGAACTGACAACCACCTTCGCCAGCCACTACACCGCCGAAATCTCGCTGGCCGAAGCCCTCGATCTCGACACCCTCCACGCCTACAACGCCAAGGCCACGGGCACGAAGTACCTGATTAATCCGAGCAAGTAAGACGTCCCCATTATCGTCTCCCTCGACCGGCGCAAGCCGGTCTGAGGGCTATCTTCCGCCTGTTCCCAGCCCCAACTCAATGAATTCCAAGACCGACGACATCGTGCTTGCGGTTTAGGTCAGAAGTCAAGAATTGAACCGATCCCATGGAATTAGGAACAGAGAATCTGAACCGCGCGATTTCAGTTTATGTCGGATGGAAGATTAGCCCTTTTCCCAAGCCGGACGAGAAACGTGTTCTCGACCATTTCGGGCAAGCTGAAGGCGCCATTTTACTCTTAAGTCTCCGTGCTCTCATTCGGGAGCTGGAAGCCATAAGACCTAACTGGGACGAACACGACCTCTTAAGCGCTTCAAAGTGGGCTGTTGAAGAGTTGGTCTCACGCCATCATCAGATAGCCGATGAGGGAAGAGCTGCCTTGGAATGGCTGTACTCATGGTGGTGGAAGTAGGCCTAACTCAAAAATGGTAACCACACATGGTTACATCTACAATTGGTCAGAACCTGACGAAGGAAAATTCGTACTTCTAGGTGCAATAAGCGCGCCTACTCCACAGCCTTCGGCACTACAAAAAACCCGTGCTCGCTGCGCGGGGCATTCGCCAGCACCTGGTCCTGGATGTTGCCATCCGTCACCACGTCGTCGCGCATCGGCAGCTTCGTCTCGACCACGGAGGTGAGCGGCTCCACGCCCTCGACATCCACTTCGTTGAGCTGATCGATCCAGCCGAGGATGCCATTGAGTTCCCCGGCAAGCTCGTCCAGCCGCTCTTCCGGCACCGCGATGCGGGACAGGCGGGCAACTTTGCGGACATCGTCGCGGGTAACGCTCATGGGCCGGATTCCTGAAGAAACTTCCTGATACTCCCTGCCCCATACGCCATAGGCAGAGGGCCATCAAGGCTGTAAGGGACGCGGGATTATGGCTGTGGTGGATCTCTTCGACCTGCCCCGCGAGGGCGTCCTGCTGGGCATTGACCCCGGCACCGCCACCATTGGCGTTGCCGCCACAGACCGTATCCGCATGATGGCCTCGCCGGTCGAGACGATCCTCAAAAAGAAGCTCGCCCCCGCGCTGGACCGTCTGTTCCAGGTCTACGACCAGCGCGAAGCCGTCGGCCTGATCGTCGGCCTGCCCCTGAATGTCGATGGCAGCATGGGCCCGCGCGCCCAGTCCGTCCGCACGCTGGTGTCCAGTCTCCTGAAGGTGCGCGACCTGCCGGTCGCCTTCCAGGATGAGCGCTATTCCTCCGCCGAGGCGGGCGATGTGCTGCGCGCCGCCGGGGCCTCCCGCCGCCACCGCGAAGCGGGAATCGACGCCGCCGCCGCCGCCATCATCCTGCAAGACGCCCTCTCCCGTCTGGAGCAACGCAAGTGAACGCCTTTCTCATCGCGCTGCTGCCGGTCATCCTGATTGTCGCCCTCGGCCAGCTGCTATCGACGCGCCGCTGGATACAGCCGGAAGCCTTCCGGGCCATCGACCGGCTCTCTTTCCTTGTCCTTCTGCCAGCCCTTATCGTCCGGGCTCTGGCGAATGCAGAGTTTGACACCGCCCCCTGGCAGATGGTGGCCACGCTGGTGGCCGCCCAATGTGCAATGGGCGTGGTCGGGCTGGCCGCCTATGGCTGGCCCGGCATTGACCGCCCCGCGATCGGCACGATCATCCAGTCAAACGTACGCTGGAATACGATTATCGCCCTCTCCCTCGGCGCAGCGCTGTTTGGCAATGAGGGCGTCGCCCTTGTGGGCCTGGCCGCGGCTGTCATGATCCCGGCAGCGAACGTCATCTCGGTCTACGCCCTCACCGCACATGCAGACCGCCCGCCGGGCACAAAGCCGCGGCCCTTTCTCGCCATGACGCGCAATCCGCTGGTCATCGCCTGCATCATCGGCATCGCGCTCGCCGCCGCGCATATCCGCATTCCCGCCGCCATCGACGAAACCCTGAAAGTCCTCGCCAATGCCGCCATCGCCACGGGCCTGCTCAGCGCCGGGGCGGGGGTTGACCTCAAGGCGCTCACCCGCGCGGGCCTGCGCACGTTCACCTGGTCGTTCATCCGCCTGTTCGGCATGCCGGCGCTGGTTCTAGCGATCGGCTTGCCGCTGGGGCTCTCCGGGTTGCCGCTAGCCATTGCCCTCCTCTGCGCAGCCACCTCCACCGCCCCGAACTCCTATGTTCTGGCCCGCGAACTCGGCGGTGACACAACGCTCGCCGCAAACTTCATCGCGGTTCAAACCGTGCTGGCGAGCCTCACCCTGCCGCTGACCTGGGCCCTGATCCTGTGGCTTGGGGCGGTGTGAAGCCGCCCCCAAAGCTCATCCTCGGTGAAGTCGAAGGATCGGGCGGGCTCACCCGCGCAGCTCGAAATCCACCACCACCCCGAAATGATCCGAACGCACCAGCCCCTCTGGGCTGACCGCAGATCGCCCTGCCACACCGGTCACCCGCACCGCGCCCGCAACCGCCACATGATCCACAGTCTGCGCTTCAATGCCGGGAAGCTTTCCGCGCGTAGCGATCTCATATCCCTCAAAGGCCCGCTCCAGCATCTCGTAGGAGCGAAGCGAGCCATAGGTGCGCGGCATCCGGCGATTGAAATCACCCATCACGATCACCGGCCCTTCCTGTCGCCAGCGGGCAAGGCCTGGGGTGAGGGCTTCAATAAACCGCTCATGCTGCGCCCAAGGCGCCGCCTTCTCCGCCTGCCTGTAAGGCCGGGCCATGTGATAGGGGATGCAGATACCCGCAACGCGCACCCGGCGCCCGCCCACCTCCGTTTGTCCGGACATCACGCCTCCCACGGCGGCGGCGGATTCCACAGGGTCCACATCGGTCCAGGGGTTAGCCGACCAGAGCAACACCTTGCGCTCCCCCGCCGCCTGCCGGCTCCACGCAACGCCCCGCGCCGCAATCACATGCCCGCCCATCTCCGCAAGGGATGCCTCCCAGCCTTCCGTCACGCAGATCAGGTCAGGGCCAAGACCGCAGATTTCCCTTACCAGAGAAGCCGATCTCGCCGAGCCGGGCCGGTTGCGCTCAATATTCCAGTTCACCAACCTCATCGCCCGCCCTGCGCCCCTCCGGATCCATCGCGCTACCGGTGACCGGAAACGACTTGCGATTATCTGAAGCATCCTTCCGGATGTGACCATACCCGGCAGTTGCCCGGCAATTCCGTGAGGGTCAGACTAGGCGCCGCGCCGGGCGGAGCGTGCCCCTCCGAAAGAGGCACACGCCCGCCTTTGCTTCAGCCCATCAGGCACGCGCGCCGATATACATTAGGGGATCGCTGTATCCGGGCTTCCCGTCTTCCACGCGGCCTGCCAGCCGCAACACGGCGCCCTGTGTCTTCACGGTGAAATCATACCAGCCATAGCTGTCCGCCACCGCCCAGCGTGCCTTTCTGCCCGCGCCTGCCGCCAGCACCAGAGGCTGGTCCGCATTCTCAGCATAAAGATCTTCACCGACTACCACATCCACGGCCCCAGCGCCCTTGTTTGCGATCTCAAGATCAAGCGCCGCACCACTTTTGTCGTAGCGCGCAGTCAGTACCGGCAGCGTTGCGCCCGCCGCCAGCGCAATGCCGCGCATGAAGCCGTTCGGCCCCAGCACCACAAGGTCGATGCTACCATCGGCAGCGGCCTTCCACCGGTCGTCCAGCGCTTTCCCGGCCTCCACGCAGTAGCGCCGTGGCAGTTTGCCGAGATCGTTCTTGTCATACACGTGGAAGGCCACCCCCACCGAGCCTTCATTGATGAAGCGGAGCGCAACACCCGCATCATCCGTATGCGCATCAACATGCAGCACATAAGGCAGCGGCCGGGCGCGGCGCAGGCCCTGCTCCTGGAACAGGTCTTCGGCCGCGCGCGGCGGCAGCAGGCGGGGCCGCTTGAGGTGTTCGGCAAGCACCGCAACCGAGCCCTTGGCGTCTGGCAGCGGCGGGAATTCGCGGTCCCCCGCCAGCGAGAAATCGAAACAGGAGGTCAGGTCACCACACATCCGGCGATGCCAGGGGCTGATCGCAGGAATGGTGATGTCGAACCGCTTTTCGAGAAACCGGCCAACGGCCGTGTGGTCGAAGGTCTCCGAATTGACCCAGCCACCCTTGCTCCACGGAGAGACCACATAGAGCGGCACGCGCGGACCAAGGCCCCAGGGCCGTGTCGTGCCCGTCGCATTGTCGTCGCGCGAGGTGTACTTGTCCTCATGGTCATCGAAATACTCGCCGGCGAGATCAAAGGTGGCCTTGCCCGCCAGCGTGCCATCAGGATTGAAGGACGGCGGCGCAGGCGGCGCCAGATGGTCGAACAGGCCGTCATTCTCATCGAATGTTTGCAGGAAGACAGTGCTGGCCCACACATCCGGATTGGAGGTCAGCGCCTCCAGAACGCGGGCCGTGAACTCCGCCCCTTCGATGGGCGTCGAGGCGCTGGGATGTTCCGACCACTCCTTGGGCGGCAGCACCCATGAAACCGCCGGCAGCGTGCCATTCTTCACGTCTTCTTCCAGTTGCTCCAGCGACCAGTGGCGCATGCCCCGCTCGTAAAGGGCGTCGCCGGGCTTTGACTCGCGGAAACCGGTGAAGGCGAGACAGCCATGCATCGCCCCGGTCCAGTTGTCGTTGGGGTCCTGATAGATGCGCCAGTCGATGCCGTGCTGTTCCAGCACTTCGGGAATGGTTTCCCACTCCAGGTCATTGCCCTGATAGGTATAGCCCGGCTCAGGCAGCGCGCCCTTCACCCAGCAGCGCAGGTTATTGGGCTCGGACTTGTCGTCACGGCAGTTGCGGCCGGATGCCTGTTCGCGCGGATCATGCGCCGAACCGGACCAGAAAACGATGCGGTTTGGATCAGTGCCCGTGGTGATGGAGCAATGATAGGCGTCGCAGATGGTGAAGGCCTCGGCGAGCGCGAACTGGAAGGGAATATCTTCGCGCTCATAATAGCCCATCGAATAATCCGTCTTGTACTTGGGCCACAGGCCAAAGCTGCCCTGGTTCCAGGCCGCCTGCGCATCCGAAAAGCTGTGCGGCGTGCCGGGCACCTTCATCGCATTGGTCTTCGCGGTATCCAGCCGGAATGGCGGCAGCACCCGCGCGCCGTTCGACTGTTCCCACACGGTCCGCCCGCCGGGCAGCGGCACCGTATGCCGGTCCCCGAAACCGCGCACGCCCTTCATCGTCCCGAAATAGTGGTCGAAGCTGCGATTCTCCTGCATCAGGATAACCACATGCTTCACATCCTTGATGGTGCCGGTGGCGCGCTGGGCAGGAATGGAAAGCGCCCGCGCAATGCTGGCGGGCATCGCGGCGGCCGCGCCGATAAGTCCTGCGGCCTTGAGAAAGTCGCGTCTGTTGTTCATCACCATGTTCGGAAATCCTTGCGTTTGATCGAAATTGGACGAAACGTTGCCGCGTCATGGCGGAAACTGGCCCCTTCCCCGGATCAGAGCGCCTCGGATTTCCTTAGAATCGTGATGTGACAGCCGAGTGAAGCGTTTGCTTCCATCGTGCGACAACCAGCACTTGCCCCGCCGGAGAATCCCGCCTACACCGCCGCAAATCTGAGGTATTCCGATGGCGCCGCGTAGGCCAGACTACACCTTCACGCACGAGCATCTGCTCGGAATCGAAGGCCTTCATCCTCTCGACATTGCCCATATTCTCGATCTGGCAGACAGCTATGCCGAGAAAACCCGTGCGGGCATCCGTCCCGAACCGGTGCTGACCGGAAAGACGGTGGTAAACCTCTTCTTCGAGAATTCCACCCGTACAATGTCGAGCTTCGAGATTGCCGCCCGTCGCCTTGGCGCGGATGTAGTCTCCATGCCGGTGGCCAATTCTTCGGTGAAGAAGGGCGAAACGCTGATCGACACGGCGATGACCCTGAACGCGATGAAGCCGGACGCGCTCGTCGTGCGCCACTCCGCTTCGGGCGGGGCAAAGCTCCTCTCCCGCAAGGTGGACTGCGCGGTGATTAATGCTGGCGACGGCACGCATGAACACCCCACCCAAGCACTGCTGGACCTGCTGACCATCCGCCGTGTCAAAGGCCGCATCGAAGGCCTCAAAGTGGTCATCTGCGGCGACGTTGCCCACAGCCGCGTTGCCCGCTCCACCACGATGGCGCTCCACCTGATGGGCGCGCGCGTGCATCTCTGCGGACCCAGAACTCTAATCCCTCCGGGTACGGACACCTGGGGCGCCGAAAGCGCCGGCACGGATTTCGACGCTGTGCTGAAAGGCGCTGATGTCGTAATGATGCTGCGCCTACAGCTGGAGCGGATGAACGGCTCCTTCCTGCCCAGCCGCCGCGAATATTTCCGCTATTTCGGCCTCACCGCCGAGCGTCTGGCCCTTGCCAAGCCCAACGCCACCGTGATGCATCCCGGCCCGATGAACCGCGGCGTGGAAATCGAAAGCAAGATTGCCGATGGGCCAAGCTCGGTCATCACCCAACAGGTCGAAATGGGCGTCGCCGTGCGCGAGGCTGTCCTCCACCTACTCGCGGGAGGCCGCGCATGAGCCTGCAGATCATCAATGCCCGCCTGCTTGATCCGGCAACGGAGCTTGACGCGCCGGGCGCCATCCTCGTTGAAAACGGCCGGATCAAGGACATCCGCGAAGGCGTTGAAGCGACATTCACCGGCGCAACAACAACCATCGACGCCGCAGGCCTCTGCCTGGCGCCGGGTTTGATCGACATGCGCGTCAAAACCGGCGAGCCCGGCGACGAGCAGAAGGAAACTCTGGAAACCGCTTCCCGCGCGGCCCTCTCCGGCGGCATCACCAGCTTCGTCGTGATGCCGGATACGCGCCCCGTCATTGATGATGTCGCCCTCGTCCAGTTCATCGCCGAGCGCGCGCGGGAAACCTCCAAAGCCCGCATCTATCCCGCTGGCGGCCTCACCGTGGGGCTGACCGGCGAAGCGATGGCGGAGCTTGGCCTGATGGCAGACGCTGGCGCCATCCTTTTCACCAATGGCGATATTCCAGTCGCCAATGCGCAGGTGATGAAGCGCGCGATGGCCTATGCTGCCAGCCGCGGCGCCATCGTCATGTCACGCCCGGACGAGCGCGCGCTCACCGGCAGCGGCGTGATGAATGCTGGCGCCTTTGCCGCGCGCGCAGGCCTCTCCGGCATTCCGGCAGACGCCGAATGGATCGGTGCCATGCGCGATGTGACACTGGCCGAGCAGACCGGCTGCACGCTGATCCTCGATCAGGTGTCCACCGCCCGCACACTGGAAATCGCCACCGCCGCCCGCAAGCGCGGCGCGAAGGTTTACACCACCGCCGCCGCTCATTCCCTGTTCTTCAACGAGCGCGACGTTGGCGACTATCTCACCTATTGCAAGGTAAACCCGCCCTTCCGGGATGAGACCACCCGTCAGGGCCTGATCGCCGCCCTGAAAGCCGGCGAGATCGACGCGGTCGTCTCCGCTCATGATCCTCAGCCCCCGGAAGAAAAACGCCTGCCTTTCGGCGAAGCGGCCTTCGGCGCGGCCGGCCTTGAAACCGTGCTCTCGGCCCTGCTGAACCTGCACCATGACGGCCCGCTCACCCTGCTCGAAGCCATCGCCCCGGTCACCCTTGGCCCAGCCACCATACTCGGCCTCCCGCAGGGCCGCCTTGCCAAGGACGCCCCGGCAGACCTCATCCTCTTCAATCCCGGCAAGCCCTGGCTTTGTGAGCGCGAAGACCTCCTCTCCCGCTCCACCAACTCCCCCTTCGATGGCCGCCGCCTTCAAGGCCGCGTGATGCAGACCTTCGTGGGCGGCGAGCGGGTGTTCAAGCGGTAAGGGAATGCAGAAGCGCAACAACCTCACTACCGGCCCCATCGGCCCGGCGCTGATCGCCTTCACGCTGCCCACACTCGCCTCCTCCATCCTGCAGTCGGCCAATGGCTCGATTGACACGATCTGGGTCGGCCGCCTGCTGGGCGAAGATGCTGTCGCCGCGACGACCAACGGAAACCTGGTCGTCTTCCTGCTGACGGCGTTTGTCTTCGGTTTCGGCATGGCCTCTACGATCCTGATCGGCCAGTCGATGGGCCGTAGCGATGTCACGGCTGCCCGGCGCGTTGTGGGCACGGTGATCGGCACCTTCCTGCCCGTCTCCGCCGCGCTGGCCATTGCCGGCTGGTTCCTGGCGCCCGCGCTGCTGGGTGTTCTGGAGACACCGGCTGAGGTCGTGCCGCTGGCCATCCAGTTTCTCCAGATCATCTTCCTCGCTCTGCCGGCCGTCCTTATCATGACAATGCTGATGATGGCCCTGCGCGGGGCGGGCGACGCGATGACACCGCTGATCTTCATGGCGGTGGCTGTCGTCATCTGCGCGTCGCTGAACCCGTTTCTTATTCTTGGCATCGGCCCTTTTCCGCGTCTCGGCATCGGCGGGTCGGCCCTGTCATTGACCATCGCCAATTATATCAGCCTCGCCGCCATGCTGGTTTACGTCTACTGGCGCGACATGCCCCTCCGCCTGCGCGGCCCGGAACTGGCCTACCTGAAGCCGGACCTTTCCATTCTGCGGCTGATGGTCGTGAAAGGCTTGCCCATGGGCCTGCAGATGATCGTTATCTCCGGCTCGCTGCTCGCCATGATGTCCCTCGTCAACCGGCAGGGCATCGATACCACCGCCGCCTTCGGCGCCACGCAGCAGCTCTGGACCTATGTTCAGATGCCGGCCATGGCCATCGGTGCCGCCGTCAGCGCCATGGCCGCCCAGAATATCGGCGCAGGCAGGTGGGACCGGGTAGACCAGATCACCCGCACCGGCATCCTGTTTAACCTTGCCCTCACCGGCGCGCTGGTCATGCTGCTTCTGCTGACGGACCGGGCGGCGATGATGATCTTCCTCGGCGGCGCCAGTGACGCGGTTGCCATCGGCCAGAACATCGCGCGTCTCGCCACCTGGGGCTTCATACCCTTTGCCGTCACCATGGTGCTGTTCGCCACGGTGCGTGCCAATGGGCAGGTCATCTGGCCGCTGATCATCCTCTTCATCTCCATGTTTCCGGTACGCCTGGGCTTTGCCTATGGCTTGCAGGGCTGGCTCGGTTCGGATGCCATCTGGTACAGCTTCCCGGCGGGCATGGTCGTCACCATGCTGCTTGCCATCGTGCTTTACCGGTTCGGCAACTGGCGCAGCGAGCGTGACATGCGCGTGCCGGATGCCGATACCGCTGAAGCGTCTGCCTTGGCGGCCACCGTTTCAGGCGAAACCACCTCTTCCATCGGCGCCGCGGCCAATCCGCCGCGCCGGAAGAGTGAAGACTAGGCTGCGCACAGTGTTGGCGCGCTGGATTCCCGGGATATAATCGGCTCAAATTCTTTTACGCCGCTAATCAGGAATGCCCGAATGACCAGCACGCCCGACCTCATCAGCCGCTACTACGCCGCCTTCAACGCCAAGGACTGGAACTCCATGGCGGGCTGTGTTTCGGAAAATATCAATCACTTCGTCAATGAGGGCGACAAGCGTGGCGGGCGCGCAGCCTTTGCAGACTTCATCGCCCATATGGATGACTGCTATGACGAGACCCTGACCGACATCGTGGTGATGGCCTCACCGGATGGCACCCGCGCCTCGGCGGAGTTCATCGTTAACGGCATCTACAAGAAGACAGATGCCGGCCTGCCCGAAGCCACCGGCCAGACCTACCGCCTGCCCGCCGGCGCCTTCTTTGATGTGGAGGATGGCGAGATTCAGCGCGTCACCACCTATTACAATCTCAAAGAATGGATCCGGCAGGTATCATGATCGTCCGCCCTCTGACGGGAGAAGACCTGGAGCGCGCCCTGCCCGCGCTCGCGCGTCTGCGGATCGAAGTGTTCCGCGCGTTTCCCTATCTCTATTCCGGCACGGAAGAGTATGAGCAGAAATATCTGCGTACGTTTGCAAAGGCGCGGGATGCCTTAATCGTTGCTGCAGAAGAAGAGGGGCAGATCGTCGGCTGCGCCACAGGCTCTGCCATTGATGATCATCACGGGGAGTTTGCCGCGCCCCTCAAGGCCGCCGGGTTTGACCTTTCTTCCACATTCTATTTTGGAGAGTCTGTGTTGAAATCCGGCTTTCGCGGCGGGGGGCTCGGCCATGCCTTCTTCGATGCCCGCGAAAAGCACGCGCAGGATCGCGGCTATGCCCGCGCCTGCTTCTGCGCGGTTGATCGGCCCGCCAGCCACCCCCTGCGCCCGGCCGATTACAGCCCCCTCGACAGTTTCTGGCAGAAGCGGGGCTACCGCAAGCTGCCGGGCCTTGTTACGGAGTTCGCATGGCCCACGGAGCCCGGCGGTCCAGACCTGCCCCACCCCATGACCTACTGGCTACGCGAATTCTGATCCCGGCGCCTCACTTCAAGAAAGACTGCTGAATGTCCCGATCCCTGCCAAGCCTCGTCCTCGCCGCCGCCCTGGCGCTCAGTGCCTGCGCGCCCGCCGCGCCCCCGCCGCCGCCCACACCGGCAGAGCTGCCGGAAGCCAATGCGGAAAACATCCGTGCCGATATGGAATTTCTGGCCTCGGACGATCTGGAAGGCCGCGAAGCGGGCACGCCCGGCTTTGATCTGGCCGCAGACTATGTTGCCGCCGAGTTTGCTGAAATCGGCCTGAAGCCTGCGGGAGACGCGGGCAGCTATATGCAGACGATCTCCTTCCTGCGGTCCGTTCGCGCACCGGAGGGCCGCCTGATGGAAGTCACCAATACGGCGACTGGCGCCACCATTCCGTTTACGGAAAATGTTGACTACGCAATGGGCAATTCGCTCTCCGCGCCCGTGAGCGATGTGACAGGCGAAGCCGTGTTCGTCGGCTTCGGCATCGTCGCGCCGGATCTTGGCCGGGATGACTATGCCGGGCTCGACCTCAACGGCAAGATCGCCGTGATGCTCTCAGGCACCCCCAAGGGTATCCAGAGCGAGGAGCGCGCCTTCTATGGCAGCCGCAAGTTCGTGAACGCTTCCGAGCGCGGCGCCATCGGGATCGTCACCCTGGAAACGCCTACCTCGCGCGGCGTTTACCCGTTCGAACGCCTTATCCGCGAAGGCCGCCTGGATGGCGCAGGCCTCACCTGGATCGGCGCAGACGGCACACCCTTCGACCGGGCCCCAAATATCAAGGCAGGCGCCTCCGTCTCCATGGAGAGCGCAGCGAAACTGTTTGAAGGCACCGGCGAAAGCTGGCCCGCCATCCTGGAAACGGCCGAAGCCGAAGGTGGCAACGTAAATGGCTTTGCCCTGCCCTACACCATCCACCTCACGCAGACGTCCACGCATGATCAGGTCCAATCCGCCAACGTCATCGGCATGATTGAAGGCGCCGATCCCATCCTCAAGAACGAAGTCATCGTGCTGACGGCGCACCTCGATCATATCGGCATCACAAAAGGCATCGAAGGCGACCAGATCAACAATGGCGCGCTCGACAATGCCAGCGGCATCGCCACATTGCTTGAGGCCGCCCGCATGCTGAAGGCCGGCCCCGCGATGAAACGCTCCGTCATGTTCATCGCCCTGACCGCTGAGGAGAAGGGCCTGCTGGGCGCGCAGTATTTCGCGCTGAACCCAACCGTGCCCAAAGGCAACATCGTCGCCAACGTCAATCTCGACATGCCGATCCTGACCTATCCCTTCACCGATCTCGTTGTCTTCGGCGGCGCCCGCTCCACCATCATCGAGGAAGTCGAGAAGGCAGCTGCGGAGATGAAGATTACCCTGAGCCCGGACCCTGTGCCGGATCAGGGGCTTTTCACCCGGTCAGACCATTTCCGCTTCGTCGAAGCGGGCATCCCGTCTGTCTATCTCATCCCCGGCTGGCAGAATGGCGGCGCCGAAGAGTTCGCCCGTCACATGACGACCAACTATCACCGCCCGTCAGACGACATGACCAACGCCATCGACTTTGACGCCGCCGCCCGTTTTGCCGCCATCAAGGCGCGCATTGCGCTCGCCCTCGCCAATGCCGACCAACGCCCCCTCTGGCGCAAGGACGACTTCTTTGCCCGCCAGTTCAACGGGCCAATGGAGCCTTGACCCCTCTGCTGCCCGGCCCTGCAGAGGGCCGGGCATGTCCCTCCCGCCGGTAAGGCACTGGAATCGCAGGCCCTCTCGTTAGGTCAGTCGTGGACAGTCCCTTAAGGGCCGTTAAAGTCCGCCGCGAGACGAAGCGGGCGCCTCTGCGCACAGGCTTCACACCCGGAGGAGATACGTCATGCACCCCTGTCATCACGCGCGGACCCATCCCGATAAACCCGCCATCATCATGGCCGGATCGGGCGAAACCATCACGTTCCGCCAACTGGACGAGCGCTCCAACCAGATCGCCCACGCCCTGCGCGCGGCAGGCTGCCAGCCCGGCGACACCATCGCCATCTTTGCGGAAAACTCGCCGCGCTATTTCGAAATCTGCTGGGGCGCCCAGCGGGCCGGTCTTTACTATGTCTGCATCTCCTCGCGGCTCACCGCGCCGGAAGTGAAATACATCATCGAAGACTCCGGCTCCAAGCTGCTCATCGCGGGCGCCAACAAGGCGAGCGTTGCCCTGGAGGCCGCCAAGGCCGCTGGCTTGAAAGACCTCTGGTCCATTGACGGCGAAGTTGCCGGCTTCACCGCTCTGGAGGCCCACGCCGCCTCCTTCCCCAAGACACCGGTTGCCGACGAGATGGCAGGCACCGACATGCTCTACTCCTCGGGCACCACCGGCCGCCCGAAAGGCATCCGCCCGCCGCTGGAGCGGAACCTGCCGATCGATGCCGACAACATCCTCGTCCAGATCGCCCGCGCGATGTCCGGCGCCAGTCCGGACTCCGTCTATCTCTCGCCCGCCCCGCTTTATCACGCTGCGCCGCTGCGCTGGTGCATGACCTTCACGCGCATCGGCTCGACCGTCATCGTGATGGAGAAATTCGATCCGGAAGACTTCCTGAAAGCGGTCGAGAAATACAAAGTCACGCACACCCAGGTCGTGCCGACCATGTTCGTGAAGATGCTGAAACTGCCCGAAGACGTCCGCAAGAAATATGACGTCTCCAGCATGACCTTCGCCATCCACGCCGCTGCGCCCTGCCCGGTTCCGGTCAAGGAACAGATGATTGCCTGGTGGGGCCCGGTCATCGACGAATACTATGCCGGCTCTGAAGGCAACGGCATGACCTATGTGAAAAGCCCTGACTGGCTGACCCACAAAGGCACGGTCGGCCGCGCCATCCACGGCAAGGTTCACATCTGCGACGAGGAAGGCAACGAGCTTCCCATCGGCGAAGAAGGCCAAGTCTACTTCTCCGGCACCACGCCGCCGAATTATCACAACGATCCGGAAAAGAACAAAGCCGCGCTTAACCCCAAGCATCCCGACTGGTCGTCCCTCGGCGATGTCGGCAAGCTGGATGAAGACGGCTTCCTGTATCTCACCGACCGTAAGGCCTTCATGATCATTTCCGGCGGCGTGAATATCTATCCGCAGGAAACCGAGAACGTCCTGATCACCCACCCGAAAGTGGCCGATGTGGCGGTGATCGGCGTGCCGGATGAGGAGTTCGGCGAGGCGGTGAAGGCCGTGGTCCAGCCGATGCCGGGCATTGCCCATTCCGAGGAACTGGCAGCCGAGTTGATGGCCTTCGCGCAGGCAAATCTCTCGAAGCTGAAATGCCCCAAGAGCATCGACTTCGATCCCGAACTGCCGCGCCACCCGACCGGCAAGCTCTACAAGCGCCTCATCCGTGACCGCTATTGGGGCAACAAGAACAGCCGCATCGTCTGATCGCGCGGCGGCTTTATCAGAATCAGAATTCAAGGGCCGCAGCCGTGCGGCCCTTTTTTTACGTCACAGCAGCCAGCTATCCGGGTTTTCCACCATCTCGCCGGCGGCAAGCGCCTGCAAGCCCTTCACGATCCGCACGATGTACCAGACCAGCGCCGCCAGGAAGAGCAGGAGCCCGATCAGCAGGAAAGTCAGCAGACCCGAGATCACGCAATACAGCAGCATCTTCCAGAAGATGTTGATCTGGTTGCGATAATGGTTCTCTACCAGAGCGTCTCCCTTGCCCTTGCCGAGATAGGCCATCACCACGCCGATCAGCGCCAGCACCTGAAAGAAGACAGGTGCCACAATGTAGAGAAAATAGATAAGGTTGGCATTGCCCCGGTTACCGGGTTCAATCGAAATCGTTGGCGACTCGGCCATTTCTGCCTCCCTCGTCAGCCCTGCCACGCCCATGGCGGCAGCCCGCATTAGGCTGTTTGGGGTTGACGCTCAGTTAACCTTGCAGATTGGCCCGCGCCGCGCCACAAGAAGTCTTATACATTCAAGGAGGAATCCCATGGCCAATCCGCGCAAAATTGCCTACGCTGATCTCGAATCCCTGGCTGGACAGGAAGTCGGTGTGTCCGACTGGCACGTCATCGACCAGGCCCGGATCAACCTCTTCGCTGACGCCACCGGCGACCATCAGTGGATCCATGTGGATGAGGAAAAAGCCAAGCAGATGATGGGCTCCACCATCGCCCATGGCTTCCTCACCCTGTCGCTGCTCCCGATGCTCGGCGCCGAAGTGCTCCGCGTGGAAGGCGTCACCCGCGGCATCAACTACGGCTCCGATAAAGTCCGCTTCACCAACATGGTGCCCGTGAACTCCAAGGTTCGCCTCCGCCAGAAATGCCTGTCGGTCGAGGCCAAATCGGGCGGCAAGCAGATGAAGATGGAAGCCACCGTCGAGATCGAAGGCCAGGAGCGCCCCGCCCTGATCGCTGAATCGATCACGGTGCTTTACGGCTAAGGGCCAGCCCGTCTGATTGCCAGACAAACAAAGGGAGGCGTTTCGCCTCCCTTTTTCTTTGCCCTCAGATTTCGCCGCGATTGAGCGTCAGCGCACGCCGCAGCGCCCGCGCGTCCCAAAGCGCGTTGTGCTGAATGGCGCCTTCAAGGTCACTCGGCCAGGCGGACACCTGCATCAGCTTCAGCGTCAGATCCGGTATCCGCACCATCTGTCCCGGCGACAGGATCAGGCATTGCATCAGATGCGTCAGGTCTTCCGGCCAGTCGGCAATCACGCAAGGGGCGGTTTCGTTCTTCAGGAAGGCCTGAATGGCGCGCCCGAACGCCTCCTGCGGTAACACCACCGGCCGCGCCCCGCCCACATCCAGCAGCGGCAGAACATGCTCCTCCACCCATGGGTGCAGGCCCAGCGTCTCAAGCTCAGCATGCGGACGGCAGAGGTAGAGCTCACCAGCCTCACCCGACAGGGCAAGGCTGATGAGCTCTCCGCCAAAACCGTTGAACTCGCAATCTAGGCAGTAGAGCAAGCGCCCTAGTCCTCGCGCGCGATCTTCAGATTCTCTACCTTGCCGACAGCCGCCAGAGCAAAGGCATACTCTGTGGCCACTTCCTTCAGGCCCTCAAACCGGCCCGAAGCGCCGCCATGCCCGGCATCCATATTGATGCGCAGGAAATACGGGCCAGCGTCCGGTGCCTCGTGACGCAGCTTGGCGGCCCATTTCGCCGGCTCCCAATACGTCACCCGCGGATCGGTCACGCCACCCGTGATCAGCATCGCCGGATAGGGCTTGTTGTTCACCTGGTCATAGGGGCTGTAGGCGAGGATGGTGTCATAGGCGGCTTCATCCGTCAGCGGATTACCCCATTCCGGCCACTCCGGCGGGGTCAGCGGCAGGCTTTCATCCGACATTGTGTTCAGAACGTCCACGAACGGAACAGCCGCAATGATGCCACCGAACAGCTCCGGATCCATGTTCGCCGCAGCGCCCATCAGCAGACCGCCGGCCGACCCGCCATGAGCCACCACGCGGCCCTTGGCGCTATAGCCCTGGGCAACAAGATATTCCCCGGCAGCCACGAAGTCTTTGAAGGTATTGGTCTTCTTCTCCAGCTTACCGTCCAGATACCATTGATAGCCCTTCTCCATGCCGCCCCGGATATGGGCGATGGCATAGATAAAGCCGCGGTCCACAAGGCTGAGACGCCCCGTGCGGAAGTCTGCTGGCATCGACATGCCATAGGAGCCGTAGCCGTAAAGCAGCAGCGGCGCCGTGCCATCCACAGGCGTATCCTTGTGGCGCAGGATTGTGACCGGCACCTCCGCCCCATCCCAAGATGGCGCCATGATCCGCTCAACCACATAGTCGGCGGGGTTATGGCCCGAGGGCACTTCCCGCGTCTTGCGCAGGGTCTTCTCGCGCGTGTTCAGATCATAGTCGAACACCTGGTCGGGCGTGGCCGGTGAGGCATAGTCAAAGCGCAGGATCGGCGTCTGATAGTCATACCCGCCTTCCAGCCCCAATTCATAAGCGGCTTCGTCAAAGCTGATCGAATGGGTCGAGCCATCAGCGCGCGCCTGGATCACGATGCGCGGAAGGCCATTCTCGCGCTCCATGATCGTCAGATAATCCTGCTGCGCCGTGATACCCATAAGCAGCGTACCCGGACGATGCGGGATAACCTCTTCCCACTCAGCCGGAGACATGGCGCTGAGCGGCGCCTTCATCAGCTTGTAGTCCACTGCCCCATCCATATTGGTGATGATGTAGAACTCACCATCCCATTGGGTCACGGAATATTCGTGATCCGTCACGCGCGGCGCAACCGTGCGCAGCTTCGGGTTCAGTTCATCAGAAGGGAACCAGTGGATTTCCGACGTCGTATGGCCGGACGCATTGACAAGGATCAGTTCCTCGCTCTCGGTCGTGGAGATGCTGACGAAGAAAGCCGGATCCTGCTCCTCATAGATCAGCGTGTCCTCGCCGCTTTCCAGGCTGCGCTGGTAAACCGCGTTCGGGCGCCCATTGGAATCGCGCGCCACCCAGAAGATCGCCTTGCCGGTCTTGCTCCACTCCATCGGCCCGTAAGCGTTCTCGATCAAGACGCCGGTATCTTCGCCCGTCTCGATATTCTTTACCCGGATCTCGTAGAATTCGCTGCCTTTCAGGTCCGTGCCATACGCGATGAAGTTATGGTCCGGGGAAACCTCAATGTCTCCAAAGGCGAAATAGTCCTGCCCATCGCCCAGCGCGTCACCGTCCAACAGCAACGTCTCGGGCGCCTCGGGATTGAACGCATCCGCCGCCGGCCGGCGTGCAAACACGGCATACTCACCCCCTTCACGGAAGCGCGTATAATACGCCCACGGACCATCAATATCCGGAACCGAGCTGTCGTCTTCCTTGATGCGCCCGCGCATCTCGGCAAACAACTCCTCGCGCAGCGCCGCCGTCGGATCTTCCAGAACGGTCTTGGTGAAGGCATTCTCCGCCAGCAGGTAATCGCGGATGTCGGCGCGCAGCAGCGACGGCTCGCGCATCACCTCCTGCCAGTTCTCATCCTTCAGCCAGTTATAGGGGTCGTTCCGCGTGCGGCCGAGCTGCGTGATCTCGTGATCAATGCGCGGGGCCACTGGCGGGGCCGGCCATGAGGCCGCCGGCGTGTCTGCCACCAGCGCCGCAGACGTGTCCGTCTCTTCGTTCACTGTCATACATCCAGTTAAAAAGGTTGTTGCGGCCACCAGGCCGGCGAGATTTGCAGCAAGGCGCATGGGGGGCTCCGCTTATCGATATTCGAAATATCTGAAGCGAGCTGCCCCCAATTGTCCAGCCCTTCCTTACTCGGCGGGCCTGAAATCCAGCACGATCCCGTTGATGCACCAGCGCATACCCGTCGGCGGCGGCCCGTCATTGAAGACGTGCCCCATATGCATGCCGCAGGTGGCGCAATGGCATTCGGTGCGCGCCACGCCGATCTTGTAGTCGGTCTTGGTGCCCATCAGGCCCTCGCCAATCGGCCGCCAGAAGCTCGGCCAGCCCGTACCGGAATCAAACTTGTGCTCGGACGACCAGAGCGGCGTATCGCACCCCTTGCAGTGATAGATGCCCTTGCGCTTCTCGTCCTGATAGTTGCCGGGGGTAAAAGCCCGCTCAGTGCCTTCGCCAAAGCCCACGGCAAACTCCTGCTCGGTCAGCCGTTCACGCCATTCGCGCTCGGTGCGGGTAATTTTCGGCATCGCCATAGCGCGCTCTCCTGTCTCGGTTTCCCGCCTAATATAGGCATGACCAGCGATCTTCCACCCTCGCGCCCTCAGCCTATTCGCGAGCCGGTACAAAATTCCGCTGTTCTTAACCCGCAATAACCCGTTGCGGCGCCGGTGGCCTTTGCCTATACAGCGCCTCTCGGTCGGAGCGTGGCGCAGCCCGGTTAGCGCACTAGTCTGGGGGACTAGGGGTCGGAGGTTCGAATCCTCTCGCTCCGACCATGAAATTTCCGGGGAAAACAGAGACACAAACCCCGGCGTGTCATCCCGGCCAAGGCCGCGCAGCGGCCGCAGAGCCGGGACCTTCTTTCATTAAAAAGCGAACTTGAGCACCTACTTGGGATAGCCCGTTCACCGAAACGATCCCCGCGCGCAAAAGTTTAGGCGCAAAGTCAAAAAGTACCGCGTCAGGGTTTTCCCAACGCAGTACTGGTTGGACTTCTACTTTCGCAACAGGCGGATAAGCTCGGTGATCAGTGCATCCAAGTACTGAACCACCGAAAACTCCCGCGCGCCCAATTCTAGTGTCTCGTCATGATGCGGTCCGCCTACCGGACCAGATCGGTGAACCGCACCCGCGTCTATATCTTCAATAATACCGTAGCTAATAGCTCTCTCATACTGAGACCATTCGAGAAGCTGATGTAGTTCTTTCATTTTGAACAATCCTTGTTCGTCCGAGCATTGTTGCTCGAATCGAACATGGCATGGAGTGCGTTGACCCACGGTGGACCGCCTTGCGGGCTTGGTTCAGCACCCGCTCGCAGCACGTAAAAGCGCAAACGCGCAACCAGTCTTAAAAGCGAAATGCGTCAGCCCTCTCGCCGCGCCCGCAGCGCGTCGAGCTTCGCCTTCAGCTCCGACAGCTCGTTCAGTGTTTCGTTCAGCCGCTCGCGGCGGGCCTCCGGGGTTGCCGGCACATCGCCATAGGCGCGGGCGAGTGTTTCCTGAAGCGCGCGGGCGTGGCCAGCGGCGGGGCTCATGTCCGGCGTGATCGCGGCGGTGCCTTCCAGAACAGCGGCTACGCCCTGCTCGGTCAGCACGGCCTTGGCGCCTTTCAGCGTCATGCCCCGCTCATGCACCAGAATGCGGATCGCCCGCAGCGCGTCGAGATCCTGCGGACGGAAGAGGCGGCGCCCATCGGGCCGCTTCACGGGGCTCACCTGTTTCGGAAAGCGTGTTTCCCAGTACCGCAGCACATGGGTTTCCAGGCCGAGTTCAGCTGCGGCTTCACCGATGGACCTGTAGGCATCTGCTGATTTCTCAATCCGGGCTTTAAGTGCCGTCATGCAGGTGCCTCCTTGGTTGCCTAGTCTCCGCCGACTTGCGATTTCAGCATCGGCGAGGGACGGAACGTCACGACCCGGCGGGCGGCAATCGGGGCCTCTTCGCCGGTTTTCGGGTTGCGTCCTTCACGGGCCGCCTTGGAGCGGACCACGAAGTTGCCGAACCGCGCCAGCTTCACTTCCTGTTCCTGCTCCAGCGCCGCCCCGATCAGGTCCAGCGTTCTGTCCAGCAGGTCAGCGGATTCCTGACGGGTCACGCCCACTTCTCGGACGATGGCATCAGTCACTTCAGCGCGGGTAAGTGTACGGTCGCTCATTCTGTCAGCCCGTTTCTCTCAATGAAGCCTAAGCCCGCAATCTTAACGAATTCCTAGCAGAGGCGTTAGCTAAATTTGTGTCAGATTTCTTCCGAATCAAAGCCGGAAGAGGCTGGCGCCCCAGGAGAAACCGCCGCCCATCGCTTCTGACAGGACCAGATCGCCCGGTTTTGCGCGGCCCGAACGCACAACATGGTCCAGCGCCAGCGGGATAGACGCTGCCGACGTATTGGCGTGTTCGGTGACCGTGACGACCACCTTCTCCTCCGGAATGCTCATCTTTTTGGCGACCCCGTCGAGGATGCGCTTGTTGGCCTGGTGGGGCACGAACCAATCGATGTCGTCAGACGTCAGCCCGGTTTCCGCCAGAACGGCCTCAATGGCAGCGGAGATATTGGTCACCGCATGCTTGAACACCTTGTTCCCCTCCATCCGCACATGGCCGATGGTGCCGGTGGAGCTGACGCCCCCGTCAACGTAGAGCAGGTCCGATTTCGTCCCGTCGGTGCGGATATGGTGGGTGATGATGCCGGCATCGTCTGCCCCGTCCCACTCCACCGCTTCCAGCACCACCGCGCCGCCGCCATCCCCAAACAGCACGCAGGTGCCCCGGTCAGACCAGTCGAGAATGCGGGTAAATGTCTCCGCACCGATCACCAGCGCCTTGTTGAACAGGCCCTGCTTCATCAGCGAGTCTGCCGTGGCCAGCGCAAACAGAAAGCCAGAGCACACTGCCTGCACATCAAACGCCGCGCCGGGCCCAGTGCCCAGCTTCGCCTGCACCGCCGTCGCCGTCGCCGGAAAGGTCTGGTCCGGCGTCGTCGTCGCCAGCACGATCAGGTCGATCTCTTCAGGCTTCATGCCCGCCGCGTCCAGCGCCCGGCGCGCCGCCTGCACGGCAATGTCGGAGGTCAGCTCACCATCGGCCGCAATGTGGCGCTTCTTGATACCGGTACGCTCCTGGATCCACGAATCGGTGGTCTCGACCATCGTGGAGAGTTCGTCATTCGTCAGAACACGTTCAGGCAGATAGCTGCCGGTGCCACGGATAAAGCTGCGCTTTCCCATTCTGCGTATCCTCGTCTGGCGCCCGGCGCCGTTACTCTGCTGCCAGACCGCCGGTTCCGACGCGGGCAAGGTTTGCCGCAATCTCGGTCCGGTAATCACTCAATGCCAGGTCAGCGGCCAGCACGCAGGCGCGCGCGAACCCGCGGGCATCTGCCCCGCCATGGCTTTTCACCGAAACCCCGCCAAGCCCGATCAGCACGCCGCCGTTCACATTGCTGGGATCCATGAAATCCTTCAGACGCTTCAGCCCGTTCATGGCAAGCGCTGCGCCCATCTTCGAGCTGAGATTGGCCGTGAACGCTTCCCGCATCCGGCTCGCCAGCATCCGCGCCACGCCCTCGCCGGTCTTCAGCGCCACATTGCCCGTGAAGCCATCGGTCACCACGACATCCACCGCCCCTGCAGAGATGTCATCGCCCTCGACAAAGCCGCGATAATCCATCTTCAGCGGTGAGTTGCGCAGCAGCTCATGGGCTTCGCGCACCTCCTCATGGCCCTTCATCTCTTCCGAACCGATATTCAGCAGGCCCACCGATGGCCGCTCAACGCCCAGCGTCGCACGGGCAAACGCCTCGCCCATAATCGCAAAGGTCACCAGCTGCTCGGCATCGGCCTCCACATTGGCGCCCACATCCAGCACCACTGTGCGCCCGCGCAGCGTCGGCCACAGCGCGGTCATCGCCGGGCGGTGGACGCCCTCCATCTTGCGCAGCTGCAGCATCGAGATCGCCATCAGCGCCCCGGTATTGCCCGCAGAGACTGACGCATCGGCCCGCCCCTCCTTCACCGCTTCCACGGCATTCCACATCGACGTGCCCTTGCCCCGGCGCAGCGCCTGGCTGGGTTTCATGTCGCTCGTGATCTTCTCGGCGGCGTGAACAATGGTCACCTTCGCCGCCAAGCCCGGCTTGGCCGCCACCAGCGGCGCCAGCAGCGCCTCATCGCCGTGCAGCAGCACATGCGCATCCGGCCGCTCCGCGAGAAACTCGGCGGTTCCGTCAATGGTGACGCCCGGCGCGGCATCACCGCCCATGGCATCAATCGAGAGCGTCAGTTTGCGCTGCATGGAGAAAAGACCGCGGTTACGGCGTTGTGCGTATTTTTGCGTGGTTTAAGTGGCGCCGCCCCTCAAAGCAACGGGAGAGATGCGGTGCGCCACACCCGATTGTAGTTCAGACCGCCGGCGCACTCCCGCCACAGGCGAACCCGCCGGAGAGGATTTCCGTGTCGCTCTGGCCCGCAAACAGCGCCTGATACCGGCGCAGCGCCGCTGCCAGCGCGCCTGCCGTGTCCGCCGCCGTCACCCCGTTGCGCTGCAACACCGCTGCCAGCACCTCGTCCGAATCATCTTCCCGCAACGCCTCCACCAGCGCCCGGCCCAGCCCCGAATGGGCTTCCGCCAGCGTGCGCACCTTGCGGGCGATGGAATGGTCGCCCACACCTTTCTCCCGGAAGGCGGCATCAAATCCGTCCAGCACCCTGGCGTTCAGCCGCTCCGTCAGCTCCGCCGCCAGCGGCCCGCCCACCTCGGCAAACCGGGCACAAGCCAGCGCCGTCATCGCCGTCACCATCTGCGCGCGGCCCTCGAAAGTGTCGGGCACGCCGCGTGTCTCGTAGTGGACCGGCATCAGGGCTTCGCGCACAAGCCGGCCATGCGCCTGGGCCACAGCCTTTTTGAGTGCCCCGGGCCTGCGGAACCAGCTGCCTGAAAAAGCGATCACCCCTGTACTCCAATGCTTGCCAAGCCCGGTTACCTGTCGCTAGGTCTGCGGTCAAAGCCTATAGGAGCCATAAATGGCGCGTCTTTCCCTTGTAGCCGCTGGCCTTCTTGCCGCACTGCCGCTGACAGCCTGCCTCAGCCCGGCGCGGGATTTCCACGGCTATATCGCAGATGAAGTCCAGCCGATCGACATCAAGCCGGGCGAAGACACCCGCTCAACCGTTCTGGCCCAGCTTGGCTCCCCCTCCACAGAGGGCCTCTTCGACACCAACATCTGGTTCTACTACTCTGACATCCAGGAGCGGTTTGCCTTCTATCGCCCGAAAGTCGTTGAGCGCAGCATCGTCGCCATCCGCTTCACCGAAGACGACGCCGTGGATGAAGTTGTCCGCTACAATGTCGAAGACGGCCAGATCGTCTCCTACGCCTCGCGTGAAACCCCCACCCGCGGCCGCGAACTCGGCTTCTGGGAACAGATCTTCGGCACCGTCGGCGCCATGCGCCTGCCCAATACGGACGAGCGCACACCCGACAACCCGACTGGCCGCCGCTGAGGCTGACGCACTTCCAGAAAATCCAAAGGCCGCAACCGGGACCCCGGCTGCGGCCTTCTTCGTTCAGAAGGGGCAAGCGGCGGCCGCCAGTGGCCACCGGGGCATCCCTTGACGCTTGGCGTGTCAACGGTGCCCCTACCGGGGCCTCGTTTGTCCTGCTGAACCTCCCGGCGCCGCATTCTGGCGGGCGGCGCTTCTGCATCGAAAAAGAATAGCCGCCGCCGGGGCCACGCCCAATCGAAAGCGTCATGCCCCGTCATAGAATTTGCCGATATGTGCGCCGCACAAAGAAAAACTCCCGGAGTTGCCCCCAGGAGTTTCCGTTGATATTTCCACTGAAGATCAGTGTCCGGCAAGAACCGCCAGCATCAGAAGCGCCACGATATTCGTGATCTTGATCATCGGGTTCACGGCTGGGCCGGCGGTATCCTTGTAGGGATCACCCACCGTATCGCCCGTCACGGCGGCCTTGTGGGCTTCAGAGCCCTTGCCGCCATGATGGCCGTCTTCGATATACTTCTTGGCGTTGTCCCATGCGCCGCCGCCCGAGGTCATCGAGATGGCAACAAACAGGCCCGTCACGATCACGCCCAGCAGCATGGCACCCACAGAGGCCAGCGCCGCGCCCGATCCGCCGATCAGCAGGATCACACCAAACAGCACGACCGGCGAGAGCACCGGCAACAGCGACGGCACGATCATTTCCTTGATCGCGGCCTGGGTCAGCATATCCACGGCGCGGCCATAATCGGGCTTCACTTCGCCCTTCATGATGCCCGGCATTTCGCGGAACTGGCGGCGCACTTCTTCCACCACGGACTGGGCCGCGCGGCCCACAGCCATCATCGACATACCGCCGAAGAGGAATGGCAGAAGACCGCCGAACAGCAGGCCGACCACGACATAGGGATTGGCAATCGAGAAATCGACATTGACCCCATAGAAGAAAGACCCCTCTGTCGCGCGGGCGGCAAAGTAATTCAGATCTTCTGCATACGCTGCAAACAGCACCAGCGCGCCAAGACCGGCAGAGCCGATCGCATAGCCCTTGGTGACAGCCTTGGTCGTGTTACCCACTGCGTCCAGTGCGTCCGTCGTTGTACGGACGTCCGAAGGCAGCTCCGACATCTCGGCGATGCCGCCCGCATTGTCCGTCACCGGACCAAATGCGTCGAGCGCGACGATCATGCCAGCCAGCGCCAGCATCGTCGTGGTGGCAATGGCAATGCCGTAAAGGCCCGCCAGATTGTAGGTCAGCAGGATGCCGCCGATGATGATCATCGCCGGCAGCGCGGTCGCTTCGAGCGAAACGGCAAGCCCCTGGATGACGTTGGTGCCGTGGCCCGACTCCGAGGCTTTCGCGATGGAGCGCACCGGGCGGTACTTCGTCTCGGTATAGTAGGCCGTGACAACCACGATCAGCAGCGTCACGAAGAGACCGGCCACACCGCACGCAAACAGCTTCCAGCCCGTGATCTGGGCTGCTTCGCCGGTTACCGGGTCAACAAGGCCGAGCAGCGCGCCGGCGCCCTCCAGCGTGCCGCCAAGGCCGCCCGGAAGAACGGTATGGATGGCAAGCGCCAGGCCGCCGATGGACAGCACCCCCGTCACGTTAAGCGCCTTGTAGAGCGCGCCCATGACATTGGTGGACCCTTTCGACAGGTTGGCAAAGAAGGTGCCGATGATGGACGTAACAATGCAGACCGCGCCGATGGCGAGGGGCAGCATCATGATCTCGGCGATGTAGGGCGTGGCCGCGAAATAGATCCCGCCCAGAACCATCGTGGCAACCAGGGTCACCGCATAGGTCTCGAACAGGTCAGCCGCCATGCCGGCGCAGTCGCCCACATTGTCGCCCACGTTGTCGGCAATGGTTGCCGGGTTGCGCGGATCGTCTTCGGGGATACCGGCTTCCACCTTGCCCACCATGTCGCCGCCGACATCTGCACCCTTGGTGAAGATGCCGCCGCCGAGACGGGCAAAGATCGAAATGAGCGAAGCGCCGAAACCGAGCGCCACCAGCGAGTCGATGATCTCTCGCTTCTGGCCCTCATCGCCAAGGCTGAGGCCCATCGGGCCGGTCAGCAGGCCGTAATAGCCAACGATGCCGATCAGCGCGAGGCCGACGACGAGCATGCCCGTCACCGCGCCGGATTTGAACGCCATCTTCAAGCCTGCATTCAGGCCCTGCCGCGAAGCTTCCGTCGTCCGCACGTTCGCGCGCACCGAAACCAGCATGCCGATATAGCCAGCCGCGCCCGAAAGCACCGCGCCGATCACGAAACCGACCGCCGCCTTCCAGGTAAGCAGAACCACCAGCGCAATCGCCACCACGACACCAACAATGCCAATCGTGCGATACTGCCGCTTCAGATAGGCGTTGGCGCCTTCCTGAATGGCGGCTGCAATTTCCAGCATCCGGGCGTTGCCCGCTGGGGCTTTCATGATCGACTGGATCTGAACCCAGCCATACAGAACCGATAATATACCCGCACCAAGCGCGAGCGCGTACCATGTCATTAGGGTTTCCTCCTTGCGTTCCCCGAGAGTGAAACTCAGCCGGGTTATACCCCGGTCCGGTTTCCTTTTTCTTCTTAGACTGTCTTGCCTGCCAGCCGCGCCCGGCGCGCGCAAGATGCATCGCGTCAGGAGCGAGCGGGAGGCTGTCCGACTCGGCCATGCTCGAAGGCGAGGGTTTCCGGTAAGTTAACAGTTTTTCCACAGACCGTAGCGGTCAGCCCCGCCCCTTCGGACAAGCGCCCGATCCGGGTCACCTTGAAACCAGAATTTTCAATGAAACCAGAGGATTGAGGGCTTGCCGTGAACAGCAGCTGATAGTCATCGCCCCAGGACGCAAGGTCCAACATTTCCACAAGGCTTGTCGCCCCGCCCGCAAAAGGCACGCGCTCAAGCTCGATTTGCGCCGCCAGCCCGCTCGCCGCCGCCAGGGCCGCCAGATCGCCCAGCAGCCCGTCAGACACGTCCATCGCCGCGCTGGCATGGCTGGCGATGAGATTTCCTGCTTCCAGCGGTGGCAGGTCGGGGGCTTGCAGCGCGCTTAGCCAGCGCGCTTCACCCAGCCCTTCCGTCTTCCAGAGATAGCCGCGCCGCGCCGCGCCGATCTCACCGGTCACCCAGACCTCATCCCCCGGCCTGCCGCCACCCCGCCGCACCGGCGCAGGTCCCAGGCACTCGCCCGTCAGGGTCAGCGACAGGAACAGGCCGCCCGGTGTCATAACGGTGTCGCCCCCGGCCAGAAGGATGCCCCATCTGTCCAGTTCCGTTCCCAAACTGTCCGAAAATGTCCGGATCTGCCGGGCATCGCGCCCCGCCTGGGGCCATCCCAGGGTCAGCAGCGCCTCCCGCGGCCGCGCGCCAGAGCCCAGAATATCCGACACATTCACCCGCACCAGCTTGCACGCCACGGTCTCGATCGGGTCATCAGCAAAAAAGTGCACCCCCTCCACCATCGCATCGACGGTGGCGATCAAGGGCCCATAACTCTTTGAAAGTTCAGCAGTATCGTCAGTCAGTCCCGCCGCGCCCGGCGCCTTTGCCAGCGGCGCGAAATAACGGCGGATCCAGTCCTTCTCGGCCATCAGCGGCCCTTACAGGCCCTCGCGGCCGATGGCGTAAAACCGCTCCCGACGCTGCGCCCTCAGCTCTGCCGGCGTCATGCCCTCCAGCTCCTGAAGCGCGGCATCAATCGCCTTTGCTGCAGCCGCCATGGCACGTTGCGGGTCACGGTGCGCCCCGCCGACCGGCTCCTTGACGATGCCATCGACGATCCGGTGCTTCAGCAGCTCCGGCGCCGTGATCCCCATGGCCTCAGCCGCATCCTTCGCCTTGGTCGCATCGCGGTAGAGGATTGAGGCGCAGCCTTCCGGCGAGATCACTGAATAGATGGCATATTCCATCATCAGAACGCGGTTTGCCGCCGCGATGCCGATGGCCCCGCCCGACATGCCCTCGCCAATGATCAGCGTCACAAATGGCACGCCCAGCGACAGGCCGCGCTGGGTTCCCCGCGCAATCGCCTCGGCCTGGCCGCGCTCTTCCCCGCCCTTGCCGGGATAAGCTCCGGCCGTATCCGGGAACGACAACACCGGCAGATTGAACTTCTCCGCCAGATCCATGAGGCGCACCGCCTTCCGGTACCCTTCAGGGTGCGCCATGCCGAAATTATGCTTCAGGCGCTTCTCTGTGGTGCGGCCCTTTTCATGGCCCATCAGCATGACGGAGCGGCCCTTGAAGCGGGCGATGCCACCGATGATGGCTTCGTCATTGCCATACACCCGGTCACCCGCCAGTTCCTCGAAATCCTCGAAGACCGTGTTGATGAAATCGGAGAGGTGCGGCCGGTCCGGATGCCGCGCCACCTGCGTGATGCGCCAGGCGTTCAGCTCCGAATAGATCTGTTTCAGCTGCCTGACCGACTTGGTCTTCAGCTTCGCCAGCTCATCGCTGATGGAAGGGCCATCCTTGCGGGCGGCCAGCGCCTCCAGCTCCGCGATTTTCGCGTCAAGCTCCGCAATCGGTTTTTCGAATTCAAGATAGGTTGCCATGGCCGCCTAACTAGCAACCCCATTCCGCTTCGCCTAGCGGCTTTTCAGCCAAGCGTCTTGGTTAGCATCACCACCGCCGGCAGGATCAGCACCCCGAGAAGAACCGGAAAAACGAATAAAATCAAAGGTAAAGTCATTTTGGCGGGCAGTGCCATCGCCTTTTCCTCCGCCATCAGAATCCGCCGCTGGCGCATATCTGCCGAGAAAACCCGCAGGGTTTGCCCCAGCGACGTGCCCATTTCCTCGGCCTGACGCAGCATTGTGGCCAGCGATCCGGCCTCTTCGATTCCCATCCGGTCGGCAAAGGCGCGCCACGCCATCTTCCGCGATTTGCCCGCCCGCAGCTCTAGAGAAAGGGTCCGCATATGCCCCGCAATGATGGGATGGCGCAGTTCAAGCTCCTCCCCCACCCGCTGCACCGAGGCATCCAGGCTGAGCCCCGCCTCCACACAGGCCACCATCAGGTCCATCATGTCCGGAAAGCCGCCCGAGCAGGCCTGCTTGCGCTGCGAAATGCGCATGTCGAGAAACTTGCCCGGCGCCGCCAGCCCCGCCAGCACCAGCGTGATCGAGGCAAGGATCGGGGCATATTTCGGAAAATCCTGCAGATAAGGCAGGGCGAAGAACAGCCCCACCTGCGGGATCACCACACACACGAAACGCGCAAAGAAATACCGCGGCACGGCCTTCGGCGCGGTGAAGCCTGCGAGGTTCAGCTTCGCGCGCGCCGCGCTGACTTCCGCGCCATCCGTAGGCGCCGCATTGTCCGCAATGCCCATCACCGCCTTGCCCAGCCGGTTCTCGCCCCGCTTGGCTTCAACGGGGGCGGCTCCCGGCCGCTGGGTCAGCCGCCGCTCAATATCACCGGCATCCTGCCGGCTGCGCACAAAGGAGATCAGCCCCGGCAACGCCAACAACAATGCCAGCAATCCCAGAACCATGGGAACCACCGGACCAGACGTGAGCAGCGCAGACATCCTCCGTCTCCCTACATCTTGAAATTGATCATGCGGTTCATCACCAGATTGCCGATGCCCATCCAAACCAGCAGCCCCGCAAAGCTGTACTGGATCATCGGCTCATGGATGACGCTGCCATAGAATTCCGGACGCAGCATATGAATTGCCGCCATCACGATGAACGGCGCAGAAGTGAGGATCATTGCCGAAACACGCCCTTCGGACGATGCCGCGCGCACCTTGAGACGCATGGTCTGCCGTTCACGGATGGTGTTTGTGTTCGATTTCAGCAGCTCTGTCAGATTGCCACCGGTCTTCTCCTGCAGGCGAACCGTCGCAGCAAACAACTCCACATCCGGATCACCCGCCCGCTCGGCCATGCGCTGCACAGCATTGGTCAGCGACATGCCGTAAGACACCTCATCAGCCGTCATGCCAAATTCGGTACCAATCGGGTCTGGCATCTCGCGTGCCACCAGGCTCACGGCGGTGGCGACCGGATGGCCCGCCTCCAGACTGCGGCAGACAATCTGCAGCGCGTCAGGCAATTGCGTCGCCAGCTTCTTCGCCCGCGCGCCGGCAATATGCCGTATCACCACAATCGGCGCGCCAATCAGGAAAGCCAGGAAAACGGGAATGGCCGCCACCAGCCCGCCAAGATAGATGAACGCCGCCACGCCGGCCACCACCGCGCCCGCCAGCGACATGCCCGCCCAGCGGGCCGGCTGGAATTTCAGGCCGGAGCGCACGATCAGCCGGTTCAGCCAATGCAGCGACATGGTGAGATTGCCGTCACGGTCCAGCCCCCGGCTCTTGCGCAGCTCCACCATCGCTTCATTGTGCGTAGCGAAACACTCCTTGAACTGAAGGCGGCGGTTCACAATCTGCTGTGTACGCACATCCGAAATGAGGCTCAGAACGGATTGCGCCGCCAGCACCAGCGCGCCCACTGCCATGATCACCGGGATCACCAGCCGCGTGTCGAGATTTGCAATATCCGGCAGGGAAAACACGGGCGGCGCCCCTTCAGAACTTGCTTGAGGGATCAAACAGGCCCGTAGGCATGAATACGCCCTTGCGCTCCATCTCATCCATGAATTTGGGACGCAGGCCCGTTGCAGTGAAATGACCGAGCACCTTGCCTTCGGGCGAGGTGCCGGTGCGCTCGAATTTGAAGATTTCCTGCAACTGCACAACAGAACCTTCCATACCGGTAATCTCGGCAATCGAGATTACCTTGCGCGAGCCATCCGAAAGCCGTGTTGCCTGAACAATGAAGTTCACCGCCGAGGCTATCTGTCCACGGATGGCCTCTTCGGAAATCTTCATGCCGCCCATCATCACCATCTGTTCCAGTCGGGTGATCGCGTCGCGCGGATTGTTGGCGTGGATTGTCGCCATGGAGCCTTCATGGCCGGTATTCATCGCCTGCAGCATGTCGAACGCCTCTTCCGAGCGCACCTCGCCGAGGATCACCCGGTCCGGCCGCATGCGCAAGGCGTTCTTCACCAGCTCCCGCTGGCGGATCTCGCCTTTGCCCTCAATGTTGGGCGGGCGCGTTTCCATCCGTGCCACATGCGGTTGCTGAAGCTGCAGCTCGGCAGCGTCCTCAATGGTAATCAGGCGCTCGTCCGGGCTGATGGCAGAAGACAGCGCATTCAGCAGCGTTGTCTTGCCAGAGCCTGTGCCGCCGGAAATGACCGTAGACGCCCGGCACTTCACAGCGCCCAGAATGAACTCCGCCACGGGCTTTGGAATTGCGCCAAACTCTACCAGCTTATCCATCGTCAGGGGAGACTTTGAAAACTTCCGGATAGAGACGAGCGGCCCATCAATCGCAATCGGCGCCACAGCGGCGTTCACCCGGCTTCCGTCCAGCAGGCGCGCATCCACCAGCGGCTGGCTCTCGTCCACGCGCCGGCCTACGGCCGCCACAATCCGCTGAACGATCCGCAGCAGGTGATCATTGTCCGCAAACCGCACCGGGGCCAGCTGCAGTTTGCCCCGCCGCTCCACATATACCTGATTGCAGCCATTGATCAGGATATCCGCAATGGAATCGTCCTTGAGCAGAGGTTCGATCGGGCCAAGCCCTGTCATTTCGTCCATCACGGCATCGGCGAAAGACGCCTCCTCCGCCGCAGACAGCGCCATCTCTTCCTTCCGGATGATCTCGCTGATGATACCGCGCACGCGGCGGCGCATCGTCTCGTCGTCCAGCTTGTCAAGCGCGGAAAGATCAAGCTCGTCGATCAGCTTCGCATGCACGCGCAGCTTTGCATCCAGAAGGTCAAACGCGGCCTGCTCCGGCTTGCCGCGCTGCGCGGGCGACGCCGGGGCAACGGCCACCGGCGCTGCATCCGGCGGCTTGGGCGCCGCGCTGGTAAATCCAAACCGGCTCATCGCTTCGCCCTCTTGGCTTTATGGTTTGCCGCCAGCGTGGCCAGCGCCTCCTCCGGCGCCAGCTTGCGCACCAGCCCCGCCACATCGGCCACCAGCGGGCTTTTCGGCTTCACGTCGGCAATCGGCTTGCCGAGGTTCACGGCGGTGCGCGCTGCGTCCCAGTCAGATGTAATGGTCACATCAATCGTGCGCTCAATGGACTTTTCGGCCTTTTCCACCGGAAACCCTGCCCGGAAGTTCTTCTTCGGGAACATGCGGTTCAGCACAAGCCGCGCCTTGCTGCCATCCTTGCGCAAGACGTCAATATCCCGGCACATATCCGCCGCCGCATGCAGGCTCGGCACTGTCAGCTCACTGACCACAATCGCCTGATCCACTGCCGCCAGAACTGGCTTCGTCCAGGGCATCATATGACGCGGCATGTCGAGCAGCACATATTCAAACGTGCCGCACGCCACATCCAGTAGCCGCAGGATCGCCGCCTCGGTTGCCAGCGCGTCAGCATCGGGATCACGCGGCGAAGCGATGATCGACACGCCATCCTCATGCTGCCAGCACCAGGCCGCCATCAGCCGGGCATCCAGCCGCTCGGGCGCCGCAGACAGCGCCTTGAGGTCCAGCTTCGGTACTGCCTCAAGGAAGGAGGCCGTCATGCCATCGGCCAGATTGAGATCAACCAGGCACACCTTTCCGGGCCCGACAATCCGCGCCAACGCAAAGGCGCTTTCAATCGCCAGCGTGGAAACGCCCGCCCCACCCACGGCGCCGCGAAATGCCCAGCAGACAGATGTCTGGGGCGGGGCCTTTTCCCCCTCGGCCGCCCGCGTCTCGCAGAGTCGCTCGAAAGCGCCCGCTATATCGCCTGCGCGCGCAGAAGAGGGCAGAATATCGGAAGCCTCGATCTTCATCAGGGCCCGCACCATATGTGCCGGCAGCTGATCAGACACCACGATCACCGCGCTGCCCGGCCGCTCCACCGCCAGCAGCAGCAATAGCTGGTCCCAGCCTGGCATGCCTTGCTCAATCAGGATCAGCCCGCCGCCGTGCCGCAACACCGTCTCCGGCGGCGTCAGCCTGGAAACGTCAAAAAGATCCGTACACATCGGCGCCAGCGAGGCCGCGACGTCCCCGCGCGCCAGAACTGCCAGCGGCGGCAAGGGCGCGCGCCCGCCCTCTGCCCCCGGCAACTGCGCCGCTATCGCTCCGTGGCTCACTCCCCGCCCCCCGTGCCGCCTGCATCGGCGAGCTTCTTCGTCTTGCCCTCATTCAGCGCCTGCACGGCCTTGGCCGCACGCACGCCGGAACTCGTCTCCACGGGGCGCGAGTTGGGCAGGTTCACATCCCGCACAGCTTGCGCTGCAATGTTCGCCCGCGTCGCCTCGCCCAGCACATACTGATCCTGCCGGTCATGCGAAGCACACCCCGAAAGCACCATCATTGCGGCAACAAGTGAAAGTCTGATAGGTCTGCTCATGATCCGTCCCCTGAAACTATGGAAAGTCCGCCTGCCGTCTTCCCCAGCAGGAAGAACTCCGCCTCCGTCGGCTCGGCCACAGCGTCCAGCGGCGAAGCCACCGCCTCGGGATGCGAGAAGGGCTGAACAAGGCGCGGCGTCACGATGATGACAAGCTCGGTCTCGTTGCGCTGATACCGCTTGGAGGAAAACAGCGCCCCCAACACCGGCACATTGCCCACCCATGGCGTCTGGCGCACATCGTTGCTGTAATTGTTCTGAAGCAGGCCCGCGATGGCAAAGGCCTGCCCGTCATGCAGCTCCACCGTCGTATCCGCCCGGCGCACGGATACGCCCGGAATATCAATGTTGGAGGCGCGGATACCATTGCCCCGGTCCAGCGCCGATACTTCCGGCCGTACCCGGAGGTTCACCAGCCCGTCGCCCAGTACGGTTGGCGTGAAATCAAGGCTCACACCGAACTTCTTGAACTCGACGGTCACTTCATTGTCGCGGCTCGCCACCGGGATCGGAAACTCGCCCCCCGCCAGAAAGCTCGCCGTATCGCCCGACAGCGCCACCAGATTCGGCTCCGCCAGTGTGCGGATAATGCCTTTCTCTTCCAATGCCCGCAGGCGGATATCGATATTCTCCCCGCCCACATTGGTGAACACCGCCAGCGTTTTCTCCAGCAGGCCGGAAACCGTTCCACCCTCGGTGCCAACCACCACATCATTGGCATTGATCGTGTTGCCAAAGCCGATTTCGCGCACGGCATTCCGGCTCGCCTCCAGGAAGCGCACCTCCAGCATCACCTGCTGGCTCTGCCCCACAGACAGCCCGTTCGCCACCCCGCCGGGCACATGCCGCTCGGCCACCTGCAGCGCCATTTCCGCCGCAGCCGCCGTCGTCACCTTGCCGTCAAGATACACCCCGTCATGCACCGCATACACATCAATGATCTCCCCCGGCAGAAGACGGCGCAGATCTCCGCGCAGCTCGTCCAGACCGAGCTTCACTTCCACCTCGATCAGTTCTGCAATCGCGCCCGCCTCATCATAGATCAGAACCGTCGTTCCGCCCGGCCGCTTGCCGCGCACGAAGAAGGAGCGGTTGGAAGTCGGCATCGCCTCGGCAATTTCCGGATCGGCAACCACGATGGTCGCAAAGGAGGCATCTGCCTCCACCACCGCCGATTTTCCCCGGCGCAGCTCCAGCCGGTCAGCCCCTGCGGCAGCCGACCGCTGCGTCCAGGCCAGCACAGGCTGCGCGCAGAGCGCCGCCAGAACCCCGGCCATCAGTATACGTTTCATGCCGCGCATCAGCCTGCCTCTCCCGCCGCCGCAGCAGGAACTGCTGGCGGCGCCACAGGCGTCGTCACCTGCGTATCCTCCGATCCGTTGATCACGCGCACGGTGGCCGTCACAGGCGCGCGCGACGTCCGCGCCGGGCGTGTCTGCGGCGTCTTCGCCGCCTTCGGCGCCTCGATCACCTCGGCGAGTTCTTCCTCCCGCCCGATCAGCGCAAGGCCCAGCGCCGCGCGCCGGCTCGCCGCGCCCAGCAGCAGCGCGTCCTGCGGCGTCACCTCCAGCGTCACGGTATTGGAAGGCCGCGCGCCCTCAAGGCCGGATTCAAACGTCTGATCCACCGCCAGAACCTTCACGCCCTTGAGCACAGGCTGCGCCAGCACATTGGCCGAGCGCCGCGCATCTTCCGGCGCCGCGCGCGCGTCCTTCTCCTCAACAAACTCGTTCACATCCACCCGGTCGCCCGGCAGCACAAATCCTGCCACGCCGGTATCATTGGAAACCACCACGGAAACGGCCCGCATCCCCGGCTGGATATTCGCCGCCAATGTCAGCACACTGCCGGTTGTGTCGATCTTCTCGGCCAGCAGCGGTTCGCCCGCCACCATCAGCCCGCGGGAATACGCTTTCTCGCCTAGTTCGGAAACGGCGCGCAGCGCGCCCGGTGGAACAGCGTTCTCGGGCCAGTCTCGCAGCTCCACCATCGCAGGGTCAATCAGCTTGCCCGGCTCGATCGCTGTCTTCGCCACGGCAATCTGCGTCATCTGAATTGCGGGCGCCGCCGTCACAGCGGCATTCGCCTCCGGCCCGCCGCCGCCCATGAATTCGCGCCCGAAGAAAATAGCGCCCGCGCCCAGCGCCAGAGACAAGCCGAGGCTTATCAGGGGTATCGCTTTCATTCTGAAGCCCTCTATCGGCGCAGCTTCTGCTGCGTGCCCGGCTACAGGTTTAAGCAATGCGTTATAAGGTCTCCTGAAAGAGACGCGGTTAATCTCATCCGGGTGCGGAAGGTGAATTTAACCATACTGGCGGCCGATTTACAGATTATTATCCGTAGGCGGACGTGGTTAACATGCGTAAACCATGCTTCAGCCGGCCGAGCTGAGGATGGCGGCATATTGCGCCACGTCCACATTCCCGCCCGAAAGGATGATGCCGATCCGCTTGCCCTTCATAGTCTCGGGCAAGCCCCGCAACGCCGCCGCCAGCGCGGCTGACCCGCCCGGTTCGGCCACGACGCGCAGATAACGGAATGCCATCCGCATCGCCTCGCGCACTTCCGCATCGGTAACCCGCAGGCCCCCGGCCAACTGCCTTTGGCCCAGCGCAAACGTCAGATAGCCCGGCTTTGGCGTAAGGATGGCGTCACAGATCGAGCGCGTGCCCGGCGCATTGGCAAGGATTTGCCCCGCTTCAAGAGACCGCGCCCAGTCGTCATGCGCCTCGGGCTCCGCCGCCCATATCTTCGTTGCCGGTGACAGCTGCCCGAAGGCCAGCGCCACGCCATTGATCAGCCCGCCCCCGCCCGCCGGCGAAATCAGATGGTCCAGCGGCTTGTCCATCGCCGCTGCCTGGCGCGCGAACTCAAGCCCCGCCGTGCCCTGCCCGGCGATGATGTCAAAATCATCATAGCTCGGAACAATCACGGCGCCGCGTTCGGCCGCCAGCCGCGCGCAGATTTCCTCGCGGTCTTCGGTGTTGCGATCATAGAGGTAAACCTCGCCGCCATCGGCGATCACGCCGTCTACCTTCACCTGCGGCGCATCGGCCGGCATCACGATCAGCGCCGGCATCCCCAGAAGGCGCGCGGCCCGTGCCACGCCCTGCGCATGGTTGCCGGAGGAAAACGCCACAACGCCCGCCGCCTTTCCTTCAGGGGGCACCTGCGCCAACCGGTTCATCGCCCCGCGGATCTTGAAACTCCCGGTCACCTGCAGGCACTCAGCCTTCACCAGCAGCTCCGCCCCAGCCAGATCATCCAGCGCCGGATGCGAAAGCACCGGCGTCTCGCGCACCACGCCGCGCTGGCGCTCAGCGGCGGCAAGAACATCTACGAAAGCGGGGAGTTTCAGCGTGTCGGTCATGGCGCTGTCCTAGCGGGGACTGCGGGCAGCGTAAAGCGGCTAAGAAATCCTTGTGTGGTCTACCTCTTATGTTGCCCACGCACCTATCGTTGGCGCCGGCAATGCGGCAGGCGTCGCCAATGCACTCATGACACGCACCCGGCTGCGCAGATTGAAAAGCGCGGTATTCAGAGGCGTCACGTCTGCCTGTCGGGATTTGGAAACAACCCTGCGGAAAGAAGAACCAAGCGTAATATCCAGCTCCTGATAAGCACACACAGGAATTCGTCTATTGTTCTTGAAACGCCGATCAGGCCCGCCGTTCTTGTTCACAAAACGCCAAGTATGCGACACAACAACCGCATCAGGAGGTACGCTCTCCTGCTCAACAAATTGAACGATTGCCTCCTTGAGGCAGAATTCGGAGTAGGAGAATGCTGCAAGATTCCCTGCTGATACGCAAACAACTAGATCAGGCAGAAAATATATCCGATCATCACCGCTGCTGAGACAAGGAATAGAAATATTGCTGGAAATCTTGTTGTCGATTCCAAAGCTAGCTGCACGCCTACGGATTAAATTTGTAGCACCAGCATTTCTCTTCCAATCCGTAGTCGAACTGCGGTTTTCATATACCCACAAACGACTGGCATTCATAAACGCCTCAACCTGGTCTACGAATTCGGAGAAGCATCTCTCTGCCTCCCCATCGAGATTATAGACAAGTATCTCTTTGCTGCGCAAAAAAGGGAGCGCCAATAGACTTGTCGCAAAGAGCACCAGAAAGAACGCACTCGCCGCCGGACTGTGAAGTAATCCCAGCAGAGCTGCTGCACCAAGGCAGGCTGGCAACCATCCGTAACCCGTTTGCGGCCTGAAGTGCCGCAACACGTCCTCAACGTTGGCTAGCCCAGATGAAACCTCCAAAGGCAGATCCAGCGCTTCTGTGAAGTAAACGCTGGAATCTAGATCGTCATCATGAGGACATGAACGATCAGTCTGGTGACTAACATTTGAAGCACCACGGTTGCCATTTTGCCTTTTTGCCCAAGCAAACTGCTGTCGATAATAGACGCCACCACGTCCCATATGGACGTAGGTGCCTCGACCATTCATGCCGAACCGAAACCCCTTGACCCCCGCTGATAACCCAAACCCACCGCTGGAGAGATTGAGTCTTACACCGCCACCAAGATTTACAGATTTACGCAGATAGAAGCCCATATGACACCAAGGATAACCACCCATGGTTTATACGATGTCTTCCAGTTTATTTTTTAAATTGAAACTTTAAAATTTAATGCAGCGCGTCAATTTACCAGCGCACCATCAAATGCCGGTAATTGACATAACAGGTCTTGCTAGCGTGTTTGTTTTCCAATGCGGACGTTAGCCGAAACCAATGCAGACGAGACGCTCTCGAACAGCCTAAAGCCCCTGCGCCGTCTTCTTCACCAGCGCCCTGGCAAACTCTGCCGTGTCCGGATTATCCAGCGCATGGGCCAGAACGGCGTCGAAATAGCCGGTCTTGTTGCCGCAATCATGCACGCTGCCTTCAAACTCGTAGGCGTAGAAATCCTGGATCTCCATCAGCTTGGCCATGGAATCGGTCAGCTGGATCTCCCCGCCTGCGCCCGCGCCCTGCTTTTCCAGAAGGCCAAAGATTTCCGGCTGGAGAATGTAGCGGCCCGTGATGGCAAGGTTGGAAGGCGCGCTCTCGCGCGGCGGCTTCTCCACCATGCCGGACATCTTGATGAGACGCCCCTCGCGCGAAACCGGCGCAATCACGCCATAGGAAGACACCCGCTCTTGCGGAACCGGGTCTACCGCGATCACATTGCCGCCCACCTTGTCATAGGCGTCGATCATCTGTTTGAGGCTGGAAGGTTTCCCCTTCACGATCACATCGGGCAGCAGCACGGCAAACGGCTCGTTGCCGATCACATCGCGCGCGCACCACACGGCATGGCCAAGCCCCAGCGGCGCCTGCTGGCGCACAAAGCTCGCCGAGCCCGCCGGGAGGCGCGAAGCCTCCACCTGTTTCAGAATGTCGGTCTTGTTCTTCGCGGTCAGTTGGCTTTCCAGTTCATAGGCATGGTCGAAATAGTCCTCGATCGCGCCCTTGCTGCGGCCGGTCACGAACACGATGTGCTCGATCCCCGCTTCCAGCGCCTCGTCCACCACATACTGGATCACCGGCCGGTCAACGACCGGGAGCAACTCCTTGGGGATGGCTTTCGTGGCCGGCAGCACCCGCGTGCCGAGCCCGGCAACGGGAAGAACAGCTTTTCTGACGCGCATGCGCGTAAAACTCCTTTAAACCCGGGAGTGACCTAGCGTCCCATCCTGCCTGTGTCCAGCAAATCGCCCGTGAAGCGAGTGTTAGGTAAAAATCGCTCAGGCCCAGCCCTGGATGACCTGCGCTGCCAGCCATGTCGAAAGCGCAACCACAAGTAACATGGTGAGAATGCGCGTCAGCCGGCTCTCGTTCTGCGGGGTAAAGGCAGCCTCGATACGGGAATGCAGAACGTGAACGGGGGAATGGTGGTCCGTGCGCGCCGGCGCCTCTGCCGTCTCGCTGGCCGGATTGGCCGCGGGCGTTTCCGGTTCCTGATCATGGGGTTTCTTGGCGGCGTTCATGGGGTCACCCTTGGGATCTGTTTGTCCCAGTTTGTCCGGATTTGTCCCAAAACTGGCCTAACATCGCCCTAACGCGGCAGTGAAAATTCCTGATAAAGCTCTGAAATGGCCGGTAATATCAGAGATTTGCGCGTTCCAGCCGCCCGCCCGCGTTTTTCCGCACGCCAAAAACACCCGCCAGCGTCTGCGCTGAAAGCGCCGCCTCCGGCGCGCCATCGGCCACCAGCCTACCGGCCTGCATCACCAGAATGCGCGGGCAAAACCGCGCCGCCAGCTCCAGATCGTGCAGCACGATCAGCAGCGTCCGCCCCGCCTTCGCCTCCGCCGTCAATGCCTGCATCAGGTCCAGCTGATGCGCCACATCCAGCGCCGCACACGGCTCGTCCAGCAACAGTACCGGCGCCGGCGATGCCAGCAGCCGCGCCAGATGCACCCGCGCCTGCTCCCCGCCAGAAAGTGCCTGAAATGACCGTCCGGAAAGATGGGCTGCGTCAGCCTTCTTCAACGCCTCGCGCACGGCTGCCTGGTCGGCCGGCCCCATGCGGTCGAACGGGGCCGGCGCCTGCGCAAACCGACCCAACGCCACCACATCCTCCACCCCCAGGTTCCAGGCCACCGGCCGGGTCTGGGGCAGCCAGGCTAGATGCGTTGCCCGCTCCCGCACGCTCAGCCTATCCGCCGGGGCGCCGCTTATGCGAACCTCACCCTGGCAAGGCACCACACCCGCCAGCGCCTTCAACACCGAACTCTTGCCCGCCCCGTTGGGCCCCACCAGCGCGGCCATCTCGCCATCGTTCAGCCAGAAGGAAACGTCCCGCGCTACATCCCGGCCGTTCAGGGCCACGCTCAGATGCTCCGCCGAAATCATGACGACGCCCTCCCCAGCCGCGCCGCGATCCAGATGAACACCGGCCCGCCCACCAGCGCCGCCGCCACGCCCAGCTTCAGCTCCTGCTGGAAGGGCAGCACACGGATCGCAATATCCGCCACCATCAGGATGATGCCCGCCAGCAGCGCCGACGGGATCAGCAGCCGTTGCGGGTCATGCCGCACGAAAGGCCGGATCACATGCGGCGCCACGATACCGACAAAGCCGATCGTGCCCGCCGTCGCCACGCTCGCGCCCGCCAGCAAGGATGTCCCGCTGATCACCAGCAGGCGGATGCGCCGGGGGTCTGCGCCCAGGCTGGTTGCCGTCTCGTCGCCAAAGCTCAGCGCCCGCAGCCCCGGCCCCGCCAGAAACACCAGCGCCGCACCGGCCACCCATCCCGGCGCGCCCAGCAAAATGTCTGCCCATGAGCGGTTGGCCACCGAGCCCATCATCCAGTTCACCAGGTCTGCCAGGCTGTAAGGGTTCGGCGCCATGTTGAGCGCCAGAGACATCAGCGCCCCGGCAAAACTGGAAAGCCCGATGCCGATCAGCAGCAGCGTCACGCTGCCGGCCCCGCGCATCGCCGCAAACACCAGCAGCAGCGTGGCCACACCTGCGCCCAGAATGGCCGCTACCGGCACAGCAAAGCTGTTCACCGCCGCAAAGCCGAAGAAGATCGCAACCACCGCGCCCAGGGCAGAGAAGGCAGACACGCCCAGCACGCCCGGCTCGGCGAGCGGGTTCTGCAACAGCCCCTGCAACCCTGCCCCCGCCAGCCCCAGCGCTGCGCCTACCGCAAACGCCGCGACCGCGCGCGGCAGGCGTAGCTCCCAGACAATCGCCTGCACACGCGCGTCGCCCTGCCAGACAAGCGCCGCCAGTGCGTCGCCCACCGGCACGGCTGCCGTGCCCACAAGTGCAGAAAGCGCAAACAGCGCGACCGCCACCAGCCCCAGTGCCAGCGTCAAGCGGCTCATCGCGCCGCCTCCAGCGCGGCGGCAATATCGGCCGCCTCATCCGCCACGAACCAGGCGCCGCAGGACACGCGGGACTCGTCCATATCGATCACCTGCGCCTTCGCCATCAGCCGCCGCATCACCGGATGGCGCGAGACAGACCAGCGGTCTGTCGCATCATCATCAAACCCGAAAAACGCCGCCAGCATCAACCCCGGCGGCTCCATCACCAGACTTTCCAGCGGCAGACTTGTCCAGCCCGTTCCGGCATTGGCGTTCTCAAGGCCCGCATGGGTCATGATCGACGCGATCATCGTATCCTTACCTGCGCTCACCCCGCCCGGTGTCACATAAAGCGCCGCCCGCCCGCTCGGCGCAGCCGGCTTCGGCGCTGCCGCCAGAATGGCCTCCGCCCGCGGCCCCTGCCCGATGGCGGCGGCTACCTCACGCAGCAGGTCGCCCGTGCCTTCAACGTCATTTGCATAGCCGATCTGGACCGTGCGGATGCCGAACCGCTGGTAAAGCGCGAGCGCCCGCGCGTCCCCGCCCCAGCTGCGCACGACAACATCCGGGGCGAGCGCGACGACATCTTCCGCCGCCGCGCGCACCTTGGGAATGCCTGCCGCCTTGTCTCTCAGATGGCTGAACTGTCGTTCGCTATCCTTTGAGAGCGCCAGGATCTGCTCCCGGTCTGCCAGCGCCAGCACGAACTGATCGGCGCAATAGTCCAGCGACACAATCGTAGGGCGCGCCGGCTCTGCCGAAGCAAAGCCGGTCAGCCCCATCAGGAGCAAGGCGGCAAGCCTCAGTCTCACTTCAGTTTCAGCCCGACGAACACTCCGGCACCGGGGCCATTGTAGCCGTAGATGTCGGTGGCGGTTTCATCGAAGATGTTCTCGCCGCGCAGGGTCACGGCGATACGCTCCGTCAACGGATATTCCGCCGTGACGGACGCCAGCGTGTAGGCACCCAGCGTAACCGGGCGGGCCGGGAACGGTCCGAAATCCGTGTCGCCCTGATCGCCCACATAGTCGAGCGCCGCGCCCAGGCGCAGACCATCCGGCCTCACCGTCCAGTCAATCGCCAGCGAGGCGGTGGCATCCGGAATGCGGATTTCATCCACGCCGTTATTGTCCTGCGAGTCGAAGAAGGTCGCCTGGCCGGAGACCGCCAGATTTGCCAGCGCCTGCCAGCGCGCCGCCAGTTCAACGCCGCTGCGCTCGCTGTCTGTGGCGCGGTTCGCCGCCGTGGAGGTAAAATCCGGATTGAAGGCGGTATAGATCTCGTTCTCCAGATCGGCATTGAAATAGGTTGCCGAATAGCTGAAGGCGCCAACCGTCTGTTCCCAGCCGATTTCCCAGCTAGTGGACTCTTCCGGCTTCAGATCAGGATTGCCCACGAAGCTGCCAGGGAAGAAACCAAACAGTTCCGTGAACGTTGGGTTTTTCACGCCCGTGCCAACAGAGCCGCGAATGCGCCCGCCCACCTGATCGAACGCATACCCCGCGCCCAGACGCCAGGTGGTCGCATCATCAAACCGGCCCTTATTGTCGTCATGACGCGCCGATGCGGAGAAGTCGAAAGCGCCGGCCGCAATGCGATATTCACCGGCAAAACCAACGGACTCAAACGCCTCAGACGCATCGGTCCCGCCACCATACTGAACGTCGCGGCGATCATAAGTTTCACGCTCATAGTCCACCAGACCGGTCAGCGTGTGGATACCGCTGGTATAGCTCGGCGACCAGGCAAGTTTCGTGCGCTTGCCCTTGGCATCATCCGTCTTTGCCCCGCCGCTGAAATTGTCCCGCTCCACCTGGTTGAAGCTGGCGCGGATCACGTGATCCAGGGGCCCATAAGCGCCCGTCAGCGCGCCGCCGACCAGCCACTGATCTGCCTCGGTGCGATTGTCCGTGTCGTTGAGAAGCCCGTCATAATCCGTATCCGAATCGAATTCAGACTCCGTCTGCCGCGCCAGGCCAACCAGAGACAGCGCCCAGTCCGCCCCCAGATCAAGCTTGCTGGTCAGCAGGCCGGAGAACGCTTCAGATCCATCCTTGCCGCCGCCCGCGCCAGAGGTGTCCACGCCATCGGTCGTAAAGCCGGTAACCGCTGCACCAAAATTTGGCCCGCCAAACCCCGCAGCGCCGCGCACAGTGCCAAAGCTGCCCGCTTCGGCAGAAGCGTTAAACCCTGCTTCCCGCGCCGCCGAAAGCGACACCACGCCGCCAATCGCATCTGATCCGTGGATCGAGGACGCCGCCCCGCGCAGCACTTCGATGCGGCCAACCGGCAGCGCCGTCAGCAGGCCGAAATCTGTCTCACCATTCACCGGATCGGAAATCTCGATGCCTTCAAACAGGACGAGCGTATGGTTAGCCTCGGCCCCGCGCATCCGCACCTGCGTCAAGCCGCCAACGCTTCCCGCGCGGGAAACGGCCACCCCCGGAACAGCGCGCAGCTGGTCTACGGGGTTGGGTGACAGGCGAACGGCCAGATCGTCCGCCGTCAGTACGGATACGGAAGATGTCACGCTGTCGAGTTCAACCGGGCGCAGGCCGGAAATTTCGATGGGATCGAGCACGCGGGCTTCTTCGGCCTGCGCGAGAGAAGCATTGAGAACAAGCGCAGACGCGCCCATGAGGGTAAGTCTGAGGAACATGGGTCCACAGGTCCTTCTTTGGCCGGAGGATGTGCGTTGCCTCCCCGCGGCGGGTTCATGACATGTCGCATGAACGGAAGGGTGCCTTCCGCGGCCCTACGCCTGTTCCCGGACGGCGAGCCAACGACGGCAACAGGCAGGTCTCCTGACTTTGCGGATCATCGCCGGGGTGAGCTGCCTTCCCGGTTTCCCAGTGGCGTATGGCTCTCACGGCTCCCCGCTCACAGTTACGGGCATAGCGCCGGATTCCCACCGGCTTCCCTTTTCACCCGGACTTTACCGGGCACCTGTCGCGTGAAGGCGCTGTAATGCGGATTTTGCGGCGCGGCAAGCAGGGGCATGGATATAGCCGTTCTCCACTCCCTCACCTTTCGTCACGCTCGATGGCCTTCAGGCCATCTGAGCGCCCATCTCCAAACCTCGCCGATAAAGCCAATGGCAAGTTCAGGTGATGGGCACTCAGATGCGCTGCGCGCATCGAGTGTGACGAAGATCCGGATTTGGCCGGAAGCCGTCCTGTTAAAGACTGTTCAACAGGTGGCCGCCATCCACAACGAGCGTCGAGCCGGTCATGAAGCTGCCCGCGTCCGACGCCAGCAGAAGCAGCGGCCCGGCCAGTTCGTTGATGTCGCCGATGCGGCGCATGGCGATCCGGCGGATCATCTGCATGCCCTGCTCGCTGTCGAGGAATTCGTCATTGATCTCGGTCTTGAAATAGCCCGGCGCGATGGCATTCACGCGCACCCCATAACGGGCCATTTCCAGCGCCATCTGGCGGGTCATGTGGTCAACCCCGGCCTTGGAGACGCAATAGGCCGTCGTCATCGCCTGCGGATGGAGGCCGGTGATCGAGGCGATGTTGATGATCGAACCCTTGGCCTTGGCCGCCACCATGGCATTGGCGCCATGCTTGGCCACGCGCCACACGCCGGTGAGATTGGTGTCGATCACCGCGTTCCAGTCTTCCTCACTCATGTCGCGGAACCAGCCTTCGCGCGACATGCCGGAATTGTTGACGATGATGTCGGCGGGCCGGCCAAGCGCTTCCTTGATCGAGTCGAAGGCGGCCACGATGCTGCCGTCATCGGTCACGTCCATCGCCACCGGAAGCGCGTTCCCGCCCTTGCGGTTGATCGCGGCGGCGACCTCTTCCAGACGGTCCATCCGGCGTGCCGCAAGGACAACGGTTGCCCCGGCATCGGACAGAACATGCGCAAAATGGCGCCCCAGACCGCTTGACGCTCCGGTAACCAAAGCCACGCGATTAGCCAGACTAAACATACTCATGCCCTAAACCCTCAAAATAACTATTGCACGGCGCAAAGTTTAACCTAATCCAGAGCGCCATGAAGATATCAGTGCTCAAAGAACGGCGACCCGGCGAGACCCGCGTGGCGGCAACTCCGGAGACAGTCAAGAAGCTAATTGGCCTGGGCCACACGGTCACGGTCGAGGGAGGAGCGGGAACCGTTGCCGGTTTCCTGGACGCAGCCTTTACCGAAGCAGGCGCCAGCATTGCTGGCTCGGCGGCTGAGGCGGCGAAGGGCGCAGACATTGTATTCAAGGTCCGCCGCCCGGAGCCTGGCGAGATCGGGGCTCTGCCCGATGGCGCCGCGCTGATCGCGCTGATGGAGCCCTTCGCCTATCCGGCCGAGGAACTCGCTGCGCTGAACGCAAAGAAAATCGCGGCGCTCTCGATGGAGTTCACGCCCCGAATCACGCGCGCCCAGTCGATGGATGCGCTATCGTCCCAGTCAAACCTGGCCGGCTACCGCGCCGTCATCGAAGGGGCGCAGATCTATGGCCGCGCCATGCCGATGATGATGACGGCAGCCGGCACGGTTGCCCCGGCCAAGGTGTTCATCATGGGCGCCGGTGTGGCCGGCCTCCAGGCCATCGCCACCGCCCGCCGCCTCGGCGCGGTCGTCACGGCAAACGATGTCCGCCCCGCTGCCAAGGAACAGGTCGCCTCGCTCGGCGCCAAGTTCATCGCGGTCGAGGATGACGAGTTCAAAGCGGCCGAAACCTCCGGCGGCTACGCCAAGGAAATGTCGCCGGAATACCAGGCGAAGCAGGCCGCGCTCACCGCCAGCCACATCGCCAAGCAGGATATCGTCGTCACCACGGCGCTGATCCCCGGCCGCCCCGCGCCGGTGCTGATCACCGAAGAAATGGTGCGCTCGATGAAGCCCGGCTCGGTCATCGTCGATATGGCCGTCTCCCAAGGGGGCAACTGCCCCCTGTCGAAAGCCGATGAGATCGTCGATGTGGGCGGCGTGAAGGTGGCTGGTTTCTCAAACCTGCCAGCGCGCCTGCCGGCAGACGCCTCGTCCCTCTACGCCAAAAACCTGCTCGCCTTCATTCCGCTGATCACAGCCGAAGGCGGCGCCCTCACCCTCGACACCGAGGATGAAGTCGTCGTCGCCATGCTGCTCACCCGGAACGGCGCAACCGTTAGCGAAAGGCTGAAGTGATGAAACGCGCTCTTGCCAGCTCCCTTGCCCTTGCCGCCTTCGCGCTCCCGGCCTTTGCCGATGCCGGCGGCATCAACTCCACCGTATTCCTGGCGGCGATCTTCGCGCTCGCCTGCTTTGTCGGCTATTACGTCGTCTGGTCGGTCACCCCCGCGCTGCACACGCCGCTGATGGCCGTGACGAACGCGATTTCGTCCGTGATCGTCGTCGGCGCGCTGGTTGCGGCGGCCGCCCACGGCCTCTCCTCGGAAGGCTGGGTCGCCAAGATCCTCGGCGCCATCGCCGTCGCCCTCGCCAGCGTCAACATCTTCGGCGGCTTCCTGGTCACCCAGCGCATGCTCGCCATGTACAAGAAGAAGGGGAGCTGACCCATGGACCAGTTCCATTCCACCTGGGCGCCCCTGCTCTATCTCGTCTCGGGCATCCTGTTCATCCTCGCCCTGCGCGGCCTTTCCAGCCCGGCCACCAGCCAGAAGGGCAACCGCAACGGCATGATCGGCATGACCATTGCCGTTGCCACCACCATCATCCTGCTCTGGGATTCGCTGGATCCGGCCACCTGGGCCCTGATGATCGGCGCGGTCGCCATCGGCGGCACCATCGGCGCGATCATCGCGCGTAAAATTCCGATGACGGACATGCCCCAGCTCGTCGCGGCCTTCCACTCGCTCGTCGGCCTCGCCGCCGTGCTCGTGGCGTCCGCTGCGCTGTACGCCCCCGGCAGCTTCGGCATCCTCGGCGTCACCGGCATCAAACCCGTCTCGCTGATCGAACTCGGCCTCGGCTCGGCCATCGGCGCGCTCACCTTCACCGGCTCGGTCATCGCCTTCGCAAAGCTCAACGGCAATATGAGCGGCGCGCCGATCCTGCTGCCCGCCCGCCACCTCTTGAACATCGCCCTCGGCGTCGGCATCATCGCCCTCACGGTGATCCTCATCCAGTCCGGCGGCACCGCCCATTGGGCCTTCTGGGGGCTGACGGTTCTGGCGCTGATCCTTGGCATCACGCTGATCATCCCGATTGGCGGGGCAGACATGCCCGTCGTCGTCTCGATGCTGAACTCCTATTCCGGCTGGGCCGCCGCCGCGCTGGGCTTCACGCTCGGCAACTTCGCCCTCATCATCACCGGCGCTCTCGTCGGCTCCTCCGGCGCGATCCTCTCTTACATCATGTGTAAGGGCATGAACCGCTCCTTCATCTCGGTCATCCTCGGCGGCTTCGGCGGCGAGGATGCGGCCGCTGCCGCTGGCGGCGCCCGCGTGGACCGTCCGTACAAGAAGGGCTCGGCAGACGACGCCGCCTTCATCATGAAGAACGCCTCCAAGGTCATCATCGTGCCGGGCTATGGCATGGCGGTCGCCCAGGCCCAGCACGCGCTGAAGGAAATGGCCGAAAAGCTGAAAGCCGAAGGCGTCGAAGTGAAATACGCCATCCACCCCGTCGCGGGCCGGATGCCGGGGCATATGAACGTCCTGCTCGCCGAGGCACAAGTTCCGTATGATGAGGTTTTCGAACTTGAAGACATCAACTCGGAATTCTCCGCCTCGGATGTGGCCTTCGTCATCGGCGCCAACGACGTGACGAACCCGGCGGCAAAGACCGACAAGACCTCGCCGATCTATGGCATGCCCATCCTCGACGTGGAAAACGCCCGCACGGTGCTGTTCATCAAGCGCTCGATGGGCTCGGGCTATGCCGGCATCGAGAACGAGCTGTTCTTCCACGACAACACGATGATGCTCCTGGCCGACGCCAAGAAGATGGTCGAGGATATCGTCAAGGCGCTGTGATCCGGTTACTGCCGGTTGTTGCTTTCGTCACCCTCGATGCGCGCAAGCGCATCTGAGGGCCCATCTCCTCAACTTTCCGTATGCGTAACATTTATGGGCCGTCATCCCGGTTTCGCCAAAGGCGAAGACCGGGACCCAGTCTTTCTTTGCGCTGGGTCCCGGACATTTGCTGCGCAAATTCCGGGATGACGACACACTGATAGCGCCGGGTTCGACGGGTCAGGAGATGGGCCCTCAGACCGGCTGCGCCGGTCGAGGGTGACGAAACGCAGAGAATTTCAAACGCTCGCCGAGTGCGCCCCAAACACCACGATCTTGTTCTCCACATCATGGCCAATATCCGCCCGGCCCAGATACGCAATGCCACCCCGCGCGCACCAGCCCCGCGCAATCTCTTCCTCGTCCTGCCCGAAATCCACATCGTTCACGGGGATCGGCCCGCACCGGCCCAGCCGGATGCCTGCCGCCGCGCGCACCGTCTCGCTGGAGGTCAGCGTGAACATCAGCCGGTCCAGCCGGTAATGATACTCGCCCACGTCCTCGATCAGCAGCGTCACGCCGGTAAGATCAGGCGCATGCACCGTCCCGATCAGACTCGCCAGCACACTGATGTTATAGGCGGCATATTTCCCCGGCGCGCGCGTGCCCGGCTCCACGCCCGCCTCGCCATCTGCCCCGCTCAGAAACCCGATCGCCCGGCGCACCGCCGCCTCGCCGCCCTCGCGCAGAATATCCGCCGGCATCGGCCCATGCGCCACCCGGCCAATCCCCTCCCGCGCCAGCCGCGCCAGCAGGAACCCGGTATCGCTATACCCCATATACGTCTTGCGCCGCGCCGCCTCTCCCAGCCGCTCAAACGCGGTATCCAAGAGCCGGCAAGCCCCATATCCCCCCCGAGCAAACCAGATCGCATCAAGGCTCGGGTTATTGGCAAACTCCACGAAAGCCTCCGCCCGCGCCGCATCCGGCCCGGCGAAATGGCCGTCGCGGAGGAAGCATTGGGGGTGAAAGATGAGGGCTGCGCCCTCGCTCGCCAGCGCGCTCACCCGTTCAGCCATCTTAGTGTCGATCGCCCGCCCCGGCGCGACAATCCCAATGCGTGTCACCTTCGCGCCCATGTCAACCTCCCGGATGTGCCCCCGCAGTTAAACCGGCACTCATGCGAAGTGGAAATGAAATTTGGTGGATGGGCTTCGAGGGATGATTCCCGGCGGAACTTAGAATAGCAACTGATTTGAGGTAGACACTTTCCCGTAAGTGGAAATACTGAAGATGCTTGATCACTTAGCTGTGGGGGACTTCAAAGTGAAACCGCTTGCATACAACACATTCATTACATCTCACGCGCCCGCAATTTGTATTGTGGGACAGTTGTCTCCCCTAGTACCAGCAAGTGCTACCGTTGACTGTTTTGGAAAGAAAGTGCCGTCGCCTTACATGGCTCTGAAAACGGTGCTTGAGAGATGTTTACAACATCCTTGGACATCCGAACCCATTGGAAAAATCGGCATGCGAGTTCTACTGAGCCACGCTGACGACTTAGCCACATTCAAAAAGCTGTTTGCACTTAGCGGTCCAGTTACGCCCACGAAGGCACCTTGCAAAAGTCTATTCACGTTTGCCTACAATGTTCGAGACTACGAAAAGTTTATAAAGCATTTGGGATACAATGCCCCTTTTAGAGCTGCCCCTAAAGCTGCTCGCCCAATGAAGCTTCGGAAGAAGTCGAGTAAGCGTAAGTGATTTTGTCAAAAATCGAATTAAGTGTGGTCGATTGAACCTAATTCTCTCAACTGCGGTTCAATAAAACCGACGCAATCGGCCTGATGCGCCTCGACAATCCGGTGCTATAGACAGTCGCTATGACCTATAAAAATCGCTACTTCTTCTGCGGCATCGGCGGCTCCGGCATGTTGCCGCTCGCGCTCATCCTGCTCGATCAGGGCCACATTATCGAGGGCTCTGACCGCTCGCTGGATCAGGGGCGCACGCCCGCAAAGTTTGACTATCTGCGCAGCAAGGGCATCCGCCTTTTCCCGCAGGATGGCAGCGGCGTGACCCGCCCCGAGCAGGTCGTCGTGGCCTCGGCGGCGGTGGAAGACACCGTGCCCGATATTGCCGCCGCCCTGCGCGTGGGGGCCAAGCGGATGAGCCGGGCGCAGATGCTCTCGGCCCTCTTCAACGCCGCGCCCACGGCCATCGGCGTGGCGGGCACGAGCGGGAAATCCACCACCACCGGCATGATCGCCTGGATCCTTCACAGCGCGGGCAAAAGCCCCACCGTGATGAACGGCGCGGTGATGAAGAATTTCCAGACGCCAGACGCCCTCTTCGCCAGCTCCCTCGTCGGCACCAGCGGCATCTTCGTCTCCGAAGTGGACGAAAGCGACGGCTCGATCGCCGGATACAACCCGCGCGTCGCGGTCGTCTCCAATATCTCGCTCGACCATAAATCCATGGACGAGCTGCGCGCCCTCTTCGGTGGTTTCGCGGCCCGCGCCGAAACGGTGGTGCTGAACCTCGACAATGACGAGACCGCGCGGCTGGCAGCGGATTTCCCGCAAGCGATCACCTACAGCCTCGAGAACCCCGCCGCCCGCCTCACGGCGCGGGACATCGCGCCCGCGCCCACCCACATCACTTTCTCCGTACACGACCAAAAAAGCGGCGGGACCGCTTCCATCCGCCTCGCCACGCCGGGGCGCCACAACGCCTCCAATGCCCTCGCCGCCATTGCCGCCACCCTGGCCTGCGGCGTCACGCTGGCAGAGGCTGCCGAAGCGCTCGCCAGCTTCGCGGGCATCTCCCGCCGCTTCGATGTCATCGGCACGGCAAGCGGTGTCACCGTGATCGATGATTTCGGCCACAACCCGGACAAGATCGCCGCCACCCTGCGCACGGTGAACCAGTTCCCCGGCCGCGTCCTCGTAATGTTCCAGCCCCACGGCTTCGGCCCCCTGCGCAACATGCGCAAGGAATTCGCCGAATGCTTTGCGGAGAATCTGGACCCCGAAGACATCCTCCTGATGCCGGAGCCGGCCTATTTTGGCGGCACGGTGGACCGCTCCGTCGGCAGTCAGGATCTCGCCGCAGACATCCGCGCCCTTGGCCGCCAGGCCGAAGCCCTGGGAGACCGCGCCGCCTGCGGCGCCCGCCTTCTGGAGCTGGCTGAACCCGGCGACCGTATCCTCGTCATGGGCGCACGGGATGACACCCTCACCCTCTTCGCGCAGGAGCTTCTGGCCAGCCTCAAGGCGCGGCCGAAGGGGTAAAAAAACTCCAACGCCGTTGGAGTTTTTGCCCCTCCCGTTGGAGGAATGGTTGGAGTTTTTTGGAGCTTTTGAGGGCGTTTTCAGCCCCCTCCGCCCTGCCCGATATAGCCGAGCGTAGTGGCCAGGCGGATGGTCTGCGAGCGGCCTGAAACGCCGAGCTTGCGGCTGGCATTGGTCATGTGGAAGCGCACCGTGGGGGCCGAAACGCCCATGATGGTGGCGATTTCAGCGTCCGTTTTCCCCGCCGCCGCCCATTTCAGGCACTGCGCTTCGCGGCGGGTAAACTCCACCAGTTCCGTCGCCGCCGCCGGCAGCGCCGCGTCGCGGTAAGCGGAAAGGAAACGCAGCGCCAACAGGTAAAGACCTGCCCCATGCGCCTTGAAAATACGGGAAATATCAGCCGATGCATCGTCCGTCGCCCAGACGATGGCGCCGATGACGCCCATCGGTGAATGGATCGGCGCAATGATCGCCCCCCGCACCCCGTAAGAGCCATAGGCCTCCGGATCGATGCGCTGGTTCACCCCCTCCAGCGCGCGCACCTGCCGCCAGCTGTGCATCTTACCCTGATGATAATAAAAGGGTTCTCCACAAACGCGCACAACGCGGATGATGCCCGCGCGCAGGGCAAAGGCCCGGTCTTTCCAGTAGGCCAGGTTCGGGTCCACCCAGCGGAACACCGTCTCGGCCAGCGGGCGGCCATCATCCCCCACCACCGGCGAGGGGTCTGACAGGTCGGCGCTGACGGCGATGTAAGGCAGGCCAATGTCCCGCCCCGCCTGGTCGATCTCCCGCGCCAGGCGCATGACCTCGCCGAATGCCGGTTCGCGGCCGTCGCTGTCCATCAAAAGGGGCCCTATCAATTCCGTCAGCTTGCCTCGCGCTGGCCCGCTTGCTCAAGCTTCAGAAAAGCCAGAGAAAAAAGCCGGGAGGCGACGCAATGAACCTAGATCTGTCACCGCAGGATATTGAATTTCAGCAAGAAGTGCGAGCCTTCCTCAAGGACAAGCTGACCCCGGAACTGGCCGCTGCCGGGCGTTTGGCCACCAGCGTTTTCATCGAGCCGGAATTCACCCTGCCCTGGCAGCGCATCCTGCATGCGCGCGGCTGGGTGGCGCCGCATTGGCCGAAGGAATATGGCGGGCCGGGCTGGAGCGAGATGCAGCGCTACATCTTCGCCAGCGAGTGCGCCCGCGCAGGCGCGCCGGGGCTGGCGCCGATGGGGCTGGGCATGGTGGGGCCCTGCATCATCGGTTACGGCACGCCGGAACAGAAAGCCCATTACCTGCCGCGGATTCTCTCGGGCGAGGACTATTGGTGCCAGGGCTATTCGGAGCCAGGCTCGGGCTCGGATCTGGCGTCGTTGCAGCTGCGGGCGGAGAGTGATGGCGACGATTACGTGCTGAATGGCACCAAGATCTGGACCACCCATGCCCACCACGCCAACAAGATGTTCTGCCTGGTGCGGACCGATCCGGACGCCAAGCAACAGAAGGGAATTACCTTCCTGCTGCTGGACATGAACACGCCGGGAATCCAGGTGGATCCGATCATCACGCTGGCGGGCGAGCATGAGCTGAACCAGGTGTTCTTCGATGATGTGCGGGTGCCCAAATCCGGGCGTCTGGGAGAGGAGAATGATGGCTGGTCGGTGGCAAAATATCTTTTGGAATTCGAGCGTTCGGGCGGCTCCTCCGCTGGGCTGGAGGCCGGGATTGCGCGGCTGCAACGCTATGTGACGGGGCTGGGCGAGGCAGACCTGATGCGGCGGACGGCGGAGCTGTCCACCCGGCTGGAGGCGATCAAGGGCACAGAGCAGCGCATTCTCTCCGCCGTTTCCAGCGGCAAGCCGCCGGGGCCGGCCGCATCAATGCTTAAGATTCAACGCACTGAGCTGATGCAGGCGGTGGATGAGGTGGCCGTGATGGCCAATGGCCTCTATGCGGGCGTTCACCAGCTGGAGGCGGTTCACCCCCTTTCCAACACCCCGCCGATCGGGCCTGCGGAGCTGGTGACGGCCATGCCGCGCTACCTGAATAACCGGGCCGGGTCGATCTATGGCGGGTCCAATGAGGTGCAGCGGGGGATCATCGCCAAGGGTGTGTTGGGACTTTAGGAGCGTGGCGTAATTTTTTGCCGGAAGGCCCTGAAGGGGGCACCGGCGCCACAAAACCCTGAAAAAACAAGGATATTTTGCGACATTTCCGGTTATCCGGCCGACAGGGCGCGGACACGGCCGGACACTTCCGGACATTTTTGGACAAATCCGGACATCTCCGGACGCCGTTCGGACGGGGCCGGCCAGCCATGGAACGGAACGAACGCTGCCACGTTACCTGCTTATCGGGCACGCCGCACGGCACGGCGGAGCGTGCCGTTTTTCAGAAAAAGCAGGAAGGGAAGCAGCCATGGCACGACGTTCGACACAACCGGGCAAGGGAAATGGCGGGGAGTTGCATCAGACACCTTCGGGAAAATCAGGCCGTCTGACCACCAATCACGGGGTGCCAGTTTCGGACAATCAAAACAGCCTGCGCGCCGGCCCCACAGGCCCTAGCCTGCTTGAAGATTTTGTTCTCAGGGAGAAGATCTTCCACTTCGACCATGAGCGTATCCCGGAGCGGATTGTGCATGCCCGTGGCAGCGCGGCTCATGGCTTTTTCGAGTGTACCGAGGCCATTCCCTCGCTCAGCCGCGCGAGCCTGTTTGCGGAAAAAGGAAAGAGAACACCCGTTTTCACGCGCTTCTCGACAGTGGCCGGGGGTGCAGGCTCGGTGGACACGCCGCGAGATGTGCGGGGATTTGCCGTCAAGTTTTACACCGATGAAGGCAACTGGGATCTGGTGGGCAACAATATCCCCGTCTTCTTCATTCAGGATGCGATCAAATTCCCCGACCTCATCCATTCGGTGAAGATGGAGGCCGACCGGGGATTTCCACAGGCCGCCAGCGCGCACGACACTTTCTGGGACTTCGTATCCCTCATGCCGGAAACCCTGCACACAGTGATCTGGGCCATGTCCGACCGGGCGATTCCCCGGTCATACCGCATGATGCAGGGCTTCGGCGTTCACACGTTCCGGCTGGTGAATGCGAAGGGAAAATCGACCTTCGTGAAATTCCACTGGAAACCAAAACTCGGTGTCCAATCTCTGGTCTGGGACGAGTCCAACAAGCTGCAAGGCGCCGACAATGACTTTCACCGGCGCGACCTGTGGGAGGCGATTGATGCGGGAGACTTCCCTGAATGGGATTTCGGCATCCAGATAATTTCGGACAGGCTGGCGGCAGAGTTGCCCTATAATATTCTGGACCCCACGAAGATCGTTCCGGAAGAAATTGCACCTGTACGGATTATTGGCCGGATGGTGCTTAACCGGAATCCCGATAATCACTTTGCCGAAAACGAGCAGGCAGCCTTCCTGCCCTCGAACGTTGTGCCGGGGATCGATTTTACCAATGATCCCCTTCTTCAGGGCCGGCTCTTCTCATACCTTGATACGCAGAAATCCCGCCTCGGGACGACAAATTTCCATCAGATCCCAATCAACGCGCCGCGGTGTCCGTTTGCAAACATGCAGCGCGACGGGATGATGCAGACACATGTTCACAAGGGCCGCGCGAATTACGAGCCCAACTCCTTGGATGACGCCGGAGAAGACCCTGGTCCGCGCGCATCTGCCGAAGGCTTCCGGACCTATGAGAACAATGCGGAATTCGGCAATGAGCCTTCCGAAAAGCTGCGGGTGCGCGATGAGACCTTTGGGGATCATTATAGCCAGCCGAGGATGTTCTGGCGGTCGCAGACGGAGAATGAACAGGCGCACATCGCCTCAGCCCTGGTGTTCGAGCTGTCCAAAGTAGAGTTGGACCATGTGCGCAAGCGCGTCCTCTCGGTGATCCGGAACATCGATGAAATGCTTGCGCAGCGGGTCGCTGACGGGCTGGGCACGAAACTTCCGGCGGCCGCGCAGCCATTCAAGCCGCCGCTCGACCTGGATCCATCAGACGCGCTCTCTATTCAAAAGAACTGGCAGAAGACGCTGAAGGGCCGAAAGGTGGGTATTCTGTTCTCGGACGGGTCTGACAAGGCCACCATCGAGACCCTGAAAACCGAAATCGAAAGCAAGGGCGGCAGCGTGTTTCTCGTGGCCCCGAAGATCGGCCCGCTGAAAGTCAAAGGGGGATCGCTCAAGGCGGATGGCCAGCTCGCGGGGTCGCCCTCCATGCTGTTTGACGCCGTGGCGATGGTTCTGATGCCGGATGAAGTTGCCAAGCTGATGAAAGAGGCGGCCGCCCGCGATTGGGTGCAAAACGCCTATGCGCATCTCAAGGCCATTGGCTATTGCCCCGGCTCCAAGGCTCTTCTGGAAGACTGCGGACTGGAGTTTGATGACGGCGTGGTGCCGAACGAAAAGTTCGTAAAGGCCGCGCCCCGGCGATACTGGGACCGCGAGCCTGGATTACGTGATCTTGCCTGAGAAGCAAACCGGCCAGAGGCGCGCATGATGAACTCGGAAAAGGATGGGGACACACGCAAGGACAATCTGCGGACGGGAAAACCCTTCTGGCTGACGCAACCCGGAAGTTCTGTGAATTTCAGGGCCGACCCCGGACGGGACCGCGCCGATGTGATCATCGTGGGCGCCGGAATAAGCGGCGCGCTGCTGGCTGAAGCCCTTACGCGAGCCGGCAAGAGCGTGCTGATCCTCGACCGGCGCGCGCCGCTGGCGGGCTCCACCCCCGCTTCGACCGCGATGATCCAGCACGAAATCGACGTTCCGCTCACGGACCTGCGCAAGCAGATGACGCCGCGGACCGCCAACGCGGCCTGGCGCCGATCAGTTCGGGCCGTTTCGGACTTGGTGGACCTTGCTGCGGACCTGAAGATCGACTGCCGGATGCAGGCGAAGCCTGCGCTCTACCTTGCGGGCGACCAGATGGATGGCAAAGCACTGGAGGCAGAGGCAGCGGCACGCCGCAGGATTGGCATTCAGGCAGAGTTTCTGAGCCCCGCCCGCCTGCTGGAAACCTATGGGTTGGAACGGGATGGGGCCATTCTGTCCAACGACTCGGCCAGCGCCAATCCGGCGCAACTTGCCGCCGGCCTGCTTCGGGCCGCCCAGAAGCGCGGCGCCGTGATTGCCGCGCCGGTGGAGGTGAGCGACTTTGCAGAGCTGCCTTCGGGCGTCGCGCTGGCGACAAATGACGGCCGCGTGTTGACGGCCGGCCACGCCGTGTTCTGCACCGGCTATGAGTTTCTCAAACAGATGCAGAGCCCCCGGCACAGAGTGACCTCCACATGGGCCATTGCGACCGGTGAAATCAGCGGCATGCCAGAATGGATGCGCAACACGATCGTATGGGAAGCGTCCGACCCGTATCTCTATTTCAGGGCTGATCCGAGCGGCCGTCTCATAGCGGGCGGAGAAGACGAAGAAACCTCCGACAAGAACACCCGGCATTCGGTTCTGCGGCGGAAGGCGCGGGAAATAGCCTCAAAGCTTGAAGCCCTCACCGGCGTATCGGTCGGCAAACCCGACTATCGCTGGGCCGCGCCCTTTAGTGTGACCGATGACGGCCTGCCCATCATTGACCGGGTGCAAGGGCATGACCGGGTTTATGCCGTCATGGGATTTGGCGGAAACGGCATCACCTTCTCGATGATCGCCGCGCAGATTATCGCCGCCGCCATAGACGGCGGGAGAGACCCGGACGCGCGCCTGTTTGCGCTGAGGTGAACAATCGGGGGCGAAATCACGGCGGCCAGCCAGCACTGAGCGGCTATCTGATTGATAATTCTGGAGAAAATGGTGTGCCCAACAGGGTTCGAACCTGTGACCTACTGATTAAAAGTCAGTTGCTCTACCAGCTGAGCTATGGGCACGACCGGCGGCCTCGAAAGACCGAAGCGGCCATTTAGGCCGGGAGTCGGGGCCGGTCAACACTTCCCTGCACGCGGAGGCTTGATGTGGCCATATTTTTCACATCTGATTGCCGGATGCGACACATTGCACTGTCTTTTCTGGCCGCCCTGATGCTCTCCGCCTGCGCGAGCGGGGGGCAGAATACCTCCGAAAACGGCTCCATGAGCCGCACCATCAGCTCCGCCGCCGGGGATGCGGCCAGCCAGACCCGCGATGGCCTTGCGGGAGCCGCCTCCGCCCCGCTGGATGACTTCAACCTGCGCCGCCGCGAAATTCCACAGCTTCTGGCGGATATGCCCTCTCCCTATGGCCCGGAAGAGGAAATGACCTGCGCGCGGATCGCCATGGACATCATCGAGCTGGACACCGTGCTGGGCCGGGACTGGGACAGCGGCGCGCCGGACGCACGGCTGAACAGCGAGATTCTGGCTGATGAGGCCGCCGATGCTGCGCTGGATACGGTGCGCAATGTATCGACCGGGTGGATCCCCTTCCGGGGCCTGCTGCGCCAGGCGACCGGGGCGCAGAGCCATGAGAAGAAATACAATCAGGCCTTCAAGATCGGCGCGCAGCGGCGGGCGTATCTGAAAGGCTATGGCCAGGCACTGGGCTGCCCGCCGCCAGCCCATCCGGATTTCGGCGCGCTGAAGCTGCTCGAGAAAGACAGCAAGATTCAGTACAAGTAGGGGGCGCCCCCTAGCCTTCCGTTTTGGGTTTTGACTTTGTGTTTTCCCAGCGGGCGCTGAGCTCTGCGCGCAAGGCTTCGAAGCGGCCCTCGGCTATGGCGGCGCGCATCTCTGCCATCAGCGCCTGGAAGAAGGCGGTGTTGTGCCAGGAGAGCAGCATGGGGCCGAGATATTCGCCGGCCTTGAAGAGGTGGTGGAGATAGGCGCGGGTGTAATCCTGGCTGGCCGGGCAGTTGACGGCTTCGTCGAGGGGCCCCATGTCTTCGGCGAATTTGGCGTTGTTGAGGTTGAGCGGGCCATCCCAGGTCCAGGCCTGGCCGTGGCGGCCGGAGCGGGTGGGCAGCACGCAGTCGAACATGTCGATGCCGCGCGCGACGCTTTCGACCAGATCGATCGGTTTGCCGACGCCCATGACATAGCGGGGCATGTGATCGGGAAGATGCGGCACGGTCATGTCGATGGTGGCGCACATCTGGGCGTGGCCTTCGCCAACGGCGAGACCGCCGAGCGCGATGCCGCCGAAGCCCTGGGTGGCGACGCCCTTGGCAGAGCGTTCGCGCAGGTCCGGAAAGTTTGAGCCCTGGATGATGCCGAAGAGGGTTTGCGCCTCGCGGTTGCCGAAGGCATCCAGGCTGCGCTCGCCCCAGCGGAGGGACAGCGCGAGGCTGCGCTCGGCTTCTTCATGCGTACACGGAAAATTCGTGCACTCATCAAGCTGCATGGAGATGTCAGCGCCCAGAAGGTCTGCCTGGATCTCGATGGAGCGGGCGGGGGTTAGGCGGTGCGTGGACCCATCGATATGGCTCTGGAAGGTGACGCCGTCTGCGTCCATCTTGCGGAGCTGGGCTAGGCTCCAGACCTGGAAACCACCGGAGTCTGTCAGCATCGGGCCGCGCCAGCCGGAGAATGTGTGCAGGCCGCCGAGCTTCTTCACGCGCTCGGCGCCGGGGCGGAGCATCAGATGGTAGGTGTTGCCAAGGATGATGTCGGCCCCGGCCCCTTTGACCTGATCCATGTAGAGCGCCTTGACCGTGCCGGCGGTGCCGACGGGCATGAAGGCGGGCGTGCGGATGTCGCCGCGCGGGGTTTTGAGGCGCCCGGTGCGCGCCTTGCCCTCGCGGGCGGCGATTTCAAAGGGGAACGTGGTCATGGGGCGGGCGTATAGGCGCGCGGGGGCGGGAAGCCAAGTGGGGAGGCTGCGCGGGGGGGGGCGGCAGGTTTGGGGGAAAGGGAGCAAGCCCGCTCTATCTTTCGACTTCGCTCAAGATGAGCTTCTGGAGGGTGCAGCCCTCACCTCCCATCGCTTTGCGATGGCCCCCTCCTCTCCCAGAGGGAGAGGGGTTAAGGGGAGCGCAACGCCAAACCCCTCTCCCGCGAAGTGGGAGGTGAGGGCTGCGGCGTTGGCGTTTGTTCCGGAAGTTCCAACCGCACACCTCACCCCGCCATGAACACCTGCCAGGCGGCCATCAGCATGCCGAAGGCGCGCAGGTCGCCGGTGGTGGTGGGGGCCATCTTGTTCATGGCGTAGGCGTAGGTGGCGTGCTGGTCCATGTCGATGACGGCGAGGGAGCCGCCATAGCCGCCCCAGAAGAGGGTGTTGGGGTTCGGAAAATTCGCGACCCCGCCGGGGAGGCCAAAGCCGAGGCCGTAGCGCACCGGGATGCCGAGGATCTTATCATTGCCTTCGATCTGAAGTTCCAGCGCCTTGCGGCAGCCGGCCTCAGACATGATCTGCTTGCCGTTTGCGTAGCCGCCATTGGCAAGGATCGTGTGGACGAGGGCGACCGAGCGGGCGTTGCCTGTGCCGCCTGCGGCCGGGATTTCGGCAGCGCGCCAGGCGCGGGTGCGGGTGTCCAGCGGATTGATGGGCGGATTGGTGGCCATGTTGGCGATGAGCGGGTCTGCCGTGCCCTGCCCCAGCGTGCCGGAGGCCGGCGGGGGCGTGAGATCGGCGACACGGTGATCCTCCGTAGCCGGAAGGCCGATATGGAAGTCCGCGTCCAGCGGCTCTGCAATCTGTTTGCGGAAGACGGTGCCGACGGTTTCGCCCGCCACGCGGCGGATGACTTCACCCACGAGATAGCCCTGCGTCATGGCGTGATAGCCGGGCGCGGTGCCGGGGGTCCAGTAGGGCGCCTGGGCGGCCAGCAGGCTGGTGGCTTTCTCCCAGTCGTAGAGATCTTCGCGGGTGAGCGGCTCTTTCCAGCCCGAGAGGCCGGCCGAGTGGCTCATCAGATGGGCAACGGTGACATCGGCTTTGCCGGCGGCGGCAAATTCCGGCCAGTATTTCGCGACCGGATCTTCAAACTTCAGGGCGCCTTTGTCGGCCAGATAAAGCGCGGTGAGCGCGGTCATCGTCTTGGTGGTGGAATAGACGTTGACGAGCGTGTCCTGCTGCCAGGGCTTTGTCTGTGCCTCATCGGCAAAGCCCGCCCAGATGTCGACCACACGCTTTCCTTCCAGCGTCATGCAGAAAGCCGCGCCATTCTCGCTGCCATTTGCAAAGTTCTGCGCGAAAGCATCCCGGACGGCAGCAAAGCGCGGCTCCACATGCCCTTGGATTTCGGTCTGGCTCATTGGTTTCCCCCAAAAGGATTTGGCCCGGCCTTTTGGCGGGTCCGATTATTCCGGTTTGGGTAGGCCAGCTGTGGATAAGTGGCAAGCGTGACGCGGGGAGACCGTCAGAAGTCGATGCTGGCGCCGGCGAGTTCGGGCAACTGAAGCACGATGACGAGATCGCGCAGTTCCTGGCGGGCGGCCTTGTGGCTCATCGTGAAGGCGACGTTGGAGCCCGCTTCTGTGAGGTCCAAGAGGGTGAGGCCAGCCGGGAAAAGCTCACGGTAGATCACCCGCTCGGAGAGGCCGGGCGCGAGACGGAAGCCGATGCGTTTGGAAAGGTTTTCCAGGGCGCCGCCGACACGCTCCTTATTCCGGGCCGCCAGCGGGGACATCCGGTTACGCATCACCACCCAGTCAATCGGGCGGCGGCTGGTCTGGGCTTTGCGCTTGCGGCAATCCCACACCATTTCGGAATAGAAGCTGGGGCGGAGGACTTCGAGCGTCTGGGGGGTCACGTCGCCCAGCAGGTCGAAATCGACAAAGCTGTCATTGAGCGGCGTGATCAGCGTGTCGGCGCTGCGATGGGCGATGCGGGAGAGGAACGTGTCGCCGCCCGGCGCATCGATGATGATGAAGTCGCAGGTCTGTTTCAGGCGGGCGAGGCCGAATTCGAAGCGTTCGCGCTCTTCTATCTCGGCGCGGTCAAGGTCGCGTTCCTGGCTGGCCTCGACGCGCACGATCTCCGGCATGACGAGCGTGGCGCCGGTGTTCTGGGCCCAGCGGACACGGTTTTCGAGATAGCGGGTGAGCGAGCGCTGACGGACATCCAGATCGATGACACCGACCTTCTTGCCCGTGCGCAGCAGGGAAATGGACAGGTGGATGGAGACGGTGGACTTGCCCGCCCCGCCCTTCTCATTGCCGATCACAATGACACGCGCGTCCCGCGCAGGAGCCTCAAGACCCATACCCGGAACGCGACTGATCTGAGCGACGCCGTCGGCGGGCATCCGGGGAACTCCACAACTCCTCCGGCGGTCAAGCGCCGGTCAAACGTACGTCAGGCGTGCTTAGGCAACGCGCTGCAGGACTTCGACGGGCCGCCCATGGCTGGCGCCGGTCCGCGGCAGAGCGAATGTATGTTCGACAAAGAGGTCGTCGTCCTCGAAAGGAACAACGTTGGTGAGCACCGGGATCGCCGCGCGCTCTTCGTCGAAGAGCATCGGATCAATGGCGAGCGGAGCATCGGCCGGAGCGCTGTAAACCGTTTCGGCAGCTTCCGGAACGCGGGCGAGACTGGACAGCACACCGCGAAGCGCCGAAAGAGCACCGGAGACGCGGGAATACTCCTGCTCCAGCATGTAGGCACCGGAGGCAAGGTTGGTCTCAGACCTCTCGAACATCCAGGCATCGTTCTCGTCATCCGGGCGCAGGCTGCCCAGGATGGGTTCGGGGTGCCTTTCCTCGATGTTTCCCTTGCGAAGGCCAAGCGAAACAGCACCGAGGAGTGCGAGCGAGCGGAGAGTGGTTACGATGCGCTGGGTCATGTCTGTAAAATTCCCGCGTATGGGTTAACAACGCATTAACTTCATCTTGAAGCAGGGCATCTGGAAAGTGAATTCCACGAAAGAAAACTCGGTAGAGATCATCCGCACACGCAGCGAGCTGCAGGCGCGGGTGAAGGCATGGAAACAGGCAGGCGAAACCGTTGGTTTCGTGCCCACCATGGGGGCCCTGCATGAGGGGCACCTGTCGCTCATTGAAAAGGCTAAGGAAAAGGCGACGCGCACCGTGGCGAGCATTTTCGTTAACCCGGCGCAGTTCGCCCCAGGCGAGGATTTCGACACCTATCCGCGCCGCGAGGCAGAAGACATTGCCAAGCTGGCGAGCGTTAACTGCACGGCGGTTTATCTGCCCAGTGTTGCAGAAATGTATCCGGAAGGATCGGTGACGAATGTGCGCGTCGAATCGCTCTCAGACCTTCTGGACGGAATTTACCGGCCGCATTTCTTCTATGGGGTGGCCACGGTGGTGGCACGCCTTTTCCTGCACGCACAGCCGGATGTGGCCGTGTTCGGAGAGAAGGATTACCAGCAGTTGCAGGTGATCCGCCGGATGGTGCGCGATCTTGGCTTCCCCATTGAGATCATCGGCGGGGAGACAAAGCGCGATGCCGATGGCCTCGCCCAGTCTTCCCGCAATCTGTACCTTTCCCCAGAAGAACGCCGCGCCGCCGGCGCGATCTTTGCCGCGATGCACCGGGCCCGCGTGCGCCTGGCGCTCGGCGCCCTGCCCGCGCAGGCGCTGAAGGAGGCCGAAGGCCATATCCTTAGCGCCGGATTCGGGAAGATCGACTATGTGACGCTGGTGGACCCGGCGACGCTGCAGGCGCTGCCGGGGGATGAGCCGATGAAGGAAGGCACTGCCGCGCGCCTGCTGGCGGCGGCCTGGCTGGGCAAGACGCGACTGATCGACAATATCAGCGTGACGCGGTGAACACCTTCATCGCATCAAGGAAGCGCTGATTGTCCTCTGCGCTGCCGACCGAGATGCGCAGCTTGGTGGGCAGACCGTAGCCGCTGATGGCGCGCACCAGGATGTCGTTATCCTTGAGGTGCTGGTTTGCGGCGGCGGCGCGCTCGGCAGAACCGAATTCGGTGACGATGAAGTTTGCATGCGAAGGCGGCGTGGGCAGGCCCATGGCACCCAGCGCATCGGTCATGATGGCGCGCCATTTCGTGTTGTGGTCGCGGGACATCTTGAGGAAATCCTCGTCGCCCACCGAGGCGATCCCGGCAGCAGCCGCCATGGCGTTGACGTTGAACGGCCCCCGGATGCGTTGGTAGATCGCGGCGATGGCGGCGGGCATGTAGGCCCAGCCAAGGCGCATGGCGGCGAGGCCATAGATCTTGGAGAAGGTGCGCATCATCACGGTGTTGTCGCGCCGGTCCACAAGGTCTCGTAGCTGCGCTTCATACTCAGGGCCGAGATATTCCGAATAGGCCCCGTCGACCACGAAGAGGACATGCGGGGGCAGCGCGTCCTGCAGCGCTTTCAGGTCGTCCACCCAGAGCATCGTGCCGGTGGGGTTGTTCGGATTGGCGAGGAACAGGATTTTCGTGCGCGGGCTGACGGCGCCGAGGATGGCGTTGACGCCCGCAGTCATGTCCGTTTCCGGCACCGTGACGGAGGTGGCCCCATGCGCGCCGGCAGAGACGCGGTACATCGAGAAGGCGTGCTCGGTGAACAGAACTTCGTCCCCCGGCCCGGCATAGCACTGGGTCAGCAGGTGGATGATCTCGTCTGATCCGGCCGCCGTGACGACGCGGGAGACATCGCTAATGCCCTTGGCGGCGGCGATGGCGGCGCGCAGCGCGCCGTAATCAGGATCGGGGTAAACATGCGAGCCGCCGACAACGGCCTTGGCCGCCTCGATGGCTTTCGGGCTTGGCCCGAACGGATTTTCATTGGAGGCGAGCATCGCCACGGGCCCCTTGGCGCCATGCAGCTTGCCGCCCGGAACATAGGGTTTGGTGGCAGCGATGTGCGGGAGGGGCTCAATCTGGCTGATGGGCTTGCTCATGGGCACGGCGCTTACACGAAAGCCGGGGCACGGGGAATGGGGGGCTCAGGCCTCGGGCGCTGCGGTGGTTTCGCGCACCACCAGCCGGTAAGGCAGGCATGCCCTTTGCGGCGCGTCGGACGCCCGTTTTTCCAGCAGCATTCCCACGGCGACCGAGGCCATTTCCCGGCTTGGCTGATAGATCGTGGTCAGCGCCGGATAGACAACCGAGGCGAGCGGCGTGTCGTCAAAGCCAACCACCGAGAGCTGTTCGGGCACACGCAGGCCGGAGCGGAAGGCCACGGCCAGCACGGCGGCCGCCATATCATCATTGCTGGCAAAGATGGCCGAAGGGCGCGGGCTTTGCCGCAGAAGCTCCGCAGCGGCGCGCAGGCCCGCTTCAAAATCAAATGTTTCGGCCCTTACGATCAGGCTTTCGTCCGGTGCGATGCCGCCGGCGGCCAATCCCGCACGATAACCCGCTTCCCGGAGATGGGATTGGGGGTGACTTCCCGGCCCGGCAATGAACGCAATACGGCGGTGTCCCAGGCCAATGAGATGGTTCATCACTTCCTGCGCGGCGGCCTCGTCATCCATGGTGACATGACCGACCTCCCCCTCCACTTCCGTATGGGAGAGGCGCACAAAGGGCGTGCCAGCCTCCATAAGGCGGGCCATCAGGGCGGTATCTTCTGTCAGCGGCGGGATGAGCACCGCGCCGGCGAGTTCCGCCCCGCCCCGCGGCAGCACGGATCCGCCAGGCCCCTCGGGCAAATGCTCGAACGCGATGCTGAAGCCTTCGGCGTTACCGCACTGCAAGGCGCCGATCTGGATTTCGCCGAGATAGTTGCGGGAGGGGTTGGAATAGAACACCCCGATCAGGCGGCTCTGCCCGGCGCGCAGGCTGCGGGCGTGCTGGTTGGTGCGATAGCCAAGCCTCGCCACCGCATCCATGACCCGCGCGCGCGTTTCCCCGCGCACGTTCGGCTCACCATTCAGAACGCGGCTCACCGTCTTGAAGGAAACACCTGCTTCGCGGGCAACATCAACGATGGTCGCGGGGCGCCGGTCACTTGTGTCTATGGTATCCCCCTCGGCCCGATGCCGTTGCCAGATCACTGCTGCCGGGGATCATAGGACGCGAGCTGACCCTCGCGCAATGGTAGCGCCTTCAGATAGGATCATCCAGGTTCGCGGCGGGACGCGGCGGCGGACGGAAAAATATGGACATTCGAGAACACGTCGCGCGGATGGACGAACTGTTCGCGGAACCACATCGCATCTTCCTGCTCGAACCGTTTGTGGATCCAGTCGACAAACAGCTGGCCCTCCGGACGCCGGCGGAAGCGTTCAGTATAGGCGACCCAGAACTGGATGGGGGCGATCTCCGGCAGATCGAGCGGCATGATCCGGTTGTCGATGGCGGCAACGAAGGACGGCAGGATGGCCACCCCGCCCCCGGCCGCGCAGGACTGGATCAGCGCCGTGCCGGAATTGGAGACAAAGGCATAGTCGATCATCCGCCGCAGCTCGGACACTTTCGGCGCCCAGCGCTCCACCTGATTCACATAGGAAGAGTGCATCAGGCAGCGATACTTGTAATATTCGAACAGGCTTTCCGGCGGTTTGCGCTCCCGGAAGTAATCGCGGGATGCAAAGCCGATATAATGCTGCACGCCCAGCTTGTGGTGGAGCAGTTCATGGTTTTTCGGCTCGGCAAAGTGCAGGGCGATGTCAGCCTCGCCATTGGTGACATCTGCCGGCTCGTCATTGACCAGCATCCGGATCTGGACCCGCGGGTTGTTGTTCTGGAACTCGTGGAGGCGCGGGGCCAGCCAATACGGCCCGATGCCATCACCCGTTGAGAGGACGATCCGCCCCTCGACCGGGGCGCGCTGGGCGCCTGCCTGATCCTTGAGCGTGTTGGCCGCCTCGGCCATCTGGTGGGCGTAGCGCAGCACCACCTTGCCCGCCTCGGTCAGTTCCACCCCCCGCGTGGAGCGGATAAAAAGCTGCGTACCGAGGGTGGTTTCCAGATCATCGATCTTGCGGCTGATGGTGGGCGGGGACTCCCCTAGCCGCGCCGCAGCACCGCTCATGCTGCAGAGTTCCGCCACGACGCGAAAAACCCGCAAAGTATCCCAATCCAGCCGTTCAGTATTCATACGCAGCTACCTATCCAATAGCAGAGCCTCAGAACAGCCCTAGCCGATAGCCTGCCTGCAATCTCCCTGCAATTGATTGAAACAGCGCCACGCATGACCTCTGGTTGATCAGAAGTTGCCTGAACTCGCCTCTTCCGAGACCTTTAGAGGGCAGCCTCCCAAAAAGATATGCTGCCCCTGGCGCCGGGCCAGGCTTCTGCGCGCCGGCTCATCCGAAGGCATCATAGGGATGGTTGAGTGACAAGCTGATGCGATGGAGCAGCTGATCGATCCGGTCCAACGGGGCAATAATACTGGCATGGATGTGATCATAGCCATACTGCGCCGATCCGGCCTCCGCCCCGCCCGCTTCGGTGACGGCCGACAGGTGTGTCAGCTGGTCCTGCGAGGGGGGAAAGATGCGCCCCAGCAGATCGACACATTCGCCGATCCGCAGGCTGGTGACGAGGCGGATGATGTCGCGCAGGCTGGTATCGTGACGCTCCGAGATACGCGGCAGGCGCCCGACAAGAGAAAACGCATGCATCATCAGCGCCTGACGGATGCCATGGACGACATGCAGATTGATACGGTCTTCATGGCGCGTGACCGTTGAGGGGGCTTCATCGAGGCGGGCGAGCAGACGATCAAACCGGTCAAGATCGATGGCGAGGAGGTTTGCGGTCCGGTTGACCGACAGGGCGGTCTCCCCGTCGCGCAGGGCATAATAGACGCCGCGATAGGCCGATGTGGTTTCCGGCGTGGAGGCGCGGGCATGGGCAATCCAGACATCGGGATTATAGACCGACGCATAGCCGCGCAGCACGGGCAGGCTGCTGAGCAGCCGGGCGCGCCATGCCAGTTGGACAAGGCTGCGCATCCGGGGGCTGGTATTGACGAGATCAACCAGCCGGTCTGTTTCCCGCTGCAGGGAGGAGCCGATACCGGAGGCTGTATTCACGGGGATACCAAGCTGCTGGAGCTCTGCATTGTGAGAGATGGCCCGCAGGGCGCGCGGCCCGGCGGCCCCCGATGGACGCCGCGTCTGGCGCGAACCGGCGGTGACGACAAAGCCGGGCGCGAAATCAGTCAGCAGACGGCCATAATCGGGATTGGCAAAGAAACGCTCATGCCAGGCACGCAGAGCGCGGTAAAAATCCCAGACCAGGTCTGTCCGTGTATAGAACGGGTCGCCTGCTGCACTTTCCGGCGGCGGTGCGAGCAGATGGGCGCACCAGTGCGCAAGTGTCGTTTCGGCAAGTTCGGGCGTAGCGAAATGGAGGTATCCATCGCCGCCCTGGAAACTCGATTCGTGAATGATCCGCACACCAAGCATGTGTGCCCTGGTGCGTGTCCAGGGGGTGAGCAGGTGATCGAAGCGCTGCTCGAAGCTGCCCGGCCACGCCCCGCGGCCCATGGACTCCCCATGAGTGTTGAAGATGAGAAGACCCGCGCCGGGCACACGCGGCGCCAGCGCACGCAGGATCAGATTGTGGATGCGCTCAATCGCCATGTTGCCGGCAATCTGGCCGATGAAGCGCCCGGAATCGGAAAAGCCAAGCTGGATCGCAAGATGCCCCCGGCGGCGGACATAGGCGGCAAATTCAGGCTCATCGAGCAGCCGCTCAATGAAACGACCGCCCGTTTCCAGCGCTTCGGGCGTCTCAAACAGAGGCGAAATGTCGAGTTTTCCGTTCACGCCGTAATGACGGGCGAGATAGAGGGCCGCCATGACGGTGGCAGGGTTCTCGCTCTCGGCAATGAGGAAACGGATCGGAGAACCCGTATCGATATGCTTGAGGATCTGCGCGCACATCATGAACTGGCGGCGCGCGGTGGATTGCTCAAGGAACAGATCTGCGAAGTTGACGTCCACCGGCCTGGGCGCAGCGGCGCGGCGCGAAAGCTCTGCCAGCGCCAACCGGCCAAGACTGCGTTCGTCCGTATCAAGATTGAGTTCCCGGCTGATGACCGTGGCAATCTGGGCAGCATTGACCCGCAGATGGATGCGGCCCGTCCCAAGCTGCTGGCTCTCCACCTGGGCACGCAGGATCAGAAGGTCCCGGGCAAGATCGCCTGCCCCGTCCGATGCCACCAGGGCGTCATCCAGCGCCGCGACGATCTCGGCCGCATCCGTGAGCCGGCCCGGGCCTTCGGCAGTCAGGCGGTTGGCCGCGGCAACAAGATGTTCCGGATTCTGAAGGTCGCCGCTGAACATGGCCGCCTGAAGCGCGGTTTCACTTGCGGCAAGATCAAGCCGTTCCAGCAAGGAGGCGAGGCCAGTGGCGGTGGGATGGGCCTCCAGGATCGCCTGCACACGGGCGTGGTAGCGCCGGATCTGATCGGCCTTTTCGTTCAGACGAAAGGTAATCGAATGGGACCAATGGATATCGGTCCGGCCATCAAGATCATATCCGACCCAGCTTGCGATGGTCGGCAGGACTGGGCGGAGCTGTTTCCAGCTATCCGGGAAATGCGCCCGCGCAACATCGTAGACCAGCGCGGCAAACCGCTGCTGCGCGTCCGCCGCGTTGAGAAGGGCCGCCTGCACCTCGTCATGCTCGCTGGCCAGGGTGATTGACCTGTTCCAGCCCCGCGCGTCGGCCCGCAGCGCCTGCTCCAGCGCCGCGCGCGCACGCTTGCCGGGTTTGACCGCCTCTCCAGCAATCGCGGCCCGAAGCTCTGGCGAGAGCGCAAAAGTCGGGTGGGCGGTGAAGACAATGCCTCCGCGCGCCTGTTCGATCTCCGCCCGAAATGCTTCAAAGCCCTGGCCCGCGAGATCGTCCAGTCTCGACCTGACCGGCGCCCAGGCTGTCTCGGGCCGGGCACCCGCATGACGTTCCCGCAGACGCTCGGCACGCTGGCTGACCAGGAGAAGATGCGTTTCATCAATCAGGCCGCCAATCTCATCCAGGCTGGTTTCACCCTGCTCGATGTTTTGAAACAGGGTCTGCGCCATCGCGAAGACCGAGTTGGTCATCGGGTCTTCGGCAATCCGCTCTGCCTGCAGGCGCAGGTATTCTCCGGCGGCCGAGAGGGTCGGCTCGATACGTGTCGTCTTCATGTCTCTGGTCCAGCCTTCAGGGATTGACCTTGGGGAATATGCCTTTGTTAGCGCCCCAGTCGCGCAGAAGCGAGGGCCAAGACCGCAGCGGCGTATCCCCGATGCCGCGCAGACCGAAGCCGTGGCCACCTGCCTCGAAGATATGCAGGGCGACCGGCACGCCCGCCCGGCGGAGAGCGGCATGGAGGATCAGTGCGTTTTCCACAGGCACGGCTTCGTCGTCTGCAGCGTGCATCAGGAAGACCGGGGGCATGTCTGGCCGCGCCATCGTCTCGAGCGACCAGTTGGCGACCGCGTCTGCCGGGGGATGCGCGCCCAGCAGGTTCTGCCGCGACCCGGCATGAGCGAAAGGCTCTGCCATCGTCGCAACGGGATAGATCAGCGCGGCCGCATCCGGCCGCGCCGAGAGGGCGTCTGCGGCGTCCAGCGGGGCGTAAACCGGCAGGTCGAACTTCATCGCCAGCGTGCCGGCGAGATGTCCGCCTGCGGAGAAGCCCATGACCATCAAGCGTGCCGGATCGATACCGTCTGTGGCGGCGCGGGCGCGGATGAGACGGATGGCGCGCTGGGCATCCTGAAGCGGCGCCTGCGGCCCGGCCTGCCAGCCCTGATGCGGGAGGCGGTAGCGCAGAACATAGACGGCGGCGCCCTCGCCGGCGAAATGGCGTGCGCCCTCAAAGCCTTCCTTGTCGATCACCACCCATTTGTAGCCGCCTCCGGGGATGATGAGGATGGCCGAGCCATCCGGGTGTTGCGGGCGGAACAGGGAGAGGCTGGGCGCGGTGACATCATGCGCCGCGCGGTCTGTGAGGCCGAAGGGATTGTCGCGGTGGACGATCTGCTCCTGCAGGCCTTCCGGCAGGCCGCCCGGGGGACCTTCCGGCCACAGAAGGATGGTTTCGTCAGCTTCAATCGTGGCAGGGCGCACGGCGGGCGCTGCAGAGACGCCGGCCGCGACAGCAAGCGCCGCAAAGGCCGCCAGCAGGGTGCGCCGGGAAAGCATGGCTAGTCTCCTGGAGGATACGCGATGATCAGAACGAGCGGCTCTGGCCCGGTCTGGCGGATGCCAACCTGCGCGCCGGTATAGAGATAAGCGGCCATGCCTGCCGTGAGGGTTTGTTCCTCGCCGTCGGAATGGACAACGCCCTCGCCGGAGAGCACGTAATAGATCTCGTCATGATTGATCGGGTGGATGCCGATAGCGCTGCCAGGGTGGAGCGCCCGTTTGCGGAACTCGAAGGCGCGGATGGGCACGGCGTCGGATATGCGCCAGGCCGTGCTCATGCCGATACGGCCATGCGGCGGGGGCTCCTCCACCCTAACATCTTCTTCCGAAATGATAACCATGGCGGGCGCCGGGCCAGGCTGCGGTGCCGCCGCGAGCGTTGCACAGGCGGCCAGAAGGGCAAGGAGAGGCAATCCTGTCAGTAGCCGGATCATGTGCCTTGCCTCCTATTTGAACATCTGTGGCAGGGAGAGCGACAGGGCCGGGATATAGGTGATGAGCACCAGCGACACGATGAGCGCCAGATAGAACGGCCAGATCGTTTTGACCGCATCTTCCACCTTGATGCCGCCCACCGCGGCGCCAACGAACAGCACCGAGCCGACCGGGGGCGTTACGAGCCCGATGCCGAGGTTCAGCATCATGATGATGCCGAAATGGACCGGATCGACCCCCACCTCCATCACCACAGGCAAGAGGATCGGCGTGGTAATGACGATCAGCGGTGACATATCCATGAACGTGCCCAGAACCAGCAACGTTATGTTGATGATGAGCAGGATGGCGAGGGGATTGCGCGTGATGGACGTGATGAGTTCTGCGAGCTGGGCGGGCGCCTCCAGCACGGCGAGCGCATAGCCGAAGGCGGTGGCCGCGCCGATGATGAGCAGCACCATGGCGGTAACCTTCACCGATTGCTGGGCAGCGTCCGCGAAGCGGGACCAGCCCAGCGAGCGATAGACAAAAGCCCCGACGAGCACCGTGTAGATGACCGCAATGGCGGAAGATTCAGTGGCGGTGAAAATGCCCGAGAGGATGCCGCCCATGATGATGACGGCGGCCATCAGGCCCGGCACCGCAATCAGGATAGCGCGCACGAAGCTGGCCCAGCCGGGAAACTGGCCGCTGGGATAGCCCCGGCGGACAGCCACGAGCCAGGTGACCGCCATCAGGATTACCGCCGTGACGATGCCCGGCACGACGCCGGCCAGGAACAGGTCTCCGATCGGCACGCCGATACCGGAAGCGGCCGAATAGATGATCATATTGTGCGAGGGCGGAATAAGCAGCCCGACAATGGCGGCTGAAACAGTGACGTTGACGGCGTAGTCTGCGCCATAGCCTTTCTGCTTCATCAGCGGCATGAGCGTTGATCCCATCGCCGAGGCGCTGGCGATGGCCGAGCCGGATACCGCGCCGAACATAGTGGAGGCGCCGACATTGACGAGACCGAGGCCCCCGCGCGTGCGCCCGAGCATGGCCTCGGCGACTTCAACGAGGCGCTGGGCTATGCCGGAGCGATACATCAGATCCCCCGCAAAGATAAAAAATGGAATGGCCATCAGGGAAAAGACGCTGATGCCGCCCGCCAGGCGCTGGAACACGACCACGAGCGGAATATCCATCACCAGGAATATCACAATCGACGCGCCCAGCAGCGAAAAGGCCACCGGCACGCCAAGGGCAAGCAGGAGGACGAGCACACCCATGAGAATGAGCAGTTCCATCAGGGGGCGTCCTTGTCCGGAATTGTTTCTGGCGCGCGAAATCCGAGGCGCTCGAGCACCTGCTCGAAAGCGAACAGGGCCATCAGCGCGCCGGAGATCGGGAGGGCGAGATAGGTGAGGCCGCGCGGGATACCGAGGGAGGGGACGACATGGCTCCAGGTGCGCAGGACTAGCTCTCCGCCCCAGACGAACATGGCCACGCCGCAGACGCCGATGAGCGAGTTGGAGACAACCTGCATCCCCCTGCGCAGGCGGGGCGAGACAGCATCTTCGAGCGCCACGATGCGGATGTGAAAGCCCAGGCGGACGCCGGCCGCCGCAGCGAGGGAGACATACCAGATCATCAGGGTGAGCGCGGCCTGCTCTGACCAGGAAGGCGTGGAGTTGAGCACATAGCGGCCGAAAACCTGCCAGCCGACGATGACCGTCATCAGCACGAGACCGAATGCGGCGGCCTTGAGGAGCATGTCAGCGGCGATGCGCGTGAAGGTTGACAGTACACGGATCATTTGCCCTCCCCCATCGCTTCGATCTGGGAGACGAGGCGCTGGGCCCGTTCCGATACGATATAGCGATCCCAGACCGGGCGCATGACCGCAGCAAAGGCGTCCTTGTCCTCGACCTCGTTGACCTCGATGCCCGACGCCATCAGGCGCGCGCGGGACTCCTCCACACGCTGATCCCACAGGGTGCGCATATAGGGCACGGACGCCTTGGCGGCCTGGCGCACAAGCGCGCGGTCGGCCTCGTCCAGCTTGTCCCAGCGGGATTTCGACATGACGAGGACTTCCGGGGCAATGACATGCTGGGTGAGGCTGTAATATCTTGCCGCCTCGAAATGGCGCCCGCTTTCGTAGGAGGGCCAGTTGTTCTCCGCGCCATCGATGACGCCCTGGACGAGCGCCTGATAGACTTCGGCGATGCTCATCGGTGTCGCGTCAGCGCCGAGCGCGCGGATCATCGAGACGTAGAGGTCTGATCCTGGCACACGGATCTTCAGGCCGCGCATGTCTGCCGGTGTGCGAATGGGGCGGCGGGTGTTGTAGAAGTTGCGGTCGCCGCTGTCATAGAAGCAGAGGCCGATGAGGCCATGGGGCTCCAGCGAGGCAAGGATTTCGTCGCCGATGGCACTGTCGAGCGCGCGGCGCATATGGGCGTTGGACTTGAACAGGAAGGGCAGCGCAGGCAACGTCGTCAGCGGCTCGATGGAATTGAGCGGGGCAAGGTTCACGCGGTTAAGATCGAGGCCGCCGAAGACGGTGATCTCGAGCGTATCCTGTTCCGAGCCAAGCTGGCCGCCGGCATAGATCTTGATGCCGAGCCGCCCGTCTGTGCCCACATTGAGAAGACGGCCCATTTCCTTGACCGCCTGGACGGTGGGATATTCTTCCGGGTGCGTATCAGTTGAGAGGAAATCCCGGCCAGACCGGACGCCGCAGGCGCTGAGACCGGCCGCAGCCGCGCCTGCCGCCAGCACAAGCCGGCGGCTGATGCCTTTTGCGGCCGCCGAAGCTGGCACATCCGCTGAAGCTGGCTTCCTCATGCCTGTTTCCATGCCCCCGTTGGGCGCCGGGCTTTTGCGGCCGGCCTGTTTTCTTTGTGGCTCCATACTGGCGTTATGGTAACCGGTGTCAACACTGTTTCGGCGCTGGTTCTCAGCGTTTTACATCAAGGTTCTCGCCCGCCATCGCGGCTTCGACTTCAGCGACCGTCACGCGGCCGAAATCGCCGGGGATAGAATGTTTCAGCGCCCCTGCCGCGACGGCAAAATCAATTGTGTACTGCCCGTCCCTGCCCTCGATCAGGCCGTGTAGCGCGCCGGCGGCAAAGGCGTCGCCGCCCCCGATCCGGTCAATGACCCCCGGCAGTTCATGCACCGGAGAGGTCCAGCGGCCCGCCCGCGTGACGAGTTCACCGGCAATCGACTGATCGTCCACGGAGGATTGCTGGCGGGTGGTGGCGGCAATCGCCTGAAGGCGCGGGAACGCCTCGAAGGCCGCCTCAAATGCCGATTGGCGGTCTTCGAAGCGCGATTTCAGGATCAGTGCGATGTCCCGCTCGTTGATGAAGGCGTAGGTGGCGCAGGAGAGAATCTCCCTGAGAATCGCCGGGCCGTCGCCATCCCATGCCTCCCAGAGCAACGCGCGATAGTTGCCGTCAAAGGAAACGGGCACCCCCGCAGCGGCGGCGGCTTTTACAGCGCGGACAGCCGCAGCGGCGCCATTCGCACCGATGGCCGGCGTGACGCCGGAGATATGTAACAGCGCCGTCCCCGGAAGAATGCCGGACCAATCAAGGCTTTCCGGCGCGGCGGCCGCAAAGGCTGACCCGGCCCGGTCATAGGTGATGCGGGAGGGGCGGCGCACGGCGCCCGGCTCAAGGAAGTAAAGCCCCATCCGGCCCGGCGCGGAAAGAACAGTATCGGTGTGAACGCCATGCCGGCGCAATTCGCCCAGGGCCGCCGCGCCAAGCGGATTGTCTGCCACGACACTGGCAAAGCGCACATCATGCCCGAAGGCCGCGAGGGAGACCCCGACATTGGCCTCGGCCCCGCCGACACACACATCCAGCGACCAGGACTGAAGCAGACGCTCCGCCCCCGGCGCTGTCAGGCGCAGGAGAAGCTCACCGAAACAGACGATGCGCGCAGCCATGGCTGTTTTCCTCCCCGGCCCGGCCTAGCGCGCGAGCCAGCCGCCATCCACGGCGACGATTGTTCCGTGCACATAATCAGATGCGCGCGAGGAAAGGAATACGGCCGCGCCGGCAAGATCCGATGGCTGGCCCCAGCGGCCGGCCGGAATACGCCCGAGAATCTCGCTGTTGCGCTTTTCATCGGCGCGCAGGGCATCGGTGTTGTTGGTGGCAAAATAGCCCGGCGCAATGCCATTCACATTGATGCCGCGGCCTGCCCATTCATTCGCAAGAAGGCGCGTGAGCCCCAGCACGCCGCTCTTGGAAGCGGTGTAGGACGGCACACGGACGCCGCCCTGATAAGACAGCATGGAGGCAATATTGATGATCTTGCCGCCCGTCCCCGCATCAATCATCGCGCGGGCGGCTTTCTGGCTTAGGAAGAAGAGGCTGCGCAGGTTGACGTTCATCACGCTGTCCCACTCCTCGACGGTAAAATCGAGGGCATCATTGCGTTTGATGATGCCGGCATTGTTGACGAGAATATCAACGCCGCCAAACGTCTCTACGGTCTCGCGGACAATCGTATCGACCGGATCGATGCTGCCAAGGTCGGCCATGATGACATGCGCCTTGCCTCCGGCCTTCTGCACCCGCTCAACCGTCTCATCCGGCGAGGAGCGGCCCACCAGGGCGAGGTTGGCACCCGCCTCGGCCAGCGCCACGGCAATGCCCTGACCGAGGCCGGTATTGGCGCCGGTGACGATGGCCGCCTTGCCTTCAAGGCTGAACATGCTGAGGTTCACGAAAGCCTCCCCTAAAGTTTCTTTGTTTGTGTGCGCCGGAAGCCTGCGATCAGGATGCCAGCACACCCTTCAGATAGCCGGACATTGCCGCGTCCTGCGAGTTGGCGAAGAAGTATTCCTGGAACTTTTCGCCCGAGATAGCGGTTTTCAGGAGGTCCTGATCAATCGTCTTCAGCACGGTGAGCATGTCGTGGCAGGAAGCCTTCTTCAGATCACTGAGGATACCGCGATTCTTGGCCATGACGGCGGCGCGCTCCTTCGGATAGCCTTCGCCGCGCTTGACCTCGAACAGCTTGCGGTAACAGTCCTGCAGGTTGAGTTCAGCGGCCCAGCCGAAGCCTTTTGCGTAGGGCATGGAGATGGCGTTGCCGTCATTGATCTGGCCGAACAGGTAAGCATCGGTCGGGTCGATGACGAGGCCGCAGAAGATGCCCGGCATGGAATTGCAGGCGAGGTTGGAGCCCATGCCCGTGCCGCAGCCGGTGACAATGAAGTCAGCGGCTTTCGAGTTGATCAGGATGCCAGCGAGGATGCCGATCATCGGATAGGTCAGATGGGCTTTGTCTTCGGGCGTATACATGCCGTAGTGGAACACTTCATTGCCCAGCGGCTCTGCGACCGTTTTCAGAGCGTCGTGAACGATGCTGCTTTTTGCTGCCTGGCTGTTTTCAATGATGAGCGCGATTTTCATGAGGCGGTTCCTTAGCGGCGTATCATTTGGTAACCGGTGTCATAACCGGTGCCCCCCTCGGCTGCAAGCCGTTATCGTCTCGAAATTCCCGAAACGCGCTGTCAGCCCGCCCGGCGCGGCGGGGCGGCGGTGGACTCGCGCACCACGATTTCCGGCGTGAAGCTGATCACCTCTTTCGGCTCGATCCCGGCTGCCTGGTTGAGCAGCAACCGCGCGGCGGCCTGCCCCATTTCGCGGATTGGCAGACGCACGGTCGTGAGCGCTGGCCAGAGGCGGCCGGCGATGGGGGTGTCATCGAAGCCAACGATCGAGACATCTTCGGGAATGCGAAGCCCCGCCTTGCGAACGGCCACATAGGCGCCGGTAGCCATTTCGTCATTGCCAGCGAACACAGCCGTGGGGCGGCGCTTTCCATAGAGCAGGCGCTCCATGGCCTGCAGGCCGGAGTCGAAGGTGTAGCCCGCCTCCACGGTGAGTTCCGGATTGAGCGTAATGCCGGCTTCCGCCAGGCCGCGCTGAAAGCCGCTGCGCCGTTCGTGGGCAGAACGGAAAGATTCCGGGCCATGGATATGCGCAATATCCGTATGCCCCAACGCGCAGAGATGGCGCGCTGCCTGCGCAGCGCCCTCGCTGTCATGGGTAAGGATCATCCGTGACGGTTCATCCAGCATGCCCGATGCGATGCGCACATAGTCCACATCATTGTCCCGGAACATCTGCGCCAGATCTTCATCCTCCGACACCGAAGGCGGCAGGATCAGGCCGAAGGGCTTGTGCTGCTGAATGAACTGCTGAAGGCGGCCGGGATAATGCGCGTCCGTCCGGCTGACCGGGCGCAGGACCAGTTGGAAATCGGTTTCCTCCAGCGCGTCGAGAATCCCGCGCTGCATGTTCACGACATATTGCGGGCTCGGATTGTCATAGACCAGACCGACCAGGAAGGACCGGCGCAGCGCCAGCGCGCGCGCCTGTGGGTCTGGTGTGTAGCCGAGTTCCGCGATGATGGCCTTGACCACCTCGCGGGTACGCGGCTTGACGAGCGGGCTGTCATTAATGACGCGCGACACGGTCTTCTTCGACACCTTCGCTATACGCGCGATATCGTTGATTGTAGCCCGCCCCTGCTGCTTGAATTCAGCGGCCTCCTGAACTGCGGCCGCAATTTCAGCATCGAGGTCAGGTCTTGATTTATCGCTCACCGGAAACCCTTGTTGGAGGATGGAATGTCCTCTTTTGCCCGGCAGGGGACATTTTGCAAGCGGCGCGCACCTCCGGCCGCTCAGGTGCCCCGGCTGCGGGCGCCCGAATCGAGGGTCTCCGGAGACTTAGGCAGCATGGTATCGAGATCCCAGAGGGCCGTATCGAAGGCCCGGTAGCTCGGCTCAACCGAAGGATAGCCGCCGACATCCGACTGGCTGTCGATGATCTCGCCCCGCCCTTCGGCTGCGTTTGCAAATACGCGCACATCATGGCTGTCGCGGTCCCAGGGACGCGCGCCCGCATTGGCCAGCACGAACCGCTCGACCGCGGCAGCGGGCATCACCGGCAATCCCGCCGGCAGGGGCATGGCCTCTGGCGCGTCCACGAACTTTGCTGCACCTGTTGTGTAGCGGCCGCGCTCCGGCAACGGATTGCCCCAGCGATCGACGGCAATGTTGTCGCGCGCATGAAGCGCCAGGTCGCCATCTCCGCCAATCATCACCAGCGGCAGTCCCTCTGCAGTAGACTGACCGGCCCGCATCACATTGCCAATCAAATCCATCTTGCCAGTTTCGAAGGGCACCTTGCCCCATTCCAGCGCCTGCAGATTGTAATGCACGGCGCGCTGGCCAGGATCGTAGATGAAGTTGTTGACGATCTGTCCGTGTACGCCTCCCTTGAACAGGGGGCTGCGCTCGTAATTGTGCGCGTACAGATTTCCATAGATCAGGATGCCGTTGACATTATCATGGATCAGAGACCCCTTCGAATGTTCAAACTTGGGATGGGTGGAATCGGCAAGCCCTTCGGCAATCAGATTGTGGCTGTAGAGGATATTGCGGGAGGTTCCTGCCCGCCATTCGTCGGGGGTGTTACCGGTGAAGCGGGGGCCGGAGGCAGAGAGGTTTTCATCCACGGCCCAGGTCAGCGAGCAATGGTCCACGATAAGATTATGCGCGCTGAGCGTCGAGATCGCGTCTTCGGCGAACCCTGAGCCGCGCGGTTCCCCATTGTCGCCCGGCCGTATACGGATATGCTGAATGATGACATCATGCGTCTTAACATCAAACCCGCCCCGGATCAGGGTGATCCCCGGCGAGGGCGCCGTCTGCCCGGCGATGGTGATGTCCGGATTCGTGATGGCGATCGTTTCCTTTTCAAGGTCGATGACGCCGCCCACCTCGAACACGATGATACGTGCCCCTTGTCTGCCGATGGCTTCCCGCAGACTGCCAGGGCCTTCGCTTGCCAGCGTGGTCACCCGCACGATCTCTCCGCCGCGCCCGCCATCGGTATAGGCCGACCAGTCGATCTCGGGGAGGAACCAGGCCTGCGCCGGCGCGGTGGCGGCCGCCGTCTGAGCGGGGGCCGCGCTTACCGGCGGCACGATACCAAATCCGGCGCAGCCGCCCAGAACGACCGCAAAAAGCATCGCGCCACGGCGTGCGGACTTGCGAGAATGAAAGGCCATGAAATCCTCCTCCAGACGGCGCTCTGAACCGGCGCCTTCCCAATATTGCCCACCAACCCGATTGAGAAACCAGTTGACAGAATGAACTTTCAAGCAAGTATGACACCGGTTTCCTTATCTGTCCAGCAAGCTGGCCGAGCAAGGATGAATAAACAAACCCGCAAGCGCGGAATGCGCTGCCGGAAATAATATGGGTCAAGGGAATGGCGCACGGAGATACAACCGAGGTGAGCAACCACGCTGCGGCAGACACCCGCGCCATTTCCTTTGTGCGCGCCCGCCTGCAGGCGCAACCGCTCACTGACTATCCAGGCAGCATGCCTGAAACATTGGCCGAGGCCTACGCAATTCAAAGCCGCGCCATCAGCCTCTGGCCGGACATTCTGGCTGGCTGGAAAGTGGGGCGCATCAATCCCCCCTGGGACAAAACCTATGGCACCGACCGGCTCGCGGGCCCGATCTTCAGCTCGCAGATTTCCCATGCCCGGGGCGCCCCGGTGGACTGCTATGTCTTTGAGGGCGGATTCGGCGCCGTGGAAAGCGAGATCATTATCACCATGGGGCACGACGCCCCGGCTGAAAAGCTCGACTGGACGCTCGAAGAAGCCTTTGAAATTGCGGGTTCCCTGCATCTGGGCGCCGAAATCGCCTCAAGCTGCTATGCCGGCATAAACGATCACGGCCCACTGGTGACGATATCCGATTTCGGCAACAATAACGGCCTCGTTCTGGGTCAGGAGATCCCGGGGTGGAAGGACGCATCACCTGCCGACTGGAAGATGCGGACACTGATCGACGGCAGGGAAGCTGGCCGGGCCGACGCCTCCTCGATCCCTGGAGGGCCGATCGAATCGCTGCGCCAATTGCTGGAAATTTCCGCCGCCAGAGGCCTTCCTCTTCGCAAGGGAATGTTTGTATCAACGGGGGCTGTTACCGGCGTTCACGCCGCAGCCCCCGGGCAGGGCGCCTCTATAGAGGCCGACGGCATGGAGACAATCTATCTTAAATTGCTCCCATGCCGGCCCATGGCCACACTGCCGGCGTCGCAGCCGGTCAAGCGTTGAGTTTCCCGCAATCTCAGGAAAGCAGGCAAAAACATGGACTAAAGACCAATTTTTAAATTGCCACCGGTGGCAAAACATATAATGATACCGGTGGCATTATTCGTGAACCTCCCTCAAAGAAGGGAGAGGCCAATCGAAACGACGATATCCTGGGGAGGAGACCAGACATGCGTTTCAAACAGAACAGTTTTAATTTCCGGCTGCTCATGGGGGCGGCGGCTGTCGGCTTTCTGGCAGGCAACGCCCCTGCCCTTGCGCAGGAACAGGACGCCGAGGAGAGCGAGAGCCGGCAGGCAACCGTTGTCGTCACGGGTTTCCGCGACAGCCTTCAGAAGTCGCTTGCGGTCAAGAAGAATGAGACGAACATCGTCGACATCATTGCCGCTGAGGACATCGCCGACTTTCCGGACCTGAACCTTGCAGAATCCCTGCAACGCATTCCGGGCGTCTCGATCGACCGTGTGGGGGGCGAGGGCCGGCAGATCACGGTTCGTGGTCTCGGGGCCGATTTCACACGGATACGGATCAATGGAATGGAAGCGCTCGCGACCAGCGGCGCGTCCGACTCCTCGGGCGGCTCTAACCGTGGCCGGGGCTTTGACTTCAACACCTTCGCGTCAGACCTGTTCAACGAGCTGCGGGTTACCAAGACGACCTCCGCCTCAATTGAAGAAGGCTCACTGGGCGCCACAGTTGATCTGCGTACGGCGCGTCCCTTTGACTATGATGCAGGCCTGACCGCCGCTGCGTCCGCCCAACTGGGCTTCAATGATCTGTCAGAAGAAACCAGCCCGCGCTATGCAGGCCTGCTTTCCTGGCAGAATGAAAGCGGCACGTTCGGCGCGCTCGTCTCGATGGCCTATTCGGATCGCACAATTCTGGAGGAAGGCTTCTCGACCGTTCGCTGGCAGGATGGCAACTTTGCCTCTGTTGGGGGCGCCGCCTGCCCGGCTGGGCCGGAATGCTCCCTGATCGACACAAACTCCGGCGTCTACTATCCCCGCATTCCGCGCTATGGACGCCTCACTCACGAACAGGAACGCCTCGGCCTTACTGGATCGGTTCAGTTCCGCCCCACGGATGCCACGACGGTATCTCTGGATGTGCTGCACTCAGACTTCGAGGGCACACGGGAGGAATCATACCTCGAAACTTTTATGCGCAGCCAGGAGAACAGGTTCCAGGTGATCGACTACTCGATCAACCCGGATAACAACACCATTGAATATGGCCTGTTCAATGTCAGCCCACTGCCGAACGGAACACATCCGATCCGGTCGGAAAACCGTTTCGACGAACTGCAGACGACGCTTACGCAGTATACGGTTGATGTGGATCATGAATTCACAGACCGCCTGCGCGGCAATCTTCTGGCAGGCCGCGTGGTATCGGAGTTCGACAACCCGGTGCAGACGACCATTTTGCTGGACGCGGTTGGGCCGGTGACGGGCTTCACCTATGACTTCCGGGGCAATGGAAACACACCCTTCATCGACTACGGATCTCTGGACGTTACCGACCCGTCGCAATTTGCATTCACGGAGTTCCGGGACCGGCCTCAATATGTCGACAACACGTTCCAGACGGTTGCCGGATCGCTCGCCTATGATCTCAACGACTCGCTGACGGTCAGCGGCGGCGCCAGCCTCAAGCAGTTCGAATTCCGGACAACGGAGTACAGACGGGAGTCCACGTTCGGATCCCTCGTCTGCACCCTTCCGGGCGTTAGCTGCCCCGCTGGGGCCACAGGCCTTCCGGTCACGGCAGACATTCTCAAATATGTCAGCGGATTCGGCAGCGGACTTGGTGCGCCCGGCGGAATCGATACCCGCTGGATTACCGCAGACGTACATGCCGCCGCCGCCCTGATCGGCGCCTATGGCATTCCGGGCGTTCTGCAGGCTGGCAACGACCGCAGGGTTGAGGAAGAAGATCTTGGCGGCTTCCTCCAACTGGATTTCAACACGCAGCTTGGCCGCATCCCGGTTCGCGGAAATGTTGGTGTACGGTATGTTGAAACCACCACGACCTCCACAGGCCAGGTCAGCGGCACCAGCGTGACCGTCGAGCGCAGCTATGAGGACACGCTGCCTTCGGCAAACGTCACATTTGAAATGCGGGACGACTTCTTCATTCGTCTAGCGGCCGCAAAGGTGATGGCGCGCCCATCCCTGGGCAACCTGACACCTGGCGGCGCACTGGACAGCTTCAATGGTCCTGCGTTCCGTTACAACTCAGGCAACCCTGCCCTCGATCCGTTCCGGGCAACCACGTATGACGCCTCTTTCGAATGGTATTTCCAGGACGAATCGCTGATTGCGCTGAGCTTGTTCTACAAGGACGTTGACAGCTTCTTCACCCGCGCCTCGACGATTGAAGTGCCCTACAGCCAGTCCGGCCTTCCGGCCAGCCTGCCGCCGGCCTCCAGCCCGCTGCGTAACCTGCTTGATGCGGGGCAGGATCCCCTCGTGGAAATCCGCGCTGTGGAAAATGGCGGCTCGGCCAGCGTCAAGGGATTTGAGCTGACCTATCAGCAGCCCTTCTCCTTCCTGCCCGCGCCCTTCGACGGGTTCGGCTTCCAGGGCAACTACACCTATGTCGACTCCGATGAGATCCGGGGTTTCTCGCCCAACGCCTACAACGCCACCCTTTACTATGAGAAAGGCCGGCTGTCGGCGCGTATCTCCGCCGCCTACCGCGATGCGTATCAAACCGTGGCGCCCACAGCGGCGGGCCGTGACGAGCAAGGGTATAGTTCGACCACAAACATCGACTTCTCGTCGTCCTACAAGCTGAACGACAATTTCGATATCACGTTTGAGGCCATCAACCTTACGGACGAATTCGAGCAGCAGGTCTTCGATGCCGGTGATCTTGTAAACGTCTACCATCATACGGGCACGGAATACCTGATCGGGTTCCGCTACCGGTACTGATTGCCAGGCCCTGGATGATGTGATGTTTCCTCCCTTTCGTCACATCATCGGGACCTGAAAAAGAAACGCCGGCAGCTCTCAGGGCTGCCGGCGTTTTCCATTTGCAAGACGTTAGGGGAGATGTGCCGCGCGCCCGCGCTCGGCGGCTGGATCAGGTGCCCCACTGGATGAAGGGCACCTTGGCAAAAAGGGCTCTTTCCTGCCCCCGGGGGTCCTCCTCAACGCGAACAGTATCGCCGAGGATCAGTGTGGCGCGATCCGGCAGGGTATGTCCCGGCCAGTGCGGCAGGCCCGCATGATTGGGGTTTCCATCGCGGGCGAGCGAGATGAATGCACCGGCCAACTGCCGGGAAATCGCTTGAGCGGACGGCGCTTTTCCCGGCATGGCGCCCTGCCGGTCCAGATTGAGGAAAGCATAGCCGATATCCACGGCATGCGGCGCGCCCCATCTCTCGTCATCCGCCGTCCAGGGCAGGTCAAACCGGTAAACCCAGGTCGGGCTGCCTTCACGCGCCCTGGCATCTGCCTCCTCCACCTGCCCGCGCCAGGAGCGCGCAGCGGTCGCCGCCGCAAAGAAAACGTCCGCCGGCGTATACTCCGGATAAAACCCCCGATACGCCTGCACCACCTCATCGGCATCGATATCGCATCGCATGTGACGGGTGAGGGCCGCAGGCAGATCGTCCCAACTCAACTCGAAATATTCCGGCTGGCTCCGTCCGATCAGGTTTCGTGTTTCGTCATGAGTGTTGCCGAGAATCATGGGAATGGCGGCCGATTGGGCCGGCGCATCCGGCCAGAAGGGATGACGGGTCAACAGACGCCCATCCAGAACGGGGCCAAAATACACCGAGAACTCGCTGTTGACCGGATCTTCCGTGCCCAGCGCTTCCACAAGCTTTTCCGGGGCAATCGCGCGCAGCGCTGCCACATCGCCCGGAACAATGCCCAGCCGCGCAAGAAAGGCTTCGGCGCGCTTCCTGGCATTGATCGGACCGGAAGCCGTGACCTGTTGGCCGCTCATTGTCGCGGCGGAATGGAATAATCCCCTGGCGGCCGGTGCGGCCATGAGGGTTGCAATTTTTGCTCCGCCTCCGGATTGACCGAACACCATGACCCGGGCTGGATCGCCCCCAAACGCCTCGGCATTGGCACGCACCCATTCCAGCGCCGCAATTATATCCCACTGCCCGGCATTCCCGGAATCCGGAAAGGCCTCGGGCATCAGCTTTCCGAGAGAAAGATAGCCGAAAGCGTTCAGGCGATGATTGATCGTGATGACCACCACATCCCCGTGGGCGGCCAACCGGGCGCCATCATAAAGCTCGTCGGAGCCCGAGCCGGCGTTATACGCGCCCCCATGAATGTAGACCATCACCGGGCGCTGCGCCCCGCTCCGGGCTTCCGGTGTCCACACATTCAGGAAAAGACAGTCCTCAGACTGATTTGGTTCATTGCCCCGCTGAGGCGCGGCCGCGCCATAGTCAACGGCGCGCAGGGCCTCTTTCCAGGGCTCCGGCTGCCGGGGCTTTGCAAACCGTGTGAGGGCCGTATCGGCGCCATACCGGATCCCGCGAAACACGGCCACGCCGCCTTCATGAGCGCCTGAAACGGGGCCATTGGAAGTCAGCACGACCGGATCTTCCCCGCCGCCGGCCCGCGCCGCCAGCGCCAGCCCGGCGCTGCCCATGGCCGCGAGTACGCTGCGGCGGTTCAAATATATGTTCCGGTCCGCCATGCGCCGTCTGCCTCAGCGCGGTCTGAAGTGCCGCGTCGAGGGCAAAAATGACACCGGTATCAAATGGGGTCAAGCTTTAGAAGCGATTACGGAAAACAGTCGCTCGCCCCGGCCCTGCGCCCTATTCGGCCGCGACCATCGCGCCCGCGTCATCCTTGCGAACGGCGCGGCGGATCACGTCGAAATAGTCCCGCGAGAGGCAATCGACGCCCTCATAATAGCCGCGCGCGGCCAGCAGCGTGTGCAGCTTGCGCAAATTATAGGGCGGGATGTGCGCGAAGAGGTGATGCTCCAGATGGAAGTTCACATTGTTGGGCGCCACGAATACGCGCTGCCAGAAGGGGGCGAGCGTGGTGCCGGTATTCAGGCGCGCGTCGCGGCTGGTGCGGTCCAGCGCGGTGCCATGCTCGCCAATCTGGCGCAGGCGCACGATGGCCGGATAAACGAAAATCTCCGCCGCCCACCACATCAGATACGCCCAGGGCGCCCCTGCCAGCGTCAGCGTGCCGAGCAGCAACACATGAAACGCAAGCCACGGCCAGTTCCGCGACAGCTTGAAACTGCGGATCTTGCGCAGCGTATCGCGGTATCCCGTCTGACCGGTGAGATCGCGCACGAATTTGCGGCGCAGGCTTTCGGCCGGCACCGGATAGTTCTTTACAAAGATGATGTCGGGATCTTCCGGCGTGCCCGCATGCTGGTGATGCTTCAGATGGTAGGCGCGGTAAGCGGCCAGCGAAATGTTCATCGGCGCACCCACGATCCAGTGGCCGACAAACTCGTCCACCGCCTTGCTCTTGAAGAAGGCGTGGTGGGCGCAGTCATGATTGATGATGCCGAGGCCCAACTGGCGCCCGCCCAGGATGAGGATGCCCAGGAGGATCGTGAACGGGTTTGGCCAGACGATGGCGATGGCAAATGCCGCCACGATCAGCCCCCAGTTCCAGACCAGCGTGGCCGCCGCCTTCAGGTCAGATTTCTGCCGCAGGGTATTCAGGTCGTCTTTTGACAGGACGTCGGAAATCTTGGCTAAAGACTGCATGCACTGCCTCCCATTATGTGTTCTGAAACACTTATTACCTAAAATGACGCAATGAGTCAATTCTCGTATCATTTTGCGCCCCTGCCCCCGGAGGCGCTGTCGGCCCGCGCACTGATCCTGTCGCTGATCGCCAGCATTGGCACCGGCCGGCAGATGATTGCCGGGCTGATCCATGCCGGCGCGTTGTTTGGCATCGAACCGGCCACCATACGGGTCGCGGCCACGCGGCTGCTGAAAGAAGGCCTGCTGGAAAGCCCCGAGCGCGGCCTCTATGTGCCCGGCCCCAGGGCGCAGGCGCTGACCCGGCGGGTGCAGCAATGGCGGGATGTGGCGGGCAAGATGGTGCCCTGGAATGGCGACTGGCTGGTGGCGATGACCCATCCGCTGGGCCGGCGGGACCGCAAGCAGCTGCGCAACCGGGAACGGGCGCTTGCCCTGTTCGGGTATCAGGCGGCCGAGGCGGGCCTCTGGGTGCGTCCGGCAAACCTCGCCCGCGCCCTACCCGATCACCAGCAGGACCTTGCCGGCATCGGCGCTGACGAAACCATGCCGATTCTGCGGGTTACCGAAATGACGGCGCCAGGCCTGCAGGACTGGGCCGGGCTCTGGTCTGCGGCAGACCTGGAACAATCCTATCAGGCCGCCCTCCGTGCCATGACGGAAAGCCTTGAGCGCCTCCCCCGCCTCAGCCTGGCGGATGCGGCGCGGGAAACCCTGCTGACCGGCCAGGCCGTGATCCGGGCGATCAACTTCGATCCGCTGCTGCCCCCGGAACTTGGCAATCAGAAACTGTTCCTGGAAATGGTGGACGCGATGGGCGTCTATAACGAGCGAGGGCAGAAATGCTGGCGGGCCTATAATGCCGCGGTGCCCTCCGAGGCCTGAACACCGGAGGCTCCATCTGTGCCGGCATGAGACATTCCAGGCAGGCGCCGCCCAGATGCTGGGAACTTCGTTTGACTTCCGGGCATAAGAGGCGCATAGGGCCGCTTGTTAAGGCGGCAAAGCTGCCTGGTCGGGTCTGCGTGAGCGAGCAAGTCAGAGCAATCTGAAACGTTCCAGACCCTTCCTTAGAGACAATTCACCCCACGTCCTGAATCACGCCGGGCCGTTAATTGCCCCCCACGCTGGCTGCCACCTGTGCAGTTCCGGCGGCTTTCTGACGAAAGACTTCATGTCCGATTTCCAATCTCTCGGCCTTACCGGCCGGATCCTCACGGCGCTGACCAAAGCTGGCTATACCGCGCCGACCCCCATTCAAGCCCAATCCATCCCGCTCGTCATTCAGGGCCGCGACATTGTTGGCCTTGCCCAGACCGGCACCGGCAAGACGCTGGCCTTCGCCGCGCCGATCCTTGACCGCCTCAGCCGCAATGCCGGCCCGGCGCCCGTGCGGGGCACGCGCGTTCTTGTGCTGGCCCCCACCCGCGAGCTAGCTGGCCAGATCGCCAAATCCTTCGAGACCTATGGCGCGGGGTTGAACCTCCGTATCGTGATGGTCTGCGGCGGCGCCAAGATCGGCGGCCAGATCCGCCAGCTGGAGCGCGGCGCGCATGTGCTGGTGGCCACCCCTGGCCGCCTGATCGACCTGATGGAACAGCGCGCTGTATCGCTCGACAAGGTGGAAACCCTTATCCTCGACGAAGCGGACCAGATGCTGGACCTTGGCTTCATCCACGCCCTGCGCGCCATTGCCAAGAACGTGCCTTCCAAACGTCAGACGCTGTTCTTCTCGGCCACCATGCCGAAAGCCGTCGAATCTCTGGCCGCGACCTTCCTGCGCAATCCGGCAGAGGTTTCCGTCACCCCGCCGGCCACGACCGCCGGCCGTATCGAGCAGCAGATCTGTTTCGTCGAGCAGGCTGAAAAGCTCTCCCTGCTGGTCGAAAAGATCCGTGATCCGGCACTGCGCTCGGCAATCGTCTTTACCCGCACCAAGCATGGCGCAGACGGCGTGGTGAAACGCCTGGCCAAGGCCGACATCGACGCCGTGGCCATTCACGGCAACAAAAGCCAGGCCCAGCGCCAGAAAGCGCTGGACGCCTTCAAGGCCGGGCGCGTGCCAATCCTGGTTGCGACCGACATTGCGGCCCGCGGCATTCACGTCGATGGCCTCACCCATGTGATCAACTATGACCTGCCGGATGTACCCGAACAGTTCGTGCACCGCATCGGCCGCACGGCCCGCGCCGGCAATTCCGGTGTGGCCATTTCTTTCTGTTCGAAGGATGAGCGCCCAACGCTGCGGGCCATCGAGAAGCTGACCGGTCTGCGCCTTGCCCCGAAAGGCGAAGTGCTGCCGGATGAGCCGATCCGCCGCCCCGGCAAGCCGCAGGGCAACCGCAATGGCAACGGCAATGGTGGCCGCAACGGCGGCCGCCAGGGCGGTCCGCAGGGTGAGCGTAAGGCAAACCCGCACGGCGGCAAACCCCACCGCAAGGGCGGCCATGGAGGCGCACAGCAGACCTCCGGCCAGCAAGCGCAACGCTCCAGTAACGGATCAGCGCGCTCGCGCCGTTTCAAAGAACGCACCGACGCCTGATCTGGCCGACGCCATCAGACACAGTGCTGAAATAAAGACAGCCCCGGCAGCGATGCCGGGGCTGTTTCAGTTAAGGGAGTCATTTTTTGGAGGGTTATTCGTTGGCGGGCAGAAGCGGTCCCTGAAACTCGATCCAGGCGCCCTCGGGCGAGCGGATCGAGACGACCTGAACATCACCGAAGGGGCCGCGCGTCATTCCGGTTGCCGCCGTTTCGATGGGCCAGCCCCTGCCCGCGATGGCAGCCTGCGCGGCGCCGGCATCCGGCACGGGATAGGTTACAGACAACCAGCCGAGATTTGGCGCATGGCACCGGGGCGCATGATCAAACCCCTCCAGGCCATCAATCTCGATATATTCCATCCGGCCAAACTCGCCCTGCACCGGCTCGAATATTCCAGCGGCATAGGGCACGGTGGTCGTAAGATTGCGAGGAATGCCAAGCGGCATGTCCGTCGGCTGAGCATCGACATGGGGCGGGCCGTACCAGTAGCGGCCAAAGCCCAGAACATCCTCCATCAGAAGGCGGGCCGCTTCACGGTCCCTCGTCATCTGCATGATGTTGAAGGGCTGGCTGATCCTGTCGAAGGAACCGAACGCTTCCGGCAATGGCGGTGACAGCCGCTCATAGGCCTGCACCTGCAAACCATCCGGCCCCTGAAAGACGACGACTTTCAGAACCGAGCCGCCAAAGTCCAGATTCGCAACGGGCGTCTGCGTCCACCATCCCATGGCGACGGCGTCGTCATAAATGCTGTCCAGCCCATCTGCGCGTACCATGAGCGACCAGAAGCAACCGGTGTCCCAGGCGCGGGCGCCCGGACGGGTGGGTTCCTTGCGGCCAGCATCGTCAAACCGCACCAGCCTTACCCAGCCATGCTGCGCGCCAGGCGCGGCAAGGATCACGCCCGCTGCCGAGGCGCCTTCCGGCAGATTGAGCGCCGCAATCTCGCGCGGGTCGAGCGCGCCTTCCCACAAGGTTTCGTAGCCGCCGATCTCGCGAAAGAAACGCGCCGTGCGGTCAATATCCGTCACGCTGGCGGTCGCCATCAGCCAGGGAGCATCCGTTACCGGACTGGGCCGTTCCGCCGCCTGCAGGGTGGCACCCTTGTCAGCCTGCGCGGGCACCGGCGCTGGGCTGGCGCAAGAAGCAAACAGCCCCAGCGAGATCGCTGGGGCTGCCAGTTTTCCGAGGAACCGGAACATTCAGATCAGAACTTCCAGCCGAGATCGATACCGTAGGTAAGCGGCTCGGATGCATAGGCGGAGTAGGAGCCTGCCGTGGTGGCACGGTAGTATTTCTCGTCGCCGAGATTTTTGCCCCAGAGGGCAACAGACCAGCCTTGAGCCGACTCGTACTTCACGCGGGCGTTCACCAGGGTCGGGATTTCGCTCAGGGCATGCGCCGGATTGTTCGCCACGAGGCTCCAGGAATCATCCTCGAAGGCGACATCGCCCGAGAAGATGAGTTCCCCGCTGTAGAACGGCATCGTGTAGAGCGCGCCAAGCGTTGCCTTGTATTCCGGCGCGTTCTTCAGTTCGAGCCCAAGAGCGCAGGCTATGATCTGGGCATTGTCGGACGCCACCGTGCCAGCCGGGCAACCTGCGCCGTTGTTTGTGAGGCCGCGTGCCTGATCACCGGTCATGTCGGTGTATTCCGCGCTGAGCAGGCCGAGGTTGCCGTTCAGCTGGAAGCTGTCGGTAACCTGCCACACACCTTCAACTTCAAGACCCATGATCTCCGTCTCATCGACGTTAAAGCGGGTGAAACCAATGCCCGGAACGGTCGCGCCGATCTGCAGGCCTTCATACTTGTTGAAGAAGGCAGCCGTGTTGAGGCGGACCTTGTTGTCGAAGAGGTCAGTTTTCAGGCCAGCCTCGAACGAGTCGAGGGTCTCTTCGTCAACGCGCAGGAACACTGCCGTTGAGCTGAACGCATCCGGAGACCAGCCGCCGGATTTGAAGCCGGTGGAGTATTTGGCATAGCCCAGCACCGAGTCGTTGAAGCGATAGTCAGCGCCGATGGTGTAGCTGACATTGTCGAAGTCCGCGCTGTCGGTGCGGTTGAAGCCCAGCGTCCGGTTGATGCCGTAGAAATCCTTCGTTTCCGTCGTGAAACGCACGCCGCCCGTCAGGCTGAGCGCGTCGGTCAGCGCGTAGGTTCCCTGGCCAAACAGGGCGAAAGATTCCGTTTCAGCCTCGATCGAATTAGGGAAGACGAAGATCGAGTCGAGGGTCAGGTCTTCATTGAAATAGAAGCCACCAACCAGCCAGTCGAGCTTGTCGCCGGATTTGCCGAGGGTGAACTCCTGACTGACCTGAGACTGATCTGTCTCCTGACTGTAGGGTGATCCGATGCGCGTAACCAGTTCGTCTTCCAGTTCGCGGTAGGCGGTGATCGAGGTGAAGTCGAGACCAGCGATATCGCCCTTCACGGTTGCCGAGAGACCTGCGGATTTCGAGCGCTGATCGTAACCCACGAAGCAGCCAAGCGCCGTCGAGGTCGAGGTGCAGGTCACCCCAGGCAGCGGCTCGATGGTGAACAGGTCCCCGTCGGCATCAAATCCGGGCGCTGCAGAATCCGGGATCGGGTCCGAACGGTCGATGGTCTGGTCAGCCGCCACGAGCAGCGACCATTCCGGCGAAAACTCCGTGTAGAAGCTGCCGCGAACCGCCATGATGTGGGTGCGCCCCACTCCATCCCGGCGCTGATCGGCGAGCGCGCCATTCGGAATCACGTCATGGAAACCATCGCGCTCCCGCAGAAGACCCGTCAGACGGAAAGCGGAATTTTCACCAACCTGAAGGTTCGCAGTGCCGCGCACATCAAAGCGGCCATTGTTGCCGACGGTGGTGCGCACGTCTCCGGAATTTTCGAACTGCGGCTTCACCGATGTCAGTTTCACAGCGCCGCCGACGGTGTTGCGGCCATAGAGCGTGCCCTGGGGACCGCGCAGCACCTCGATGCTGGAAAGATCGACTACATCGAACAGCGAGCCCACCGAGCGGCCGACATATACGCCGTCGACATACACGCCGACTGCCTGGTCAACCGCGCCGCGGCTCTCGTCTTCGCCCACGCCGCGCAGGAAGATACGCGCAGCGTTGGCGGTGCCGGTGTTTGTGGCCATGTTGATGTTGGGCACAACGGATTGAAGGTCGAGGAGATCGCCGATCTGTTTGTCCTCGAGCATTGCCGAATCGAGCGCCGTGACGGCGATAGGCACATCTTGCAGGTTTTCTTCAACCCGCTGCGCGGTGACAGTGATGGCGCCGAGGCGGCGTGTGTCGGCATCAGCCGAGTCTGCTTCCTGTGCCACTGCCGGCAGCAGGCTGGCCCCCGAGAGCAGAACCGCAAGGCTCGCGCTCACCGAAAGTGAAGATCTGAAACGCATAGGGGTCCTCCCGAGCTAAAGGCAGAGCCAACCTCCACCTCCGCAAATGATATATCTTTTAAGGCGCTCTGATTACAATATGTCCGGTCAAAGTCAATTTCCTTCATGACAGAAATTGCACGGTCTTGAGGCGCGTGTGCCCATTCCTGAAGCGCTTTGCGTCCAGCGAGTGTCAGGGCAGGTTTAAAAATCTCCGCGCGCATGCCAGCCTCCCACAGGAAAATCCGGTCTGGCGCTCGACGCAAAGAAAAGGATATATCATTTGAAGATCACCCATTTTCCCAACGAGGATCCTTGTCCATGAGCGGCTACCCCACCGAACCCACCATGATCCGGTCCGACAAGACCGCCCGCGAGATCTTCGAGGAAACGCTGGCAAATCCGGCGCGTGCAAAATTCGGCTTCGGCGAAAAAATTGCCATCGTGAACGTTGACCCGCAGAAGGCCTACACCCGGCCGGACCTCTTCCCGAAAACGGCCTACATCACCGACCCCAACCAGGTGACCTATATAAATGACATTTCAAGCGCCGCGCGGGCCAAGGGTCTGCCGGTCGTGTGGACGCATGTTGCCTATATGGAAAACGCCGCCGATGCCGGCGTCTGGGGCACACGGACGAACACGCCCGATTCGCTGCAGAACATCAAATACGGGTCCGACCGCCATGCCTTTGACGACCGGTTGACCATCGATGAGAAGGTCGATGCCGTATACACCAAGCGCATGCCGAGCGCCTTCTTCGAAACGCCGCTGCAGAGCTTCCTCACCTGGCACAAGGTAGACACGGTCATCGTGACGGGCGGCTCCACATCCGGCTGCATCCGCGCCACGGCCGTGGACGCGCTCAGCCGGGGCTACCGCGCCATTGTTCCCATCGAATGCGTGGCCGACAAGCATGAAAGCTATCATTTCGCAAACCTCACCGACCTGCTCATAAAATATGCCGATGTGGTTCCCGTGGCTGAGGTGAAAGCCTGGATCGAAGGATACAAGGGATGACGCATTCCGATCCCAATCTCTATGATTTCTGGCCCTATGAGGGCAGGCCGCAGATCCGGTGGCCGGGAGGGAAGAAACTGGCCTTCTGGATCGCGCCGAACATAGAGTATTACGAGTTCGATCCGCCGGCGAATCCTTCGCGGGCACCCTGGCCCCGTCCGAACCCGGACATTATCGGATACTCCCAGCGCGACTGGGGAAACCGGATCGGCCATTGGCGTCTGATGGACCTGTTGGACAAATATGGCATGCGCGGCTCGATCTCGCTGTCGATCGGGCTCATCGACCATCACCCGGAAATAATTGAAGCCTGTGTTGCACGGAACTGGGAGTTCTTCAGCCACGGCATCTATAATACCCGCTATTCCTACGGCATGGACGAGGCTCAGGAGCGCGCGGTTCTGGAAGATTCGATCCGCTCTGTGGAGAAGGCCACCGGCCAGCGCATCCGAGGCTATCTCGCCCCGGCCCTCACCCATACTGAACGCACGCTGGACCTGATCGCCGGACACGATTTCTGGTATTCCTGTGATCTTTTCCAGGACGATCAGCCTCAGCCGCTGAAGACGAAAACCGGCAAGCTCGTCTCGATGCCCTATTCTCTGGAAGTGAATGACGTAATCACCTATTCCGTACAGGGATGGAGCCCACAGCGCTACACCGATCTGCTGAAACGGCATTTCGATCAACTGCTGAAAGAGGGGGAACAGTCCGGCACGGTGATGTGCATTCCGCTGCATGCCTATCTGGTCGGCCAGCCCCACCGCATCCGCATCTTCGAGGAAGCCCTCAAACACATCGCGACTCATTCCAGCGATGTGTGGATCACCACCGGCGCCGAAATCGCCGACCATTTCCGCACCCATTACTGGGACCAGAGTATTGCCGACATCGCCGCGCGCGGCGCCGCCACAGGAGGAACCGGCTTTGCCCCTGCCCGCTGAGTTTCTTGAATATCCCCACCGCGCCTATGGCATGGATCAGGACCGGTATGACTGGCAGCCCGCCGACCGGCGCGCGCCGCTGCATCTCAAATCCGGCGCAAAGGCGATGGCTTTCATCACCATCCCGCTGGAATTCTTTCCACTGGACCCGCCGGCCAAGCCCTTCAAGCATCCGGGCGCGATGGTTACGCCCTATCCGGACCTGCGCCATTACACGACGCGCGACTATGGCAACCGTGTCGGCGTCTACCGTCTGCTGAGAGAACTCGGCGCGGCCGGTGTGAAAGCCACCTTCGCTGTCAACGCCGCCGTGGCGGAGCGCTATGCACCGCTGATCGAGGCCATCCACGCTGCGGGCCACGAGATTGCCGCACACGGCGTATCGACCGCGCATATCCATCATGCGGGCCTCAGCGAAGATGAAGAACGCACGCTGGTGGCGCAGACACGCGCCGTCTTGCCCGAAGCCATCACCTGGATGAGCCCCGCGCGCAACCAGTCCTTCCGCACGCCAGACCTTGTCCGCGAAGCTGGCTTTACTGTCTGCCTTGACTGGGAAAGCGACCAGCGCCCGCTGGACATGCGCACCGCTCACGGCCCGCTGACCTGCCTGCCCAATCATTATGAGCTGTCGGACTTTCTCATGCTGTCTACCCGCTCCCAAAGCGAGGAGGAATGGGCTGATCAGATCCTCGAAGCGGCCGCCCAAACCTTGGCAGAGCATGACGCGCGCGGGGCGCAATGTTTCGGCTTCACGCTGACGCCCTACATCACCGGCCTGCCCTTCCGGATTGAAGCGGTCGCCCGTGTACTGACGGGACTGGCTGCCATGGAAGGGCTGGAGATCGCAACGGCTGCCGGGGTTTCTGCCGCATTTGCCGAGGCCAGCTCATGACGCGCCGCGGCCTGCTGATGGGCGCTGCCGCCACGTCGCTCCTGCCGTTCGCCGGCGGATCAAATGCCAATGCCGGGGAGGCTAAATCCATGCGCTATACCGCGCTCGCGCTGCAAACCGTCTGCGAGGCCGTCAATCAGGACAAGACGCCCGAAGCGTCTCACACCCGGATGAAGGGCGCGATTGCCCGCGTCACCGGCCAGATCATGGCCTCGAAGAACTTCCTCAAGGGCTTCAATGGCTATGATCTGAAACTCGTCGTGCTGCCGGAATACTGGATGACCGGTTTTCCGATGGGCGAAACGCGCGAAAGCTGGCAGGCGAAGGCGGCCATCCCCATGGACGGGGCCTTTCCCGATGCGCTCGCAAAAATGGCGCAGACAGCCGGCGTCTATCTGTGCTCGAACCATTATGAGACAGACCCAAACTTTCCCGAGCTCTATTTCCAGTCCAACGTCATCTATGGGCCAACCGGCGAAACGCTGCTGCGCTATCGCCGCATGATCTCGCTCTATTCGCCTTCCCCCTATGATGTCTGGGAGAAGTATCTGGATATCTACGGCGCCGACGCTGTGTTCCCTGTGGTCGAAACCGAGATCGGCGCGCTGGCCACCATTGCGAGCGAGGAAATCCTCTACCCCGAAATCGCCCGCATGAGCGCGTTCAAGGGCGCCGAAATCCTGCTGCACCCGACCTCGGAAGTCGGCAGCCCCGGCCTCACGCCCAAGCATATCGCCAAAAAGGCGCGCGCCATCGAGAACATCGCCTATGTCGTCTCGGCCAACTCCGCCAGCATCACCGGCACGCCGGTTCCCGCTGCCTCCACCGATGGCATGTCCATCGTGCTCGACTGGTATGGCCGCACCCTGGCCGAAGCCGGCACGGGCGAGACGATGAACGCCAACGCCGTGCTTGATCTCACCGCCCTGCGTGAAACGCGCCGCAAAACGGGGATGACCAACACGCTCTCCCGCCTGCCGCTGGCCGCCTTCGCCCCGGCCTATGCCGGAAACGAGATGGCCCCGGCCAATCGCACGCCGGATGGCAAGATGGTCCAGCGCGCCGACGCGCTTGCCCAGCAGCAGGCCGTGATTGACCGTCTCGTCTCCGCCGGTGTCCTGAAATGACCGGAACAGCGCCCCCTTTCGTCAAGAAACCCGAAGGCACCTGCTATCTCGTCATCTGCCGCGATGGCCCCGGCGCCGCCACGCTGCGCGCGCAGCATCTCGACGGTCACCTCGAACATGTAGAGCTACACTGGACCCGCTACATCACCGCCGGCCCTTTCCGGGAGCCGGGCGGAGAAACCTTCGTCGGCTCTCTCTTCCTGGTGATGGGCACCACGCTCGACGAGGTGAAATCGCTGATGGATGGCGATCCCTACATTCGCTGCGGCATGTATGCCTCAGTCGAGTACAAGGAGTTCACCAACTCCATCGGCCAGTTCATCGGCGGCAAGATATGGGAAAGCCGCGAGGCCATCCGCCACCGCGCCGCTGGCGGCCCGCCGCACGACATATCGAAAGGTTATAAAATTTCAACCTAAAAAGAGGGAATACTTTACTGCCAATGTTTATTGGTTGCCCAGTAGAGGATTAGATCAATGGCCCAATACGCAAGGCGAACATGTTATCATTGTGCGATAATGCTTCCCCAACCAAGCATGAGAATAGTCCATATAACTCCTATGAGCGTGACAGGAAAAGCGCTTCGCGGCCGCTCCAAATGGGTTTGCTCATCCTGTTTTAGCCTCCATCATCTTCTTTCCCCCGCTCAGAATGGTTTTTCCGCTTGGGATCGAAAGTTTATGGATCACTAAATCAGGTTTGATTGCTCACTTCTTCGGAGCTACTGGCCCCAACCCGGCCCGCCTTCCCCCTTCTGCAGCCTGCGGACTTCCTCAAGGCTTTCCGGCGGTGCCAGCCACAAAGGCTTCTCCGCCTTTGCCCATTCCAGAAGTTCCGGCGGAAACTCCTCCACCGAATCCACGCGCCAGCTCAGCAGATGGTAGATGCCTTTGCCGCCCCCGGCCCAGGGCGGCAGATCACCCAGGCGCTGCCAGCTCATCTGGTGGGGCTCGCTGACGCTGCCTTCGGGATGAATGAAGAAGTCGTAGTTCTCCCAGGCTTCATACTGCCCGCCGCTGGGCAGCGGAAAATTCAGGAACAGCGGCGCCGTGAATGCCCAACTATCGCCGACCTTGCGCGCGATGATCCCGTCCTTCGACTCGATCTTCTGCACGCGCGGCTCCACGCCCTGCTCCACATCGGCAAAGATCAGCCCGTCTTTCATCCGGTAACGGATCACCTGATAGGGATAGGCAATCGGCACCACCTTCTGCCCGTTGAACTCTGTCAGGAACTCTCCCGTCACCGGGTCTGTATAGGTGAAGGTCTTGCGCGTCAGGTGGATCACCTCGCCCTCGCCTCCCTCCGGCCAGATCACGCGCGAGCTGTCAAAGCCCGTCATGCCGAGGATCTTCTCGCCCGAGGGATAGGCATAGACCGCTCCCTGCGACACCCAGTGGACCGGCGCGCCATCGCCTGCCCGCGCCGCGATCCAGAGGCGGAAGATGTCGTCCTCTGCTGACGTCTCGGCTACGCTCTCCGCTTTCGGCGGCTCACCCGCCGAAGCACAGGCCACCAGAAAAAGCATGGCGCCGGAAACCAGATATCGAAACATGAACACCCCCAAATGATATATCTTTTGCAAGGCTAGCGGAAATGTACCGCCATGCAACTCAAACCTTTTGATTCCCCCGAAAACCCTATGGTGCATTGCAAACAGGGAACGCTCAGCCGATAAGTGGAACAAATCATTCAACTTGTAACGGATACTCGCTCCATGGCGGCCGACTCGACCCTCAGCCTGACTGCCGATCTCATCGACGAGACGGCCGGCCCCCCGCTCTACCAGCAGATTTATGACCTCCTGCGCGCCAAGATCGTCAGCGGAGAGCTTGGTCTCAACACCCGCCTGCCCGCCGAGCAGGAGCTGACTGAGATGCTTGGTGTCTCCCGCATCACGGTGAAGCGCGCGCTCAACGAACTGGCGGTCGCTGGCTTTGTCCGCCGCCAGCGCGGCATCGGCACGGTCATCACCTTCGACGCCGCCGCCCCGACTGTGAAGGGCAGCTTCGAAAACCTCATCGACGGCCTGACGCGCATGGGCGTTGAAACGCAGGTCCAGCTGCTGGACTGCACCATGGCAGCGGCCAGCCCCGCCATCTGTGACGCGCTGGAATTGCCCCATGGCTCATCCGTGCAGCGCATCGTGCGCCTGCGCCGCCTGGGCGGTGAGCCCTTCTCCTACCTCATCACATACATTCCCGAAGATGTGGCCGAGGGCTATTCGGAGGACGAACTGGCCACCGAATCCCTCATCAAGCTGCTGGAAAAGGCCGGCCATGCCCCGGTCGAGGCCGAGCAGACAATCATGGCCGAGGCTGCCGAAGCCGCAGTTGCGGCAAATCTGGGCGTAGCGCCCGGCTCGCCACTGCTGCGCATCCACCGCGTCATGCGCGACAAGAACGGCCGACCGGTTCAGGATATCACGGCCCACTACCGCGCAGACCGTTTCCAGTACCACATGCGCCTCACCCGTAACACAGCGCGCCAGAAAGACTGGAAAACAGACAGCTGAGCTTGCGTCCGGCGAAACTTCGCGCGATTAAAAGATATATCTTTTGATCTCCGGATACGCCGATGACCGAAATTGCGATCTTCACGCTGCTCCACCTTCTGGTGTTTGTTTACTGGCTGGGCGGCGATCTCGGCGCCTTCTACACCAGCCGCTTCCTCATCAAGCCGGGCATCAGCGCCGACCGGCGCATGCTTGCCGCCAAAGTGGTCAATGATGTCGATATGGCGCCGCGCACGGCGCTCATTCTCGCCTTTCCCACCGGGCTGACGCTTGCCCATGTCAAAGGCTGGATCAGCCTGCCCCTGCCGCTGCTGGTCATTGTCTGGCTCGCCGCGCTCGGCTGGCTGGCCCTTGCCTGGGCCATCCATATGAAACATGGCGCCGCCCCGGCGCTCTGGCGCCAGGCGGACCTTGCCATCCGCTGGGCACTGATCACCGGCCTTGTCGCCGCTGCGCTGTGGAACATGGCCGGCGAGGGCAGCCTGCCCCTCTTCCTGTCGCTGAAGCTGCTGGCGCTCGCGGGCTGCACAGGCTTCGGCCTCTTCATCCGCTCGGTGCTGAAGCCACTCGGTCCGGCCCTGATGGGGCTTTCCGGCCCGGACGCGCCGGCTGCGGAAGCCAGCCTCGCCGCAACCTTGAACCGCGCACGCCCGCTCGTCACCGGCATCTGGGCGCTGCTTGTCATCGCCGCCCTGCTCGCCCTCTTCAAACCCGTCTGACCCTCCCGGAGAACCGCCATGGATACCGCCACCGTCCCGCAGACCATCGCCGCCGTCCTGAAACAGATCCTGGGCGCGTCGGGCTACAGCGAGGATCTCGCCGCCCGCGAACTGTTCAGCCAGGACATCTGGGCCAAGGGCGTCACCGCCGATTTCATCGCCACCCCGGACACCGTTGAACAGCTTCAGCAGACGGTTGCCGCCTGCCACCAGCACAATATTGCGCTCAACCCGCGCGGCGGCGGCATGTCCTACACCAGCAGCACAACGCCGGATCGTCAGGGCGTCGGCATTCTGGATCTCTCCCGTCTCGACAAGATCGTGGAGATCAACAAGGACGACATGTATGTCACCGCGCAGGCAGGCGTTACCTGGAAACAGCTCTATGACGCGCTGAAGCCGCTGGGCCTGCGCACGCCTTTCTGGGGGCCGCTCTCGGGCCTGAACTCCACCATTGGCGGCGGCCTTTCCCAGGGCAATGCAATCTTCGGTGCCGGCATCTATGGCACCACGGCTGACAGCGTAACCGGCCTGCTGGTGGTTCTGGCGGATGGAACGCCCGTGCGCACCGGCACCGGCGCCACGAAGGTCGGCAAGCCCTTCTGGCGCTATTACGGCCCGGACCTGACCGGGCTTTTCTGTGGCGATTCCGGCGCGCTCGGCTTCAAGGCCGAAATCACTTTCCGCCTCATTCCGTGGCCGGAGCATGAAGAGTGGGCAACCTTCGAATTTGCCACCCGCGATGCCTGCGCTGAAGCTATGGCCGCTGTCGCGCGGCAGAACCTCGCCTGCGAAGTTTTCGGCTTTGACCCTGCCCTCACTCGCGTACGCCTGAAACGCGCCTCGCTCGCCGCAGACACGAAGACGCTCGCCAATGTGGTGAAGGCACAAGGCAATCTGCTTAAAGGCCTTCAGGAAGGCGCCAAGATCGCAATGGCCGGGCGCAACTTCATGGAGGCCGATAGCTGGAGCCTGCATTTCGTTGTTGAAGGCCGCTCCAAGGCCGGCGTCGCAGATGATATGAAGCGCCTGAAGGCGGCCTGCGCGGCGGTGGGCGGAAAAGAATCTGAAAACTCGATTCCGAAAATCGTCCGCGCAAACCCCTTCACGCCGCCAAACACCATCCTGGGCGCCGAAGGCGAACGCTGGGTGCCGGTACACGGAGTTGTATCTCTTTCTGACGGGCCGAAAGTCTGGAAGGCTCTGGAAGACTATTTCGCCTCGCTTTCCGCCGAGTTCGAAAAGTACGAAATCCAGACCGGCTTCCTCATCAGCTCCCTGGGCACAACGGCCTATCTGATCGAGCCGGTTTTCATGTGGCCCGAAGAACTGCTCGCCATTCATGAAGACACTGTCGATCCTGCCCATCTCAGGAAGCTCAAACGCTTTCCGGCAAACCCGGCGGCAACCGCCGCTGTGGCCAGGGCGCGCCGCGGCGTGGTGGACCTCTTCGATTCCTATGGCGCCGCCCATTTCCAGATTGGCCGCTGCTATCCGTATTCGGAAGTTCTCAGCGACGCCTCGCTGAACCTGCTCAAAGCTGTTAAGGCGGTGGTTGATCCCAAAGGCAATGTAAACCCTGGAGCCCTTGGCCTGTGACCTCTCGCACACTCCCCGTCCGCAACCCCCGCACCGGCGCGCAGGATTATGAAATCTCCGCTGCCGGCACGGCGGAAATCGCCGCCACGGCCGCGCGCCTGCGGACGGCGCAGAAGGCATGGGCCGCCCTCCCGCTCGCCGATCGGGGCGCCGCGCTGCTGCGTCTTGCCGGCGCGCTGGTAAAGCACCGCGCCGCCATCACGGCCGCCCTTGAGATCGACACCGGCCGCCGCCGGATCGCGGGCATGGAGCTTGACGGCGCCGTCGCCGCGCTGCGCGGCTGGGTTGCCCAGGCGCCCCACCTCTTGCCCGAAGGCTGGACGCAAGGCCGCGCCATGCCCCACATTCGCCACGCGCCGCAATTCATTCCGTATGCGCTCACGGGCGTCATCTCGCCCTGGAACTTCCCGCTTACCCTCTCGATGATCGACACCATCCCGGCCCTGCTCGCAGGCTCGGCTGTCATCATCAAGCCTTCGGAGGTCACCCCCCGCTTTGAAGCCCCGATGATGGCGGCCATCGTGGACGCAGGCCTGGAAGATGTCCTCACCTTCGTCACCGGCGATGGCGCGACCGGCGCTGCGCTGATCGAGGCCGTGGATGTGATCTGCTTCACCGGCTCGGTTGCCACTGGCCGCAAGGTTGCCGCTGCGGCGGCCGCAAAGATGATCCCCGCTTTCCTGGAACTTGGCGGCAAGGACCCCCTCATCGTCACCGCCAGCGCGGATATTGAAAAAGCAACAGACGCGGCCCTGCGCGGCTCCGTCCTTTCCACTGGCCAGGCCTGCCAGTCCATCGAACGCATATACGTCGCCAAAGATATCCACGACGTGTTCCTGAAACGCCTCACCGAAAAAGCCGCCGCCGTCCGCCTCAACTGGCCAGACATCACCAACGGCGACCTCGGCCCCATCATCTTTGACAAACAGGCCGCCATCCTCGCAGACCAGATTGAGGACGCAAAATCCAAAGGTGCCCGCATCCTCACCGGCGGCGAGATCGAAACCCATGGCGGCGGCCTGTGGCTGCGCCCCACCGTCCTTACAAATGTCAGCCAGCAGATGAAGGTGATGACCGAAGAAACCTTCGGCCCTCTCCTGCCGGTCATCCCCTACACGGCAACAGAAGACGCCATCGCGGCGGCCAACAACAGCGAATACGGCCTCTCCGCCGCCGTCTTTGCCGGCACGCTGGAGGAAGCCGAAGCCATCGCGGTGCAAATCGAAGCGGGCGCCATCAGCCTCAACGACGCTGCCCTGACCGGCCTATTCCACGAAGCGGAGAAGCATTCCTTCAAGCTCTCCGGCCTCGGCGGCAGCCGCATGGGCCCTGCCGGTTTTCAGCGCTTCTTGCGGCGCAAGGCGCTGATCGCTAACACCGGCGCGCCTGCCCCGCTTTCCGCCTTCGCTGAGGATGCCCAATGACCCTTCCGATCCGCCTCGACATTGCCGCCCCGCTTGCCGAAATCGTGCTCAACAAGCCTGAGCGCCGCAATGCCCTGTCGGTCGATATGTGGGCCGCCATCCCCGGCCTGGTGGCTGAGGCGAATGCGACCCCGGATGTGAAGCTGATCCTCCTGCACGGCGGCACAGCCGGCGCTTTCGCCGCCGGCGCAGACATCTCCGAATTCGAGACCATCTACGCGACCGGGGAAGCCGCCAAAGCCTCCGGTCAGCGCATTGCGGACGCGCTCGACGCCATCGAGAACAGCGAAAAGCCGGTGATCGCCGCCATTGAAGGCGCCTGCGTCGGCGGCGGTGTCAGCCTCGCCATGGCCGCAGATCTGCGCGTGGCGGGCGCGGGCGCAAAGTTCGGCGTCACGCCCGGCAAGCTCGGTCTGGTCTATCCCGCCGGCGACACGCGCCGCCTTCTCTCCGCAGTCGGCCCCGGCGCCACGAAAGACATTCTCTTTACCGGCCGCATCTTCGCCGCCGAGGAAGCAAAAGCCCTTGGCCTGATCGATCGCCTGGTGGAGACCGGCACTGCCCTCGAAGCAGCCCGCACCTGGGCCGGCGAGATCGCCGCCATCTCGCAATGGTCGGTCCGCGCCACCAAGCGCATGATCCGTGGTCTGCAGAATGGCTGGACGGAGGAAACTCCGGAAGCGGAAAGCCTGTTCCTGAACGGCTTCTCGAACGAGGACTTCAAGGAAGGCTACAAAGCCTTCCTCGAGAAACGCCCCGCCAGGTTCACCTATCGCTGAAGCGCCAGCGGCACGGGCGGGGCCCCAAACAAACGCTCCAACGTCTCGGCCACGTCCAGCACGCGGGCCTCGGCGCCCTTCGGCCCGATCACCTGTAATGACAGCGGCAGCCCCTGCGCGCTGAGCCCTGTGAACACGGCCGCTGCGGGCAAGCCCGCAAAGTTTGCCCATGCGGTAAAGTCCGCCTGATTCTCCGGCACGGGCGCGCCGAAGGGAAACGCGGTCTGCGGCGCCACTGGCGCGATCACTAGATCCTGCGCGGCAAACACCGCGCCTGCGGCGGCCTCAACGCTGCGGATATGCTCATACGCCGCTTCAATCTCCGCCTCAGGCCGCGCTGCGCCCCATGCCATCAGTTTACGGAAAATTTTCGAAAACCCTTCCGGATCATCTGCGAGCTTTGCCGCGTGAATTTCGCTCGCTTCCACTTCGGAGATCAGCAGCCCTGCGCGGCGGGATTTGCCATATTCATAGCCGGGCGGCTCAATCCTGCTCAGCACAGCGCCGGCCGCTGCGATCCTTTCGGCCGCCGCCGCGAATGCCGCCGCCACGCCCGGGTCCATGCCGTCGCGGCCCTCCCCGTCCCAGATGGCGGCGCGCAGGCCGTTCAGCGCGCCCCGCCCAGTGGGAAATTTCTGCCCCGTCATCACGCCCAGCGCGGCCCGAAGGCTCGCCACATCCCGCGCATGCGGGCCAACGGTGTCGAGCGTATGCGAGAGCGCCAGCACGCCTTCGCTCGGAACAAGCCCGGCGCCGGGCTTGATGCCTTGCGCCCCGCAATAGGCCGAAGGAATGCGCACAGACCCCATCGTATCAGAACCAAGCGCCACATCGCACAGCGCTGCGGATACCGCCGCGCCCGATCCGCCAGACGATCCACCCGGCGTGTAGCCTTCCTTCCACGGATTTTGTGTCCGCCCGAAGGCTTCATTGTCTGTGGTCGCCCCAAGAGCGCCCTCATGCATGTTCACGATACCGAGGATCACCGCCCCGCCGGCCCGCAGGCGGCGGATGACTTCGGCATCCTCCGGCGCGATCATATCCCGGTAAGCTCCGATGCCGGCATGATGGGGCAAGCCCTTCACGGCAATGTTTGCTTTCACCGCGAAACACCAGCCATCAAGCGGCGACAGGGGCTTTCCGGCCTCATGGCGGGCCTGCGCAGCGCGGGCTTCTGTCTCCGCCTCGCCGAGGCGAAGGTGAAGATAGGCATGGATCGCGCCGTCATGCCGGGCAATCCGCCCGGCATAATACTCGAACCGCTCGATCGGCGTCATTTGAATCGCTCGTCGATCAGGCGGATCGGCTTCTGGCGAACTTCCGTCTGCGTCAGCGATGCCAGTGTTCCCGGCGCGCTGAGTTCCACGCCGACATCAATGCCGATCTTCTGTTTCAGAAGTGCCCGGAAACGCTCGGCAACCGCTTCGCCCGCGTCACCGCTGACTTCCGCCGCCACGATGAACTCGTCCCGGCCGCTTTCGTCGCGCTTTGCCTTGCAGATGAACTCGCCGGCAAATGCCTTGTCCTCTTCGAGGATAGGCCCCATCGCCTGCGGGAAAATGTTGATGCCGCGGATCTTCACCATATTGTCGGAGCGGCCTAGGAAGCCCTCAATCCGCTGGAAGTTGATCCCCAGGCTCGACTGACCCATGCGCAGGCGCGTCACGTCATGCGTATTGAAGCGGATAATCGGATAGATATCGTCCTTGAACAGACAGGTGCAGATCATGTCGCCTTCGGCGCCCTCGGCCACAGGTTTTCCCGTGTCGATATCGCCGATCTCGAGGAACTGCGCGTCCTCCATCACATAGAGACCGTCTCGGTCGGGACCTTCCCCGGCAATGCAACCGGTGTCGCCCACGCCATACCAGTCAAAACACGCCGCGCCGCCCCATGCCTGCGACAGCGTATCCTTGTCCTCCCGGCCCAGGTGGCCGGAAATCATGCGGATCTTGAGATCCTTCACCGGATCAATGCCTTGCTCGGCGGCCACGCGCGCGAGTTTCTTGATATAATCGGCAAAGCCCACGATTACCGTCGCGCCGAAATCCTTCATCAGCTGCACCTGCTTGACAGAAGGCGTTTCCACGCCCGTGCCAGCGGAAAGGAAAAGTGAACTCGTCCAGTGCGTCACCGCCTCGCGGACATAGTGACCACCATTGATCATGCCATGTCCGTAAACGGAGTGGACCACATCATCTGGACGCAGCCCCTGGAAACGGTAAAGACGGCCCAGCAGGAGGTTCTGCACTTCGCGCGACTTTGCACCGAACAGCAGCACCTGCGGCGTGCCCGTCGTGCCGGAGGTCGTGTGCATGATCGTTGGCGGGCGCTCGCCCAGCCCATAGGCTTCAAACCCGGCAAAATCACCCAGCGGAGGATTGCGCGCAATCGACTCCATGATGTCGCTCTTGTCGAAACTTGGAAGGGCCGGCAGCGTCTCGAGGCCCTTGATATCGCCCGGCTGGATGCCGGCCTTGCCCCAATGATGCTGGTAGAATTTCGTCTTCCAGGCCCGATCCACCAGACGCTTGAACAGTGTTTCCTGATGCGCGCGGATTTCGTCGCGGCTCTTCTTGGCGAAGGCGATGAATGCGTCGCCGGTGGGATGCTCTTCCTGCATCTTCGCCCAGTCGACCGCATTGAAGTAAGTATTGTGTCCATCCGTCATCGGATCACTCCATTATACCAGATGCGAGGCGGGAAAGCCGTCCGGCATCATCCAGATTTTCAAGACCGGTCACGGCGGCGATGATCGCCGCCTCTATATCCTCACGGGCCGTTCCGAAGCCAAAGGCACAGCATTCGCGGAACTTCGCCTCATTCTGCGCAGGGGTCAGGGGATCGGCGGGCGCTCCGAAAAGGGAATTGATCGTGAACTCGCGCGCCTCGCCCGTCATCAGCCGTATGCGGAGAACCTGCGGGGTGAAGGCCGCTGGGTTGGGCTGGCCATCAGCGACAACTTCGATCTTCGCGCCAAGCGCTGCCACATCCGCCCGCGCCAGCGCCTCTGGGGAAAAATCCTTCAGGCCCACATGCCCGTCGATCAGCGTCAGCGCGCCGGAATACTGGTAGCAGAGGCGGGCATAGCTGGCCGTCATGCCCGCCTGCGCCGGGCGGCCCACTAGACGCTTGATCAGCGGCGGCGCGGTCAGGACAATTGATGCAATCTCCTCAGGCCGGATGCCTGCGGCCTTCGCCTGCTTGGCCAGCACGATCCCGCCCTGCGCGGCGCGCCCCGTTGGAAAGGGCTTATGGCTGACTTCCGCAATCCGAAACACGCGGCCGAGCGCGGCCACCACCGGCGCCACATCAAATCCGTCCTCGAACAGAGTCAGGTATCCGAACGGCCCCTCGATACTGTCCTGCGCCGCTTCCATGCCGGCGGCGGCCAGGTCGCAGGCCATCACAGCGCTACGGGCTGCATTGGCAATCTGCACCGGCAGGGCCGGCTTGCCTTCCGTATGCGCCTGCATCGTGCCCGACGCGAAAGAGAGCGCGTAGCCGAGCGCGTTGCGCGCCTCGCCTTCCGAAAGCCCCCGCAACCGGGCAACTCCCAGCGTCGCGCCAAAGACCCCCGCCGTGGCGGGGCGGAAGAATTTCAGCGGCGTCTTGGCGGCAATGCCCAGCCCTGTGGCCACATCCACCGCCGCAGCAATCGCCGCGCCCAGGTTGGCGCCCGTCACATCGCCCTCCCGGTCGCAGGTGGCCATCAGCGCGGCAAGGATCGTCGCCATCGGGTGAACCACGGCGGGTTCGTGGACGCAGTCGAATTCCTGGCAGTGGATCTGGAAACCGTTGATGAAGGCCGCATTCGCCGCGCTCGTCCGGTAGCTGCCCCGGCCCCATACATTCGCGTCGCCCGCCCCCGCCCAGGCCAGCGCAGCCTGGCGCACCTGCGCTGTCAGCGGCGCTCCGGCGCCGGCGATGCCTACGCCCAGGCTGTCGAGCAAGAAGGTCTTCACCGCCTCTTGCGCCCCGGCAGGGATGGCATCCCAGCGCAGCCCAAGGGCATGGCTCACAAAGGCATCTGCCGCGCCGCTCATGACAGCACCTTGCCAATCAGGCCCGCAAGGCCGGGCGAGGCCGTCTCGGCCGCCGCCCTCAGCGTCTCGGCCTCATCCCTGCTGAGGCCACCGGCAGCGAACAACGCCCGAGCCTTCTCCCGCAGCTGATCCAATCCGACCGGGTTCTCCGGGTCGCCCAGGGCGTCCGGAACTGTCTCGGTCTGTCCGGCAAAGGTCACCGAGGCGCCGAACCGTGACGGGTAATTGTCCTGAAATGTCCGATTTTGTCCAACTTTGACACGTCTGCGCAGCGCCGCGAGCACCGGGTCAGCCACCGCCTCCAAGCTGAAATCCTCCAGCTTCGGGCGTCCACGCGCCATCACGACCGCTACCGAATGCTGCAACGAAAATTTCGCCTCGATCACCGTTCCCGGTTCCGGCTTGTCGCAGAATGTCAGCGCATCGCGATAGGTTTCAACGAGGATATCGCCGTCCTTGTCCAGCACATCCACACGCTCGCGCAGCGCCAGCGCCGCATCAATGGTGGCATGGGCATGGCGGCAGGCCGGCCAGGGCTTGAAGCTCACATCATGAATGCGCCAGCCGGCGTCTCCTGCAATAACAGCGGCTGGATCAGCCCCGGGGCACATCGCCGCAAAGAAGCCCTGCGGCCCTTCCAGGATTGTCAGCGGCCCCTTGAAGCCCGCCGCCGCCAGCCGCGCCGCATCCAGCCCGGCCCGCGCCGAAACCGCCGTGTGCAATTGCTTGCCCATACTGGCTGGCTCATGCCGTGTCTGCCAAAGTCCCGCCGATTGACTGACCGCCAGCGCCAGCGCGTGGGCCGTGGTTGCCCGGTCAAGGCCCAACAGGCTCGCGCATGCCGCCGCCGCCCCGATAGCTCCGCAGGTGCCCGTATTATGCCACAGCGCATAATGCCCCGGCCCCACCGCCCGGCCGAGCCGGATCGTCGCCTCATAGCCCCGCACGATGGCATCCAGCAGCGCGCCGCCGGAAAGATTTTTGTCGATGGCAAGCGACAGCGCCGCCGGAATGATGCTCGGACCGGGATGGAGAAGCGCGCGTTTGTCGACATCATCCATCTCGAGAATATTGCCAAGCCCGCCCCAGGCAAAAGCCCGTCCGCCTGCGCCAGCCTCCATCTGCGACAGGAGTATCCTGCCCGCAATTTCAGCTCGCCCGGCGACCGCACATCCCGCCCAGTCGAGCAGGTGCAGGCATGTGCGCGCCCGGTCTTCCTCTCCGACAGGCGCGTCAAGCAGGCCGGCAAGCGCCTCCACGAGGGTCAGGGAAGCCTGAAAATCGGGAAAAGTTTGTCCGGACATATGACGTGTCTACATGAGCCTTTCGCAAACGAAAACTGCTTTTGGTATCCTCGGGGAATTTATTTGATATATCTATTGTATTCTCGCCTGTTGTGCACAGATCGGATGCGGTCAGCCACTGATTTTCGCGGCTTGCGATCTCGTCTTGGGCGCGTTCTGTCCAAATTTACTGATTGTTACGGGATTGCCGTCCTGCAGGGGACTGGCCATTACTGGTTGACGTTGAAGACAAGGAGAGGGCGTTGAACACGATACAGCCCCGTTACAGACAGATCGCCGATGAACTTCGCCTGCTCATTGCATCGGGCAAGCTGAAACCCGGCGATGCCCTGCCAACGGAAATGGAGTTGTGCGAGGTCAAGGACATCTCCCGGCATACAGCACGCGAAGCGCTGCGCATCCTGACCGAAGATGGGCTGATCGCCCGCCGCCGCGGCGCCGGTACGGTCGTCACCACGCCGCCTGCCCCGGCCTTTGCTCAACCGATCGGCGATTTCGAGTCGATCCTCCAATATGCCCGCGACGCCGTCTTCATTCCCGAGCGCACCCGTCCGGCGAGCGCTGCCGATCTCAAGCGCATGGGCGTCGAGGGAGACTATATCGCATATACGGGCCTGCGCCGGGCCACCGGTGAAGCCCCGCTGGCCATCACCACGATCCTGGTGCTCCGTCAGCTTGCCCCGCCGCTGGAAGAAGTGAACCAGCTCCAGGGCTCCATCTCCGAATGGATCGAGGGCGCACATGGCGCCTCGGTATCAAACGTCATTCAACGGATGGAAGCGGTCGCCCTCGGCAAGGGCGATGCCGCCCGCCTCGGTGTCGCCCCCGGCTCCCCGGCCCTGCGCACGCTGCGCCGCTATGCCGATACGGCCGGCCGCACGATCCTCGTCTCTGAAAGTCTGCATCCGGCAGGCCGCTTCGCCTATGAGATGAAGCTGACCCGTCAGAGGAAATAGGCGTCAGGCAACACGCGATTCTTCGCAAAGCGTGCGGCGATAGATCTGGCCGTCCTTGAACCAGTGCCATGTGCGGGCCCGGTGTTTGCCCCCTTCGCCCATGATGATGAGTTCGACAAAATAGGCGCCCGGCTCATCCTTGCGGATCAGGTTCAGCATCAGATGGCCGCCTTCCGTCTCCCAGCTGCGGCCATGAAATGTCGGAGAATCATAATAAAGATGGTCACCCCGGTCGAGGCCATCGAAACCCGCTTTGCTATAAACCCCATCCGGCGTCCAGAGCTCCGTGGTCTGCCGGTAGATGACCCCATCCTTCTGCGGGAACTCGCAGGTGACGCGGGAGCGGAAGCGGCCCTCTTCCGTGCCGTCCACGGCCAGATGCCGATACTTCCCCTCCCAGATACCTTCATGCGCGAAATGGGCTGGAAAGCGTGTCATCAGATGGTTCCTTTCGCCCTCAGGGCCTCAATCTCTTCCGCGCTCAGACCGGCCTCGTGTGCAATCTCCACCGAATGCTCGCCATACGCCGCCAGCTTCGGGCTCGGCCTCGGCGGCTCCTTCGCAAAGCGGATCGGGGGGCCGACATGGCGGTTGCCGTCGGCATCTGTGAACACCATGCCGCGCTCCGCCGTGAACGGATCATCGAACGCTTCCTTGAGATTGCGCACCGCCGCCCAGCAGCAGTCCACCGGCGCCAGAAACGCCTCCCAATGGGCCTGCGTATTGCCGGCGAAAGTCTCGCGGAAGAAGGCCTTCAACGGCTCCTGCTCATCGCCCGGCGGGATCTTCGCATAGGGCAGAAGGTCCACGCGCCCCAGCGCCGTCAGAAGGTTCTCGGCAAACTTCACTTCCGATCCGCCAATCACGATAAACCCGCCATCCGAGGTCGGATAAATCGAATTCATCGCCGCGCCGCCAAAGCTGCGCATCTTCTTCGGCTCGGGCGCCGCGCCCTTGCCAAAGGTCGGCCCCAGCACATTCGGCGTCCAGGCAATGGCGGCGTCATACATCGACATGTCGATATAATCGCCCTCGCCCGTCTGCGTGCGCCGGTAAAGCGCCATCAGGATCGCCGACAGCGCCATCAGCGAGGCGGAGGCATCCGCAAATGGAACAGGCGGGGGCGCGGGCTGCCCATCGCTGAGGCCCCGACCAATGTCCATCAGCCCCGTCATCGCCTGCACCACCAGGTCATGCGCGGGCTTCTGCACATGCTGCCCCTCCTGCCCGAAGGCAGAGATGGAGCAGTAGACAATCTTCGGGTTGCGCGCCGACACCGCCTCATAGCCCACGCCGAGGCGCTTCACCACGCCGGGCCGGAACGCCTCGACAAACACGTCCGCCTCCTCGGCGAGCTTCAGCAGCAGCGCCACACCGGCAGGGTCTTTCAGGTTCAGCTTCAGGCTGCGCTTGCCGCGCGCCACATTGCGAAACCACACGGTCGTCCCGTCCGGCGTCCGCTCCCCGATCTCCCGCACCGGCTCGCCCACGCCATTGGCCGGCTCCACCATGATCACGTCGGCCCCATGGTCGGCCATCATCATCGTCATGTGCGGACCGGGCAGGAAGGCCGAGAGATCGAGAACTTTGACACCGGCGAGTTTCATGGTTTTGCCGGCGCGCCGTGGCTGAACTCGCCATTATGCTCGCCAAGCTCGGGCGCCCGCGAGGTGACGGGGCGTTTCCCGTTCACGCGGAACGGCGACGCCAGCGTGCGCAGACCTTCCGGTTTGGAGGGATGGGCAACAACCTCAAGCATCTCGGTTTCAGCGAGGTAGGGATTGTCGAGCGCGCGCGGGATGTCGAGCACAGGCGCAAACGGAACCTGCCCGGCAAAATGGTCCACCCATTCCTGGCTCGTCCGTTGGCTGAGAATTTCGTCAACCACTTCCGTAAGCTGTGCAAGGTTCTTGTGGCGTGCCGGATTGGTGGCAAACCGCGGATCTGTCTTGAGATGCTGAGCGCCTGCAAGTTCGCAGAAAAGATCCCAGAATTTCGGCGTCTGGCACATCAACAGGCCCCAGCCATCCTTCGTCTTCACCAGCTGGCTCGGCGCGATGGAGGGGTGCGCGCCGCGCGGCAGGCGCTCGGTCGCGTGGCCGCGGTTGAGATACCAGGTCGCCGGATAGGACAGTTGATGCAGCGCAGTATCAAACAGGGTCACATCGACATCACACCCCTTCCCTGAACGCTGCGCGCCGAGGATACCGGCAAGAATAGCAGTGGCGAGATGGCTGCCGGTGTGGAAATCGATGATCGAAAGGCCGCAGCGGATCGGCGGGCCATCCGGCTCCCCCGTCGCCAGCATGAAGCCGGCTTCCGCCTGCATCAGGTAATCATAGCCCGGCCAGCCCGCACGGGAATTGTTCCGCCCATAGGCCGAAAGGTGGGCACAAACGATCTTCGGATTGACGGCGCCGAGCCGCGCAAAGTCGAGGCCGAGCTTTGCGGGCTGATCACCCCGAAGATTGTTCACGACCGCATCGGAAGAGGCGACAAGCGTGTCGAAAAGCTCGCGCCCCTCCTTGCTCTTGAGGTCGATATCAATGGATTTCTTGCCCTTCGAAAAGGTCTGAAAGAAATCAGAATCCCCTTCGCCGAGAAGGTAAGGCCCGACAGCACGGGAGACATCCCCGCCGCGCTGGCCATCCTCGATCTTGATGACTTCCGCACCCAGATCGGCGAGCAGTTGCGTGCCATAGGGCCCAGCGCCATATTGCTCGACAGAGAGAATGCGGATGCCTTCGAGAAGCCGTGTCATCTTGTTCTTACCCTCCTTACACCGACTGCCATGGATCAGGATCAGGCCGGGTTACGCTTCACGAGCTGTTTGGAAATGATGATCCGCTGCATCTCGTTTGTGCCTTCCCCGATACACATCAGAGGGGCATCACGGTAGAGCCGTTCGATGACATATTCCTTGGAATAGCCATAGCCGCCATGGATGCGCATGGCTTCGGTGGCCACTTCGACCGCCGTTTCCGACGCGAAATATTTCGCCATGCCTGCTTCCATATCCACACGCTCGCCGCGATCATAGGCCGCCGCAGCGTCCTGGACGAGAAGTTCGGAGGCGCGCGTCTTGGCGGCCATTTCGCCGAGTTTCAGCTGGATGGCCTGGTGCTCGCAGATGGGCTTGCCCATCGTCTTCCGGAGTTGGGCGTAACGGACACTCTCCTTCAGCGCGCGGCGGGCAATCCCGACCGAACGTGCCGCCACGTTGATCCGGCCAATTTCGAGACCGCCGGTCGCCATGAAGAAACCTTCGCCTTCCTTGCCGCCCACGAGCGAAAGCTCAGCGTCGCACTCATAATCCTCGAAGATGAACTCGCCCGAGTCGATGCCCTTGTAACCGAGCTTTTCCAGCTTGCGGCCATTCTTGACGCCTGGCAGCGGCTCGCGCGTTTCCGGATTGATCTTCGGAATGATCAGGATCGACATGCCCTTATAGCGCGGCTGGGCATCGGGATCGGTCTTGACGAGCAGCGCCACGCAATGCCCCTCGATCGCGTTGGATATCCAGGTCTTTGTTCCGTTCACGATGTATTTGTCGCCCTTCCGGCGCGCTACCGTGCGGATGCCCTGAAGATCGGTGCCCGCGTCCGGCTCAGTCAGACCGAGGCTGCCGCGCAGCTCACCGGCGGCAAACTTCGGCAGCCAGTATTCCTTCTGCCGGTCCGTGCCGAATTTCTGCACGACGATCGACATCATCAGGTGAGAGTTGAAGATGCCCGACAGGCTCATCCATTCTTCCGAGATCATGGTGACGATCTTGGAATAGGTCGTCGCCGACAGGCCAAGCCCGCCATAATCAGGGTGGATCAACGCGCCGAATAGGCCAAGCTCGGTCATGTCCGCCACGAGATCGGCGGGCCAGATATTGTCGTGCTCGAGCTGCATCGCCACGGGGGCGACCTTCTTCTCGAGCCATTTCTGGATCGAGTCGAGGATCTGGCGCTCGTCTTCTTCGCTGAGATATGTCGTGTCAGCCATATGCATTCTCCTGAACCGACCGGGCAACCCGATCAGTAATTGCCGACCTTGTCTTCCACGGCATTGCCGCGCGAGGGGATGAGCATGTTGCGCTTGAACGTGCAGATCATCGTGCCATCCTGATTGTACCCCCGCGTGACGATGGTCACGATGCCCTGGCCGGGACGGCTCTGGCTTTCCCGTTTGCTGAGCACTTCACTCTCGCCATAGATCGTGTCGCCAGCGAAAACGGGCGCCGTAAACTTCACCTCGTCCATGCCGAGATTGGCGATGGCTTTCTGGCTGGTGTCGGTGACGCTCATGCCGATCAGCAAGGCGAGCGTATACGGACTGACGACAAGGTTGCGCTTGAACTCGGACGCCTTGGCAAACTCCGCATCAAAATGCATCGGATGCGTATTCAGCGTCAGCAGTGTGAACAGGTGGTTGTCGTATTCGGTGACGGTCTTGCCGGGGCGATGCTCGTAAATGTCACCGGCATTAAAGTCTTCAAAATAGCGGCCAAAGGTTTCGCGGTAGCGGTTCGGGCCAACCTGTTTCCAATTCTGAACCATGATGGATACTTTCTTCCTTAGACTGATTTTGCTTTGCTGAGTACGCGCTCGGCCGCGAGAATGACGGGGCGGTCAACCAGCTTGCCCTTGTGCAACACAGCGCCGCCCTGCGCCGCGTTCAGCGCATCAATGATGGCTTGCGCTTCGGCAAGCTCGGCCTGGCTTGGCGTGAAGGCGGCGTTGACAAGCGCCACCTGGTCGGGGTGGATGCAGGCGCGGCCCGAGAAGCCCATAAGGCGGGCCTTGTGGGTTGTCTCGGTCAGGCCGGCAGGATCTTTCACATCAAGATAGGGGACATCATAGGCCGGAATTCCGGCCGCCCCGCAGGCAGCAGCCACCAGTGCGCGCGCGGTGAGCATCGCGTCCCAGTTGGCAAGGTCGGCGCCAAGGCTCGCGGAAAAATCGGCGCCCCCGAACAGCATGCCGCCTGTCGCTTTCGCCGCCACTGACTGAACATTGGCGAGCGCGCGGCCGCTTTCCATGACGGCAATCAAGGGAATGTCCGCCCCCAGGGCTTCTGCGACGATCTCCAGATCAACCGCCGTTTCCGCCTTGGGCACCATGATGAAATCAAGTTTCGCCAGAAGGCCGGAGGCCGCAAAGGCGGCAATATCAGCACAGCCATGGGCGGTGCGCGGAGAGTTGATGCGGACAGCCAGCCCCTTGCCGTCCCACGCGCTCACCCAGGCCAGAACATCAGCGCGCGCCTTGTCCTTTTCACCGGGAAGCACAGCGTCTTCCAGGTCGATGATGGCGGCATCTGCCCCTGCGGCAACGGCTTTTGCAAACCGGTCCTGCCGCGCGCCAGGAACAAAAAGAAAAGAGCGATAAACTGATGGCATAAGGAAATCCAAACCGAAACTTTGTCCGGACAAATTAAACCGATACCGCAAGGTGTCAATGTCTCAGCCGGTGGAAATCGACAGGCCGCGCTAGCGGGCGGCGCGGGGGTCGGAAATCATCTGGTTGAGTTCGATCGTGTAGCCATCCGGGTCCACAAGCATCGAGACCATAACGATGATATCGCCGGCCGGGGATGGATAATGCCGCTCAGCCGGGGCGCTGATCACCTGAACGCCCGGCACAGCGGACGCCGCCGCGAAGCGCGATTCCAGATCGGTGGTGTTGAACAGCAGAACCACATTTCCCGGCGTAAAGTCTGCCGCGCCCGGCGGGGTGGTATCCTTCTCCGTCTGGTCCAGAAACTGCCAGAGACCAATCATGCCCATGGCCGCGCTGTTGGTTTGCGTCAGCACCAGACGCGAGCGGTTGATGCCATCGGCGCCGTGGCGGGTCTCCAGTCCGGGCGAGGTCAGTTCCTGATCGTAAACAACCTCAAATCCCAATGCGTCCCGATAGAGGCGCAAGGACGCCTCGGCGTCCCGGACAACAAGCGTGGTCCGGCGCAGGTTGATCGGATAAACCGGATACGGATTTTCCGATCCCAGCAGCGCCGGCGCTCCTTCCGCCGCTGCCGGAGGAGCTTCCGGCGCAAGGGCGCAGCCAGCACAGAGCCAAGCAGCAATCAAAACACCCGCAGTCGTTATCTTCATTGCGCAAGCCCCCTCCGGCTAATGATCAACGGGCGGTGTCCGCAGAGACCTGGCTGGCAAAATGCGCGGCAATCTGCTCGCGCGGCGCCACCCAGACATCTGGATACCCCTTCACATGGTCAAGAAAATCTGCAAACGCCCTGATCCGTCCGGGCCGTCCGATGATACGCAGATGCAGGCCGAGGCTCATCATCCGGGCGCCTTCCCGTTGGCTTTCCTCATACAGCCAGTCAAAAGACCGGCGCGCATACTCAAGCCACATATCCGGCGTGAAGCTGGGCGAAAGCCAGAACTTCATATCATTGGAATCAATGGCATAAGGCAGCACAACCATGGGCTTTTCGGTGCCGTCCGCCATCGCGACCTTCGCCCAATAGGGAAAATCGTCCGAATAGTCGTCCATATGATAGGTATAGCCCTGTTCGAGAATCAGACGGCGCGTGATGTCCGTATGCAGATATCGCGAAAGCCAGCCCGAGGGGCGGCGCCCGCAGGTTTTCTCGATGCTCTCGGTGCCCTTGGCGATGAAGGCACGCTCGGCCTCTTCGTCCATGAAAGCGGTGAAGGCCCATTTGTAGCCGTGGTTGCAGGGCTCATCGCCCCGATCCACAATCGCTTTCGCAAGCCAGGGCGCCTTCTCAAGCGCCAGACCGCACACCGTCCAGGTGGCGTTGATGCCGGCCTTGTCGAGAATCTGGATCACCCGCGGCGCGCCGCGATTGATACCATACTGATAGTTTGTCTCGTTCCCATGCACGCGAATCGGCTTGCCGGGCACGGCGCCCAGCTCGTCAACCGGCTCAGGCCGTTTATCGCCTTCATCAATCCGGCGCTCGGCGCCTTCCTCGACATTCACAACAACCGACAAGGCGAGCTTCGCCCCGCCCGGCCAGGTAAACCCCTCAGGCGCAGGATCAGGTGGCAGCTTGGTCAATGGGGTTCCTCCCCTCCGGAAACGTTCATACTTTCAGCCGTGATGTAGGCCGCCTGATCCGTACACAGCCAGGCAACAGCGTTCGCCGTATCTTCCGGCAGGCCGGGGCGGCGCATCGGAATGCGATTGGCCATACTGGTCATATAATCCTCGACAGAGGCATGCCCGGTCACCTTGGAGAAATACTCGTTCTGCCAGGCGCCAAGACCCGTGGTCACATGGTTCGGGCACACATTGTTGACGGTGATCCCGTTGGGCCCAAGCTCAATCGCGGCAGACCGCGCCAGGCCGACAAGTCCGTGTTTGGATGAGGTGTAGGCCTGCGCATGCGGGAAGCCGGACTTGGCCGCCTGGCTGGCGATGTTGATGATCCGCCCGCCTTTGCCCTGCGCGATCATGACTTCGGCAGCCGCCTTCAGGCCGAAGAAAGCCCCGGTCAGATTCACGTCAATCACCGCCCGCCAGTCTGCCTCCGAAACCTCCAGAAGCGGCTTCATGATGTAGCCGATGCCCGCATTGTTCACCCAGATATCAAGCGATCCATGCCTTTCGGCGGCATGCCTGGCCAGCGCGCGGACTTCCTCAAGGCTGCGCACATCGCAAACGCAGGTGGACACTTGCACGCCCAACCCGCGAAGCTCCCCGGCAATCGACTCCATTTCTTCCGTCGTGCCGATATGGGCTTCCCCCGTAGCGGCATCGCGCGTCTTGCCGATGTCGGAGATGACGATATTCGCGCCTTCTGAAGCCAGCTTGCGGGCGATGGCTTCACCCAGCCCCTTGCGGCGGCCGGAGCCGGTAATAACGGCCGTCTTGCCGGTAAGCGTTCCCATTCCCTGCCCTCAGCCGATTTTGTCGGTAAGAATGAAGACGAGGTCGTCGGTCATTGGCCGGAACTCGGCAGCAATCTTCTGCATCGCTTCGGTGCTGACCTCGGCGCCAAAGCCTTCCATGTCGTTCACATCGATGATCTCGATATAGGCATAAGGCGGCTTGGCATCGGAGCCGAGCACACCCGTGGAACGGAAAACTTCAAATGCATCGACGGATTTCAGGCCGTTGACGGTGGGAATGTCCTTTGTTTTCGCCCAATTTTCATAGTCTGAAACGGAAACGCTGGGTTTAAGATTGAAAAGTGCGACAATCCGGGTGCTCATATGGGTAATCTCCCCTACTTGGTCATTTTGCCTAAATGATATATCTTTTGGTTGTAGGTCAATTGTGAATTGACCCTAGCGCAGGAGGAATAGGATGGCTGACACGGTGCGCCCGCCCAAAACAGCGCCGAAAGGCAAAGCGGTCAAAAAGGAGGCAGCGCCCGCGCCGCGCGCCTATGACGGCCCCCCGGACTACCGCGTTGTCGGCCGCCATGGCGTTTTTCCGGAAACGACTCATGATGAGGTCGCCCGGTTCAATTTCCTCGCCCATATGAACCGCCATCTGGCGGCCAATGTCATGCCGGGTGTCGGCGAAGCCTTCGAGGCCAGAATCAAGCCCGCCTTCGAGAAAAAGGAAAAGCGCAGCTTCAAGGATCGCCATGAAGTGCGCAAAGCCCTGACCCAGGATCCGATGTGGCAATGGTGGTCAGCGCTGCGCCGCGGCACGATGGAATCGCGCCAGCAGGCCGGCCGCTGGGTAACCCTCCGCCAGGCCGATGATCTCAACGGCAAGGTCCGGGAAATGACCGAAAGCGACAGCCGCCTCGTTCTCGCACCCGGCTTCAGGCAGCCTCGCTCGACCGAGGCCATCGACCATCACTGCATGCCCGGCAGCTATCACACCGAACTCGTGCCCGGCGATGTAACTGGCCCCGCCAATTATGACATCGGCATCTTCGCCACCACCGGCGGCATGCTGGGCCGCTTCAATGATGGAGGCGGCGTCGCCGTGGCCGAATGGGTCAAGCAGAACATGCCGGACTTCAAACCGAAGCGGATCCTCGATATCGGCTGCGGCCTCGGCCACAATGTCGTGCCGCTCGCCCAGGCCTATCCGGATGCGGAGATTGTGGCCGTAGACGCCGGGGCGCCGATGCTGCGCTACGGCCTGGCGCGCGCCAAGTCGCTCGGGGTCAACAACATCACCTTCATCCAGGGCGATGTTTCAGACCTCTCGCAGTTTGAAGACAACAGCTTCGACTGGGTGCAATCGACGATGTTCCTGCACGAGACCAGCTACAAATCCATGCCGAAAATCTTCGCAGAGACCCAACGTCTCCTGAAACCCGGCGGCATCGTGCTGCACGTCGAGCAGCCCCAATATACCGCCGACATGCCCCTGTTCGAACAGGCCATGCGCGACTGGGACGCCTTCTACAATAACGAGCCCTTCTGGACGAAAATGCATGAGATTGATCTCGACGCATGGATGGAAAAGGCGGGCTTCACGAAAGACGCCCTCATTCATGGCGGCGTGGCCGCTGTGGTCGATCCAGAAGTCTTCCCCGAGGCCGCGAAGGATACCAAGCAGGAAGACTATGGCCGCAAAGCCGCATGGCACGTTATCGGTGCGCGGAAGGTAGCCTGAACCATGACCACGAAACTTGATCCCCTCGCCCTCTCCGGCGCCAAGGCCAAAGGCAAACGCCCCTGGTTCCTGAAAGACCCTGACGTCGAGCGCGTGATGAACATCACCCTTGCCCTCATGCAGGAAGTCGCAGTCCTCCGGGAGCGGATGGATACGATAGAACGCCTGATGGAGCGGGATGGAAAGGTGACAAAGGCCTCGATTGAAACCTTCACGCCAACCAAGAAGGAAGCCGAAGAACGCGGCGCCTGGACCCAGGAATACATCGCCCGCGTTCTGCGTATCGTCCAGCAGGACCGGGAAGCCATCGAACGTGGCGAGGAAGCCTCCTCCGAAGAGGTGGCCGAAGAGTTCGCCACGACGACGCCCTAAATTACCCGGCCCATTCATGACAAGGAAAGCGCCTGCTCTGCGGGCGCTTTTTTGTGCGTCCGGCCCGTTCCAGTGCAACGTATACGGAGAGACCCGCAGAAACATCGCGCCTAAGTATTTTCCACTATGGAATTTTACGCACCAGCCAGATTAAAAGATATATCTTTTGATCATCTCGCTGGGAGGCACCATGCTAGAATTTCTTGCGGCCTATGAGCTGCCGATCCTCCGATGGCTGCATATCGTTGCCATGGTCTATTGGCTTGGTGGCGAATGGGGCGTGTTCCAGACCTCCTACAAGGTCGTGAACCCCGCCCTGTCTCTGGAGGAACGCTCGCGCCACATGGATACGGCTTACCGTATCGACATCATGGCGCGCACAGGCATCATCTCGCTGCTGCCCCTTGGCCTGCACATGGGCCATCTCTGGGGCGTGCAGCCCTTCGGCGGCGGCTGGCTGGTTGCGATGTGGATCCTCTGGATCATCTGGATGGCCATAACCTGGGGCGCATTCTCCAATCGTGGCAAACCACTCGGGAAACGTCTGTCAGACATTGAAGACTGGACGCGCTATATCGTCATCCCCCTGCTGATCATCTGCTCGATTTCCTCGCTTCTCGGTTATGGTCCGTTCCTGGCAGGCGAAGGCCAGAAATGGTTCTCGGCGAAGATGCTCACCTATGGCCTGCTGCTGATCCTCGGCTTCGGCTTGCGGTTGGTGATGCATGAATGGCGCGCCCTGTTCCCCATTCTGGCGGCAGGCCCCAATCCGGAAGTGGAAGCCAGGCTCGACCGCTCCATCAAGGTCGCCCGGCTGATCGCCTACACCTACTGGGCCGGCATCCTCACCACGGCTTTCTTCGGCGCCGTAAAACCCTTCTGAAACAGGGCAATAAAAGTGGCGCCCATCTGGCGAGGGGCGCCACAATATTTCCCGGACTCTTCCCGGCCTTGTCAGAAGGTCGGCCGCTCCGGTTCTTCTGAAATGACGAACACGGACTGATCAATCGGTGCGCCAATCTCCACCTTGGTCCAGACCGCCTCGTTCGCTTTCATGCCATCATAGAAAAGCCGCACGCGGCCAGGCTGCACCCAGCGCGAGCCCGGCACGGTGAAGAAATTCGAATAGCGCCGCTCATGCCAGCCGCGCGGCGTGCTGAAGCCCGCATACACGGTGGCAAAGTCTGACTGGCGAATACCGAACTTCGTCCTTCCGCCCGCAGGATCGGTCAGCTCCACCATATAGGCGGGCAGGCCATCGATCAGATCGTCGGGCAGACGCGCCTGTGTCCAGCCTTCATCCAGCGCGTTGCGGATAGCGCCGAAGCCGAAATTCGACGCCCAGGCCTTCGCCGCCACCTCTTCCGGCATCGGACCATTCTGATCATAGGTCGTCTCGCCATCGAAGCTGATCAGCATCGCCAGCTTCTCGCCGCTCCACGCCTCGATCCGCACCTTGCCTTCCGCGGCATGGGCGTTAGCCTTGCTGTCGGAAAACTCCCGCCACATGGCATACCGGTCCCACAGCACTTCGGAGCCGTCAGCCTGGCGGATGATGTTGTAGCCTTCAAGATACAGGCTTTTCACATCACGCCAGTTCTCCCCGCCAGCCGCCTCATGCGCCGCAGCAATGATGTCTCGCGCGGAGAGCCCGGGATTGGCCTGCACGGCGGCAGGCAACAGCGCACGCCTCGAAACATCCGGAGGCAGACCATCTGGATATATATTCCCGCTCCCTGCCGTCACGGTGGCGCAGGCAGCAAGCAGAGCGAGACACAGAAGCGGCAAATGTTTCATGCCGGATCTTCCACAATCATTACATGTGCCTCGGCCAGCGGCTGGCGCGCGGCTTTCAGCACCTGATATTCCGGGCTGTCCCAGAAGCGGCGGATCGCCGCCTTGTCCGGCCACTTCGAGATTACCGTGCTCGCCCCGTCAAACAGGCCGCCTTCAAGCGACTCGACACCCGGGCCGCGCACGACATATTCCCCGCCAAAGCGTGAGATCAGCGCCGCAGTCGGTGCTGCATATTCGGCCACGAAGCGCTGGCGATCCTTCACCCGCGCAAAAACGATCATGTACGCCGCCATCTGCATCCTTTCAGCTTGGCCCAATCGATTCAAATGATATATCTTTTATTGGACGGCCTCCAGAGGCCATAACAAAAGAAAAGGCCTAACCATGAAGCTGCTCAGAGCCGCCACGCTGACTGTCTCCGATCTGGAACGCTCAATCGCCAATTATGCGAAATATTTCGACTATTCGGTCGTGGAGCGCGGGGATGTGCCGGCAGATCTCGCCGCCAGCTGGCAGGCTCCAGCGTCTGCCGGCCTGCCCTACGCCGTGATGCAGCCCTCCTCTGGTGCTGAAGTCTATCTCCGTTTCATCCAGCAGCCCCCAGTGGCCGGCTACAAGGCCCTGCGCTCCTATGGCTGGAACGCCATCGAGATCTGCGTTCAGGATGTTCTGACCGCCAATGCGCGCATGGAAAACTCCCCCTTCGAGATCATCGGCCCGCCGCGCGAGATCGAGGGCCTCGACGCGATCTACCCAATGCAGGTCAAAGGTCCGGACGAGGAAATCGTCTACCTCACCCAGATCCGCGACGACCTGCCCGCCTTCGACCTTCCGCGCGCTGCCTCAACCATCGACAAGCTGTTCATCCTTGTCCTCGGTTGCAGCGACATGAAAGCCTCGCTCGACTGGATGGTGCGCCATTGCGGCCTGGCTGTCGGGCGCGAGGAAATGGAAATCGTCTATACGATGATCGCCAAGGCGTATGATCTGCCGATGGAACAGCTCCACAAGATCTCCACCATGATCCATGGCCGTGATGTCTTCCTCGAACTCGACCAGTATCCCCCCGCTGCCATCCCGCGCCCCCACCATGAGGGCATGCTGGTGCCCGGCTGCGCGGTCGGCACGCTCTGGCATCCGGAATTCGATAGCTTGCCCGGCCCCTGGATCACCCCGCCAACCCGCCGCGATGGCCCGATCTATCAGGGCAAGCGTGTTGCCACGATCCAAGACCTTGATGGCGCCCTGATCGAGATTGTCGAAGCATGAAACGCTACACGCTGAAAGCTGCGCTCTCCGCCGCGCCCGTGGCGGAAGATTTCGCCGCGATTGATGTGCCGTATCCGGACTGTCCGCCCGGCGGCATTGTGGTGCGTACAATCTATCTCTCGCTCGATCCCTATATCGGCTCGCGCCTGAGGGGCCGCCATATGGGGGAAACGCCGCCGGCGCCGATGGCCGACGCCATCCCGGGCGCCATCGTCGGCCAGGTCGTGGAGAGCCGCGCCCCCGGCATTGCCGAGGGCGATTATGTCCATGCAATGGAAGGCGGCTGGCAGGAATATGCCGCGCTGCCTGCAGGCCATTTCCGCAAGCTCGATCCGGCCGCCGCGCCCCTGCGCGCTCATATCGGTGTGCTCGGCATGCCCGGCCTCACCGCCTGGGCGGGCACTACCCAGCTGGCGAAGGTCACCACCGGTGATGTTGTGCTGGTCGACGCAGCGGCCGGCGCCGTCGGCGGCACAGCTGGCCAGATCGCCCGCATCAAGGGCGCCGCAAAAGTCGTCGGCATCGCCGGCGGCCCCGAAAAATGCCGTCTCGTGACGGACACTTACGGCTTCGATACCTGCATCGATTACAAGGCCCAAGGCTGGCAGGCCGCTCTGAAGGAAGCGCTTCCCGAAGGCGCCAGCGTCTTCTTCGAGAACGTCTCTGCTGAAATGGCGATGACCGCACTTTCCGTTTCCAGAACCTATGTGCGCGGCGTGCTCTGCGGCCTTGCGGACGCTTACCAGTCGGCCGGCCCTGCGCCCCACGCCCTCAATGCCGGCGCCATCATCGGCAAGCGGGCCCAGATGCTCGGTCTTGTCGTCTACGATTTCTATCCCCGCTGGGATGAATACGTCACCGAAGCCAGCGGCTGGATTCGCGATGGCAAGCTTGCCTTCGCGGAGGACCATGCCGACGGCCTGGACAATGCTCCCGCGCTGTTTGGCAAGCTCATGCGCGGCGCAAATGTCGGCAAACCCATCATCACCGTTTCAGAGGAACAGGCATAATGGCCCGCGTCAGAAGATCATATGTAGACGGAACATACGGCCAGCTTCACTACCGCATTGCAAGGCCCGAAGCGCCCTCCTCCCTGCCGCCGCTCTACTGCCTGCATCAGAGCCCGAAATGCGGGATGGAATTTGAAACCCTGATGGGCACCATCGGCGATGAACGCATCGTCGTTGCCCCAGACTATCCCGGCTATGGCCAATCCGATAAGCCGCCGGAAGAGCACCTCGCTACGGTGCCTGCCTATGCGCAGGCCTGCTGGCAGGTGGCCGATGCCCTTGGCCACGACAATATCGCGCTGTTCGGCAATCATACCGGATCAAAAGTTGCAACAGAAATGGCGGTGATGCGCCCCGGCCATATCGGCAACATCGCCATGGTGTCTGCTGCTCTGCTGACGGATGAAGAGCGCGCCTTCTTTGCCGGCTATTTCACCCCGATCCCGCTGGATGATGCCGGCACACGCTTCTCAACCATGTGGCAGCGGATCATCGAGCGCCGGGGCCCCGGCGCAACGCTGGAAATGCTAGCCCAATCCCTGATGATGAACCTACTCGGCGGGGAAGAATATGAGTGGGGCCATGCGGCCGCCTTCTCTTTTGCGGAGCCTTTCGAGCAAGCGCTGAAAACCCTGCCGAACCGGATCACCATTCTCAACCCGGCAGACGACCTCACCGAATGCACGCGCCGCGCCACCAATCTGCTGCGCAATGGCGAAGTCATCGAATGCCCTCAATGGGGCTACAACTTCATGGACGTGTGGCCCGAAGAAGTTGCAGCCCTTCTGAGGTCACACCTCTGAGGGTGCTACCGCGCCCGCCGGCGCAATCGCTGGCGGCGCCTCTGCCTCATGCTCCCGTCCGTACCGGTACTTTCCGAGTGCCAGGATCGGCAGCGTGGAGATGAACAGGATGATCGCCGCGCTGGTGAGCGTCCACTGCCAGTCATGGCCCGGCAGAATGCCGGTATCGGCCCCCAGGAAGTGGATGCCCCGGCCATCGGCAATATCGGTCATGATCGACGGCCCGAGACCGGCGCCCACGGCGAAGAAGGCATACAGCGCGCCATAGATCGCGGTGTAGGACTTCATCCCGAAATACTTCGACACGATGTAGGCCATGAAGTCATATTCCACGCCCGCGCCGAAGCCGATCATCAGAATGGCAATTGTCGCCATGCCCGGCGTGAGTCCCGGCTGGCCGAGAAGCCAGAGCGCGATCGCCGGCGAAGCGAGAAAGGCAAACGCCACCGCAGGCGCCCAGAAGCGGTCAATCAGATAGCCCCCCACTGCCCGGCCCAGCAGCACGGCAAGCCCCGTCAGCGTTGCCAGCCCGACAGCCTCGTTAATATCGAACGACTGATGCACAAGAATGCGCTCAATGTTCGGAATGACGGCGCCCACGGCATAGGAGATCGGCATGAAGCAAATCCCGAGCAGCCAGAAGCGCCAGTCTTTCGCTGCGGCTGCCAGGCTCATGCCCGTCATCACCACCGCCTTGCCCTCAACCGGCACCGGAGGTGACTTGCGAATGTCGAGGAAGATCATCGCCAGAACCGGCAGCAGCATCATCAGCGAAAAGGCAATCGCCATGAGATATTCAAGGCGGGGGCCATGTGTGTCGATCAGCGGCAGAACCTGCATCCAGACAATGGCCGTCAGCCCCAGCGTGCCCAGCAGCGAAATCCCCAGAATAGGAAGCTTCAGGCGCACTAGGCGCGACTCGCTCGCCGGCTTGTCGTCAATGTCGCGCAGGCTCAGCACGCTCATCGGCAGTGAAATCGTCAGGGGTAGCAGCGCCAGCAGGATATAGGCACTGCGCCAGCCCGAGCCATTGAAGAAATGCCATTCCGGAGTTGAAACGATGTACTGCGCGAAGAACTTCGCCAGCGCCCCGCTCACCCCCGTCGCGATCAGCGCAATGCCCAGCACGATGCCCCGGTTCTTGTCGAACCAGGCGGCGACCGGGCGCGTAAACGTGATGGGCAATGTTCCGGCCCCGGCAAAGGCCAGCAGCAACCAGAGAAATATGTAGAGCGGCTTGGAGCCGTTGTTGAATGCCAGCGCCATCATCGCCAAGCTGAAAGTCACGGTCGAAATCAGGGCAATGATCCGTGCCCCGAAGCGCTGCGCCAGGATGCCCACCATCGGCGCGGCCACGAAGACACCAAAGGTGTAGATCGCCAGCGCGTTGAGAATATCGCCCGGCGCCCAGCCCATCGGCCCAAACTCTGCCAGCATCGGCGGGATCATTACCCCGATCGTATAGAATGGCAGCGGCGAAAGTCCGAGTCCGACACCTATGGCCGCAGCGCTGACTACCGGCCAGCCGCGACTGAACTCACCTGTTTCCGCCATTCTACAAACTCCTCGCTTGTTCGGTGCTTGCGCGAACGCAATTCCGGGTCTTATCGTGGTTTAATTGGTATATCATTTGAGCGCCCCGTCGAGAGGAAATCACAATATGCCTATGTCACGCCGGAAATTTGCACTCCTGGCAGGCGCAGCTTTGCTGTCGGCCTGCGCACCTGTGCCCGCGAAAGGGCGCCGGGATGCCGCCGATGTCATCATTCTGGGCGCCGGGCTCTCAGGCCTCTATGCGGCGCGGATGCTGGCGGCGGCCGGCATGAAGGTGCTGATCCTGGAGGCGGATACGCGGCCCGGCGGACGCATCCTGACACTCGATGATGTGCCGGGAAAACCGGAAGGTGGCGGCCAGCAGGTCGGCCAGACCTATGCGCGGATGCGCAAGACTGCGCTGGACCTGGGCGTGCCGGTCGTTCCCTATCCGCTCCGTCCGCGCGACGCCGCAGTCGCCGCGGCTGGCCGCGTCATGGCGGCGAGCGATTGGGCCACCGCGCCGGAAAACCCTTTCCCCGGCCCCTTTCGCCCGCTCACCCCTTCGGCCGCCTTGCTGGTCGCCGCTGGGCGCAGCAATCCGTTTGCAGACAATTACGCCTGGCGGGAAGTCACGCCTGCCAGCGACATCTCCGCCGGCGATTTCCTCGCTGGGCTCGGCTTTGACGAAGCCTCCCGCGCGCTGATCGACAGTTCCCTGAACGGCAACAGCCTTGCCACCTATTCCATCGCCAATGTCTGGCGCACCCTGACACTCTATGCCGAGGATGCCGCCCTTGGCCCGTCAGATCGCATTGCCGGCGGCTCGTCCCGCTTTACAGAGGCGCTGGCGGCCAGCCTGGCGGAGGGTATGCTGCGCCTTGGAACAGCCGCCGAAGCAATTGCCGAGCGCGGCACGCATGTCGAAGTGACTGCCGATGGCACGATCTACACGGCCCCCTTCGCAATCTGCACCCTGCCTTTCCCCGCCCTGCGCCGGCTGGATCTGACGCTTTCGGAAACCGATAGCTTTTCCGCCGAGCGCCGCGCAGCCATCAGTGCCATGCCCTATACCCGGATCCATCAGATCCATGTCGAGCCCGAGGCGCGCTACTGGGAGGCCGACGGCCTGCCCATCGAAATGTGGACCGATGGTCCCATCGAGCGCGTCTTCGCAAACTTCGACGAGGCGGGCGAAGTAGCCAGCCTCACCTGCTGGGTCAACGGCCAGGGCGCTGATCCCGGCCGCACGGATGAAGACTGGTTCGCCATCGCCAATGCCGAATTCGGCCGCCTGCGCGGCACCGGCACGCGCGGCATCAAGGTCGTGCGCTGGGATGAAACCCAACCGCGCTCGGGCGGAGCCTACATGCACTGGGCACCGGGGCAGATTGGCGCCTGGGCCACCCGCATTACCGAGCCTTCAGGCCGGCTGCACTTTGCCGGAGAGCATCTCTCCTTCCTGCATACGGGCATGGAAGGCGCGCTGGAAACAGGCGAACGCGCGGCTTATGCGATCCTGGAAGCTGCGCAGCTCTAACCCTCCAGGTAACATCTGCACACAGAAAAAAGCGGCGCCGGGACGGGAGTCCGGCGCCGCCAGGTTTTGCTGTATGCCCGATCAGAAGCGGACACGCAGCTCCGCGCCAAACTGCGGCCCGCGGCGAAGCGAACCGAAGAATGCACGCGGCGCGCCACGAGAAGCGGTCGTGGGCGCAGTATTCGAGCTGAAGCCCGTGGAGAAATAAGGCCCTTGCAGCCAGCGCGTTGCCACCACGATGGAGTCCTCATCCGTGATGTTCTGCCCATAGGCCGCCAGCGTCCAGCCTTCAGTCTCGAAACCGAAACGGGCGCCTAGCAAGGTTGCATCGCCCGTCTCGGCAAGATTGTGAATCTGCACGAACTTGGAGCTTTCGTAAGTCAGGTCACTGGAGATGAAGAAGTCAGATCCAAACGGCCCCGCATCGCGGAAATCGAGACGCACGAACACGCTCGCCTGATGCTCCGATGTCAGAGGGAATGTGCGGCCTGCGATCGAGCAGGAAGCCGTATCGCCGCCAAACAGCGAGGAATAATCAACGCCGCTCTGCGTGGATGGACTCGTGAAGTTACCACCGCCCGATGTCAATATCCATTCATCAGCATCGCACCCCTCGGTGAACTTTGCATCCGTCCAGGCATAGGTGAAGCCCCCGCTGAGGATGTCGTTCACCGCGCCGCTCAGATCGACTTCGATACCCTTGATTTCACCCGCACCCTGATTGGTGGCAATGGAGTTGATCGCCCCGGAAGTCGCCGCCACAGCGGAGGTCAGCTGTACGTTAGTGGCTTCGGTATAATATCCGGCCAGAGACAGGTTCCAGTTGCCAACGCCCATATCCGGGAGCGGCGTCTTGATGCCGAGTTCGATATTGTCGGACTCTTCCTGCTTGTACGTCGGCATGCCGACCGCTTCGCCGATCGCGCCGTTGATACCACCCGGCTTCACGCCCTGCGCCAGTACGGCATAAACCGTACCGCCATTGCTGAGATCATAATCGACCGTCAGGCGCGGCGTGAATTTGTTGTAGGAAACCTCCGGCGTCACCGTCGAGGTGCGATCCGTTTTGGTTTCTTCCGCATACCGCCCTTCGAGGGTCGCCGTAAGGCGATCGGTGAAGTCGAACTCTACAAGACCAAAGACGGCTTCGTTGCGCACGGTGCGCTTGCCGGTATCGGCGGCCCGGCCGGAAGGATCGGCGAAGGTGATATCGCCCTCATAGAGGATCTGGTCATACATATACACACCCAGCATACCGCGCAGGCGCTGATCCTGCGGCGTGGCGAGTTGCGCCTCGATGCTGTAGTCCTCAATGTCCTTGCGCGTCGTGTTTGCAAAGAACGGCTCCAGCGTAGAGCCGGAGAGGAAGAAGTTCACCGACGAGTGATCCGAGTCATAGCCCTGCTTGTTATGCTCTTTCGAATAGCCGGCCAGCAGGCTGAGCTCCCAACCAGAATCGCCAAAGCGATAGTTCGACACCGAGTTGGCTACCCACAGATCGCGCGAAATACCATCGAATGCCGTCCCGTCGCCCAGGCCGTAAGTCGCGGCCAAGTACGGAAAGGTTGCCGTCAGCGGCGCGCCAGGAACAACATTCGGTATCCCGTCGGCATCTGCGCCTGAGTTGACGGCCACCTGTCCGGGCTTGATGACGCCGCAATAATACTGATTGGTGTTGGTGCTGCCCGAACGCGACCAGTAGGCCAGCGATCTGTAGCCCGGCATACAGTTGTTTTCCTCAGCCGACTGCAGGAACAGTGGCAGCACGCCGTCGCGGTCCTCCGTGAAGCTCACCCGCAGGCGCGTGTCGAAATTGGAGATCGGTTCCCAGTCCAGCACACCGGCAATGCTGGTCGTCGCTTCCTGGCCAACGGTCTCGTTGGTCACCGCGTTGGTGTATTCGCCGCCATACTCATAGTCACGGAAGCTCAGCCGTCCGGTCAGCCCCTTGAACAGCGGCCCGGCGATGGATGCGGAAAACTCCTTCGTATTGTTGCTTCCGATACGGGCCTTGCCCGTGCCTTCGAAAGTTTCGGTGCCGCCTTTGGTGATGAAGTTGATCGCGCCGGCATAGGTGTTGCGGCCGTAAAGCGCCGATTGCGGCCCCTTGATCACCTCCACCCGCTGCAGGTCATTGGGATCAAGGTTCTGGATCGAGCCGGAATAATAGATGCCGTCAATGAAGTAGGCCGTGCCCGATTCCACGCCGAATTGCACACCCGCCAGAACGTTGGACTGACCACGGATGACAGGGCGCTCGGTGGACCGGCCAAAGGCCTTGCTGAACGAAAGGCCGGGCGTGAACCGGGCAATATCATCGACCGATTCCAGCTGCAGGTTTTCGATGGCCTGTTCGCTGAACGCGCTGACGGCCACCGGGGCCTCCAGAAGGCCCTCATCCTTCTTGCGCGCGCTGACAACAATGACGTCCTGCTTGAGTTCTGTCTCCTCCGAGGCCTCCTGGGCATGGCCCGGAAAGGCTTGAACTGACATCGCCAGGGCGGCGGCACCAGCCAACAATACTGTCTTCTTCATGTCAGGTTCTCCCCACTGCGTCATTCTGCGCGCGACACCACGTCTCGACAGCGACACCAAATGATATACCATTCATGATCAGTCGCGTTTATATGCTTGGCAAGCTCTTTTCCGTGGGCAGACGAGATTATTTTGACACACACGTGACATTCGAGGCACAGTCAGAGCAGAAATGAGGCAGCCATGACCGACTCCATCACCTCCGCAGAACTGAAAAAGATCATGCCCCTGCTCGCGCGCCATGAAGGCGTGTGGGAAGGCGTCTATCGTTACTATGACGCCGAGGGTAACAAGACGGACGAGCATGCCTCCCGCCTGCTCTGCCGGTTCCCGGAAACCGGCCCGGCCTATCACCAGACGAATTTCTATCGGTGGGCGGACGGCCGCAGTGAGATCAGGGACTTCCCGGCAAACATCGTCAACGGGCGCATCGCCTGGGACAATGAATTGATCAATGGCTGGGCCAGCGATGTTCCCCTTGATGATTTCAAGCGTACCACCATGCTCAACTGGACCCGCACGGGCGAACCAGACCTTTATCTCTACGAGATGATCCAGCTTTCCGATGATGGCCAGTCCCGTTCGCGCACCTGGCAGTGGTTCAAGAAAGACCGCCTGTTCCAGCGTACACTGATCGACGAAAAGTTCATCAGCGCCGACTGGAAATCCTATGACGGAAAAACCTTCTGAGCTGATCAGGGGCCGAAAGGAAACAGACCAGGCCGGAGCATTGCTCCGGCCTTTTTTCTAGTTTTTTTATTCAAATCAGAGAGTTATCGATCAGGCTTCTGGATCGATCCATCCCTGATCCCTTTGAAGTAAGTCCAGCTCGTCATGTTCGCACGCGGATCACCTTCAGGCGGCGGGCTTGCATATTCCGGATAGTGCGCCGCGATCTCCGCTTTCATCGTATCGGAAATCTCGTCATAGCTGGCGACCTTGCGGCCAGAGGTGTGAATATACATCACGCCTTCCCGGCCGTTCATCATCATCCAGGGCAGCCAGTCGGCAACGCGCGTCCAGGCAACGGTCGCCGAAGCTGTTTCCGTCTTCGGGTCGAGCAGTTCCCCCGCATTTCCGAAGAAATTGAAAAGCTCCGTAGCGTGATAAGTTCCGCCAATCTCTTTCTGATAATCCCCGGCCAGCGGATTGGGATACCAGAGCGGAATGGTCGAGCGCAGCCACCAGAACGGTCCGCTCACCTCGCCGCCCCAGTTGACAGGCTGGCCATCACGCCCGGTCTCGTAAACTTTCCAGTTCACCGGATCATTGGCAACATGGAGCACTTCCACATCCTCGCCCGTCCAGGGATTGGTCCAGGTCTTGAGAACTTCCCCAGTATCCTTGTCCTTGTACAGAAGGATTTCGCGTGACACGAGCTGGTAGCCCTTCAGGCCAGCCTCATTGGTAATCGCCGCGCAGGCGCGGATGTTGTAGCCCTCAACATCAAACAGGTGGATGTCCTTCTCGCCCTGGCGGCGTGAGAAAGTCTCCCCCTCCCACCAGAAGATTGCCGGTGCGTTGTCCACTGTCGAGCAATGCACCTTGCGCATCAGCGTCAGGGCGTCTGCCGGGTTCACCGGATCGAGCTTTGGCCCCTGCGCCTGGCTCAGAGACGCGCAGGCAGAAACCAGAACTGCGGCAACAGCCAGCGCAATGTGACGGACAAACAGCATTCCAGGCCCCCAGCAAGGATATATCTTTTATGGTTATATCTTTTGCATCTCACAACTTGGCAGAGGCGCCAAGCGCCTCTTTGTGCTGCCCTGCAACAATTCTGACCAGCATCAGCGCCGCGACTGCCGCAAGCCAGGGCACTGTGCGGGCCCAGACAGCTCCCGGCCCGGAATCGAGGAAAAATTCGTAAGCGAGCGACGTCACAAATCCTGCCAGGATCGCAGCCAGCACCTCTGGCCCACCCGGCCGCCTGCCAAAGGCGCGCAACACCACCACCGGCCCGAAACTCGCGCCCAGGGCCGACCATGCAAACAGCGTCCGGTCAAAGATCGTTGCGGGCAGCGCCAGCGTCAGCCCCACCGCGATCACACTCACAGCCAGCATGGCAAGGCGCGTCGCCAGAACCGTTCGCCCGCCCATGAGGCGCGCCGCGCCAAGATCATGACTGATCGCCCCGCTCGCCACCAGAAGCTGGCTGTCCACGGTCGACATGATCGCGGAAAGGATCGCCGCCGCGACAATCCCGGAAAGAATACCCGGCAGCAGGTCTCCGGCCAGTTTGAAGAAGATGCCTTCAGCCGGCGCGTCGGCGCCAAACAGGGCCCGCCCCGAAAGCCCGAGAACCGCCATGCCCGCATAGACCACCGCGCCCCAGCCGATGGCAACGCCCGCGCCCATCACGCGCGCCCTGGAATCGCGCGCCGCCATGATCCAGCTGATCAGATGCGGCTGGCCCAGCGCGCCAAACCCCGTCGCCGTCATGCCCAGAACAAAACCTGCCGCAACCCAGCCCGCCCGCCCGCCGAAGGTGGAGAGGTAACCGGCCGGCGCCTCGCCTAGCGCGCTGGCAATGCCGCCAGCCCCGCCCGCCGCGCTGAATGCCAGCAGCGGCAGCACAATCGCCACCAGCATCATGATCACGCCCTGCACGGTATTGATCACCGACACCGCAAGGAAGCCGCCCGCAAAGGTGTAGGCCAGAATGATCACGGCGCCCAGGAGGATGCCCCCGGTCATGCCGATGCCGAAGAGATCATCAAAGGCCACGCCCGCGCCCTGAAACTGCGAGGCGATATAGTAGGAAAAGCAGAAGGCGATCATCAGTGTCGCCGAAATCTGGATCAGCCGCGTCACCCGCGGCCCAGCTGTCTCGGTCAGGAAGGCGGTCAGCGTCAGCTGGTCCTTGTCCCGGCTCGCGGCCTGCAGCACAGGCCCGGCAAACAGCCACACCGCGCCGTAGCCCAGCAGAATGCCCGGGATCATCCACAGCGCAGAGGGGCCCGTGCTGTACACAAACCCCGAATAGCCCAGCAGTACCCAGGCGCTCGAACTGGACGCCGCATAGGCCAGCCCGGAAACCAGCGGCCCCAGCGACCGCCCGCCCAGAAGGAAAGAGCTCGCCTCAGAGCGTACCTCCCGTGCCGCCCAAAGGCTCACGCCCACAAGCAGCACCGCATACCCGATCAGTGTGATTAGCGCCGGAAGATTTGCCTGCACCCCTCGCCCGCCTTCAGCCTGCTGCTGCCACAGCCGGCACCGGCTCGCCCTTGAATCCCAGCGGCAGGCCCGCCTTCGGGGTGAAGCCGTAAAGCTCCTCCCCCGGCAGCGCCGCTGCCACGATCTCGCGCGTCGCCATCAGCTTGCGCAGGTCAATGCCGGTCGAAATGCCCATCGCCTCGAACATGAACACCATGTCTTCGGTTACAACATTGCCGCTCGCGCCGGGCGCCGTCGGGCACCCGCCCAGCCCGCCCAGCGAGCCGTCAAACGTCGTGATGCCTTCCTCATAGGCAGCCAGCGCATTGGCCAGCCCCAGCCCGCGCGTGTTGTGCAGGTGTACGCCCGTGAGGTTCTCTGTCCCCACCACCCCGCGCACCGCCCGGATCAGCCGTTTCACGGACGCCGGGTCGCCATAGCCCGTGGTGTCCGACAGGCCGACCTCATCACATCCCGCCGACATCAGCTGCTCGGCGCAGCGCAGGATCCTCGCCTCCGGCACCGGCCCTTCCAGCGTGCAGCCGAATGCCGTGGAGAGCGACCCTTCAAAATGCGGCCGCGGCCCCTCCGGCAGCGATTTCACCAGATCGGCAATCGCCCGCGCCTCCTCGATCACCTGCGCATGCGTGCGCCGGATATTGCGCAGCGAATGGGTTTCCGAGACAGACATCGGCAGCGTGATCTTGTGTGCGCCGCCCGCAATCGCCGCCTGCGCGCCTTTGAGATTGGGCACCAGCACGGCCACCGTCAGGCCCGGAATCGTCACGGCGAAATCCAGCACTTCCGCCGTATCCGCCATCTGCGGCAGCAGCTTGGGCGACACGAAAGACCCGATCTCGATCTCCGTCACGCCCGCTTCAGCCAGCGCCGCAATCCAGCGCTTTTTCTCCGCCGTGGGCATGATCGCCTTGCAGTTCTGCAGGCCGTCGCGCGGCCCAACTTCGCTGATCAATACGCTGCTCATCGAATTCCACCTGATTGTTATATCAAAGAATGTATGCCCTTGCTTGAAAAGATATATCATTTGAGCAAGTAATGGCAATCATCGCGGGCAGGAAGTTCAAGGAGTATCAGGTATGAGTGAAACCGGCGGACCGCTGTCAGGCCTGCGCGTGCTGGAATTCACCCATATGGTGATGGGGCCGGCTGCCGGCCTTGTCCTCGCCGATCTCGGCGCTGAGGTCATCAAGGTCGAACCCATTGGGGGCGACAAGACGCGCAATCTGAAGGGTTCCGGCGCGGGCTATTTCCCGATGTATAACCGGAACAAGAAAAGCCTCGCGATCGACCTGAAGTCCGAGGAAGGCAAAGCCATTGCCCTCGCCCTGGCCGATCAGGCCGATGTCTTCATCGAGAATTTCCGCCCCGGCGCCCTCGAAGCGCTCGGCTTTGGCTATAGCGCCCTCTCCGCGCGCAATCCGCGCCTTATCTACTGTTCGGAAAAAGGCTTCCTGGACGGTCCGTATGCGCACAGGACGGCGCTGGATGAAGTGGCCCAGATGATGGGCGGCCTTGCCTATATGACAGGCCCTCCCGGCCGGCCGCTGCGCGCGGGCGCCTCTGTCATTGATGTCACCGGCGGCATGTTCGGCGCCATCGGCGTCCTCGCCGCCCTCAACGAGCGCCAGACGACCGGCAAGGGCCGGCACGTCACAGCCTCCCTCTTTGAAACCACCGTCTTCCTCGTCGGCCAGCATATCGCCCAATACGCCGTCACCGGTTCGCCCGCTGCGCCCATGCCGGCGCGCGTCTCGGCCTGGGCCGTGTATGATGTGTTCGATACAAAGGACGAAGAGAAAGTCTTCGTCGGCGTTGTCTCCGATGGTCAGTGGACGTCTTTCTGCAAGGCCTTCGGTCTGGATGACTGGGCCGCCGCCCCCGACCTGGCCGGAAACAATGACCGTGTTGCCCGCCGCGACCTTATCCTGCCCCGCCTGCGCGCCCTGTTCGCCGGCTATTCCAAGCAGGATCTGATGGACAAGCTGGAAAAGATCGGCCTGCCTTTCGCGCCTATCCAGCGCCCGGAAGACCTGCTGGAAGACCCCCACCTCCTCGCCAATGGCAGTCTGCTGAACATGCAGCTTCCCGAAGGCGGCGAGGTATCTCTCCCCGCCTTGCCGCTGACGCTGGATGATGACCGCCCCGGCCTGATGCTCGATCCGCCCCGCATCGGCGCGCATTCGGTCGAAGTGCTGGGCGCTCTCGGTCACTCGCCGGAAGAAATTGAAGATCTCGTCAGCCGCGGTCTCGTCCAGGTCAGCTGAAGTCAGCCCCCGGCATAAACCCAGGGGCGCCTTGCGGCATCTGCCTGCTGATAGGCCTGGATCGCCGGCGCCTGCAGCAGGGTCAGCCCGATAGGGTCAAGCCCCTCCAGCAGCAGCCGCTTGGCATACGCGCCGATCTCAAACCGCCCCGTCCAGCCTGGTAATGCCGCTGCCGTTATCGTCTGCGCCTCCAGGTCAATCGCGATCTCGGCGCCGCCGTCCAGTTTCAGCAGCCGGTCAACCTCCCCCTCGGGCAGCGCCACCGGCAGAATACCGTTGCGTACGCAGTTGCCGTGAAAAATCTCGCCGAAGGATTTGGCGATCACCGCGCGCACGCCATAATCCATCAGTGCCCAGACGGCATGCTCCCGCGAGGATCCGCAGCCGAAATTGGTGCCGGAAACCAGGATGGACGTGCCTGCCTGCTCCGGCCGGTTCAGCACGAAATCAGCCACCGGCTCGCGCCCGCCCGGAACGGTATAGCGCCAGCCCGCAAACAGCCCCTCACCAAGGCCGTCGCGGCTGACAGCCTTCATTTCCCGCGACGGGATGATCTGGTCGGTGTCCACATTGTCGGCGGGCAACGGAGCGGCCACGCCGCGATGATGGCGGAACGGGGTCGGCATCAGGCAACGCCTCCAGCTACAAGAATGTCAGAGGGCGCACAGATCATGCCCGCAACCGCCGAGGCGGCCACCACGGCCGGGCTCGCCAGATGCGTGCGCACGCCCGGGCCCTGCCGCCCTTCGAAATTGCGATTGGTAGACGACATCACCCGCGTTCCCGGCGGGAAGGTTTCCCCGCCCGCATAGAAGCACATCGCACATCCCGGGGCGCCCCATTCAAAGCCTGCCTCGATGAAAATCCGGTCGATGCCAAGCGCTTCGGCCTCCCGGCTCACCGCCTGAGATCCCGGCACGCACACCGCGCGCACACCCGGCGCAATCCGCCGCCCTTTGAGAATTTCCGCCGCCGCCTTCAGGTCGCTGAGACGCCCATTGGTGCAGGATCCGATAAACGCCCCGCCGATCGGCAATCCGTAGACAGACTGCCCAGGCTTCAACCCCATATAGGAAAGCGCCCGCGTGCCTGCGTCGGCCGGAATGGCCTCTCGCAGCGCCGTTGTATCTTCCGGGCTGGTGCCCCAGCTCACCTGCGGCTGCACCTTGCCGGCGTCCACCTCCAGCACTTCATCAAACACCGCGCCGGGGTCCGTGTGCAGCTCCGCCCAGTGCGCCAGCGCCGCCTCTTCCTGCGCCGCAGACGGTGCGAACGCCCGCCCGCAGGCATAATCCAGCGTCCTGGCATCGGGCGCGATCAGCGCCGTGAATGCGGCAAACTCTACCGCCATGTTGCAAAGGGTCAGGCGCCCCTCGATACTCAGATCACGGATCGCCTCACCCGAATATTCGATGGCGCAGCGTTTGCCGCCATCGGCGCCAAAGCGGGCGATGATGTAAAGCGCCAGGTCCTTTGCCGAAACCCCGGGGGCCAGCTTGCCGGAAACGCGGATATGCATCTGCCGGGGCTTTGCGGCGCGCAATGTGCCGGTTGCCATCGCATGTTCGGCGTCGCTGGACCCGATGCCCCAGGCTAGCGCGCCCAGCGCGCCGAGGCTGCAGGTATGGCTGTCGGGGCAAACCAGCGTCAGGCCGGGCAGCGCAATGCCCAGTTCGGGTGCCACCACATGCACGATGCCCTGCGCCGGGCTGTCGGTGTCGATCAGGTGGATGCCCGCATTCTGCGCCATCTCGCGTGTTTCAAGAATGAAGGCCTCCCCGCCGGGGCTGCGCGCTTCATTCCGCCCGCGGCCATGCCGGAACGACACGATATGATCCATGATCGAAAAGACGCGCGCCGGGTCGAGTACCGGATGGCCATTGGCGGCCAGAGATTTCAGCGCCACGCCGCCGGTGCGCTCATGCAGCAGCAGCCGGTCGATGGCGATCAGGTCTTCCCCATCGCCCGCATCGCCCACCCGGTGCAGATCCCACAGCTTGTCGAATAAGGTCGCCACAAAACCCTCAAAACCAATAGATATATCTTTTGAGATAATGCGGCAAATGCAATCTGGCGAGCGCTATTGTCAAAGCCGATTGTCGCGGCCTGAAATTGCCGAAAACCGGTCAATTTTTCAAAGCCCCCCCTGCGGCAGTAGGCGGGGTTTCCATCTGCCCCGAATTGGGACATTTTGTACGCGACTCGCTTTTTCTGAGGAGGTCAGATCGCGCTCGTGGTGTTCGGCAAAAAATCTGGTACGCCGATCTCGCCGGAGCGCCTGTCAGCGGCTCTGCGCACCAACACGCCTGCCGATCACACCAAGCTCATCCGGCGCCGCCCCCGTGCTGACCGCCAGTCAACCTGGGCGCCCTGCGTTCTGGTGTGGGAGCCGAAAGGCCGCGAAGAAGGCGTCTGCATAGACATCTCCGAATCCGGGGCGCGCATCCGGTTCCGCAACAAGGTCATGCTTCCGGGCAAGTTCTTCTTCGTCTCCGCCAAACTCGGCATCAACACCCCCGCCGAATTCATCCGCCAGGATGGCCACGACATCGCCATCCGCTTCACAAGCTGAGCGTTCCCCATATGCACAAACGCCATGACAGCGCCGCCGCAAGGCGCGCTGTTTCAATTCCAATGTCCGGCTGTTTTCTGTCTGGAGCGGGCGAAGAGATTCGAACTCTCGACCCCAACCTTGGCAAGGTTGTGCTCTACCCCTGAGCTACGCCCGCATCCGACAGGTATGTCCGCCTTGTCAGCGGAGCGGACGGAATATGCGGGAAGCGGCGGCTTTGCAAGAGCCAAATGAGGCGTCCTCTGCACAAATTGTGAGTTACCCGCGCAGCACTGCCCGGATCTGATCCGGACGCACCTCGCGCCCCTCTGCGTCCACGAAGGCAGCCCGGATGGCGCTTTTCGATCCGGCCTTGGTGAAGCTGATCGGCGGCGACTCGCCCTGGCCCAGCCACACGTCGCCCCACTGGGTCAGGCCAATCAGGATCGGGCGCAGGGAGATGCCCATCGCCGAAAGCACATATTCCGGCCGCGCCCGCTTGCCGGGCACCTTGTAGGCCCGCTTGGTCAGCAGCCCGGCATCCACCAGCGTCTTCAGCCGGCCAGACAGCACCGTGCGCGGGCATTTCAGCTCCGACTGGAAATCGTCAAACCGGCGCACGCCATAAAGCGCCGCCCGCAGAATCAGCATCGTCCAGCGGTCCCCGATCAGCTCGATGGCGCGCGCCAGGTTGCAGTTTTCCGGCGGAATGGGGGAGCGGCGGGCAAGCGGTATCTGACTCATGCCGCTGAACCTGAAAGGGTTCGCTTTCTAAATCCAGAGGGGGCCGCACACCTTTTCACGAAATGGTCAGACCTTTGTCATCCGGTAGTCGGCATTCGCCGCAATAGCCACCCGTGAAGCCCGCCACAGGAGCCCCCATGCGTTTCCGCGCCCTACTGACTGCCCTGATGGCCGCCGGCTTCCTGGTCACCTGCGCAGGGCCGGAAGAAGTGGTCGTAAATGGCGCCCCGGTGATCGCGGATGTCCGCCAGAGTCCGGATGTGTCCGAAAATGTCCAGGCCGTGTCACCCGATGCTACCGGCCGGGACGGTCTCTGGCGCGCCGCCGACCATGCCAGCGCGCTGATCGCCGCCTCCTGCCCGCCCGGCACCCCGCATCAGGAGCCCCTCCCCATAGACCTCTCGGTCACCCCCGTTTCCCTGGGCGACGCCGCCCAGATCGCCCGCCGCATTCCGGAAACCGTAACCGTTTCAGGGGCCTGGGAACTCACCTCATCCAACTCCAATGTCGGCGGGCTCTCCGGTCTCGCCCTGCTGCCGGCCTCTGAAGGCGGCGGCCTGCTGAGCGTGACCGATGCGGGCGCCTTCGTCTGGATCGGCCTCGAGAAGGGCGCCCCCTCCGGCGCAAAAATCTCGTATATGCAAGGTAGTGACGGCATGATGCTGACTGGCAAGACAGAAGGCGACGCCGAAGGCCTCGTCTGGTCGGAGGGCCTCGCTTTGGTGAGCTTTGAGCGCAGCTTCCGGATCGAAGCCTTTGCGCTCGGCGTCTGCGGGTCAGCCGCCCGCGCGGCCCGTGTCGCCGATCTTCCCGGCCAGCATAACAACCGGAATATCGATGAGAATCAGGGCCCTGAGGCGATCTTCCTGGAAGCCGATGGCGCCCTCGGCTTTGGCTATGAGGGCATGCTCGGCACCTCGCCGCTGGGCCGCGTGCTCGCCGATGGCACTGCCGAATGGACCGGCAACACCGCCCCCGCCCCCAGCCTGCACGGTCTCGTCGGCCGGGAGATCGTCCCCCTGCCGGATGGCACCGCCCGCACCCTGGACATGTATCGCGCCTGGGATCCCCTTCAGGGCAACCGCATCCGCCTGACCTGGGGACCAGGCGAGGCCGAAACCCTCACACTCAGCCGCCCGCTTCTGGTGGACAATTTCGAGGGTATCGCCGCTGAGGCCCTGTCAGATCAGCTGATCCGCGTCTGGATCGTGTCGGACAACAATTTTTCGGCCAAGCAGAAAACCCTGCTGTATTCATTCGATATCAAAATCACACAGAACTGAGCGCTGCCAGCCGCTTTCCAAAGCGGGGCAGAGCCACTAGATTTGTCAGGCACAAGGGCTGCTGCGCTCGCGTGGGACTGATCTCCGGCGACCTTACTTACCGTCAGGGGGCTGGCACTCTGGCTGGGGCCGTGGCCCTGGCTCATCCGGCGCCCACCTAGTCTCTAGGTCGACGGGAGTGAAATGTGCCCGGCGGCGACGTGGTTCTTGTGCGCTATTGCCCTTTCTGCTGCGCCCATCGAGCACTAGGAGGGCTTTCATGAGTATTGAAGCCGACAAGACCGCCCTGCGCCACCGGATGCGCACCATCCGCGCCGAAGCCGCTGCGCGCGATCCGGATGCGGCTGAAAAGCTGGCCGATATTTTTCCGATGAAATTGCTGGAGCGGTATGGCCCCGTGGTCTCCGGCTATGTCGCGATCAATGAAGAGCTCGATCCCTTCCCGCTGATGGAAAGGCTCGCCCGCGCCGGCGCAGAGCTGTGCCTGCCCCGCATGGAGGAAACCGGCATCAGCTGGCGGCTCTGGTCGCCGGGTGAGCCGCTGGACCGGCGCCCTTTCGGCCTGTCGGAGCCCCCGGCAGATGCACCGGAAGTCACCCCCACCCTCGTTCTGACGCCCCTGCTGGCCTATGACACGATGGGAAACCGCCTCGGCTATGGCCGGGGCCATTATGATGGGGCCCTGGAAAAGCTGCGCGCCAAGGGCCGGGCCTTTGCCTGCGCGGTGGCCTATGCCGCCCAGCAGATCGACAAGGTGCCCGCCGAGCCGCATGATCAGCCTCTCGACTGGGCCATCACGCCGATCGGGTCAGTTCCCCTGTTCATGATGCGAAACCGCAGCGCCCTGACGGCCCCGGCCAATGGCGGCGAAGACGCCTCCTGATACTCCCGGAGTGGGCGAAGGGGGTTTGCTTAACAAATAGTTGGCGCATAACTTGCTCTTCACGAAGGGTTAACCTTCGGAGGCAGTCATGGCCCACATCGGCAACGCTCAGTCCGCAATCTGGACCCGGTTTTCCAGAAGCATTGATCTGGTCGTGGTGGCGTGCATGGCGATTGTTGCGGCCACCGGCGCGATTGCGCTGTCGCCCCCGGCGCCCGTCACAGAACAGACTGTAATGGTTGCAGAAATTTCTGCGCTCCCTGCCCCGAAAGCCGCTTCCGTCCGCCAGCGCGCCGCGCAGCTTCAGCCTCAATTCTTCCCCTGGAAGGGTCCGGAAACCTATACGCCGGTGCTGCCTGAAGCGCCCAAATCCGTGATCCCGAACCGCCAGCAGGACGCTTTCCTGACGCGCATGCGCGGCCAGACACCGTTCCGCGCGTCCACTCATGACAACCACGCGACCCATTATGGCGGCAACTGGCGCGAGGATAACGTCACCGAGACTTCCAGCGGCACGCTGCTCTCGATCCACCGCGTAAAGGGCGAGAGCATGCCCTACACGATCGCCGAGCTGCAGAGCCCCGGAAAATACGGCTATGGCCGCTATGAAGTGATCATGCGCCCGGCCCGCGGCTCAGGCACCGTCTCGGCCTTCTTCACCTTCACCGGCCCATACTTTGGTGATCCCCATGACGAAGTGGACATCGAATTCCTCGGCCAGGACACGACCAAGGTTCACTTCAACTATTTCCGGAAGGGCAAACGCGGCGCCTTCGAGGGCTTTGACCTGCCCTTCGACGCGGCGGACGCAGATCGCCTCTATGCCTTCGAATGGACCCCGGACGGGATTACCTGGTTCATCGAGGGACAGCCGATCTACACCACCCCCACCGGAGACACTGGCCTTCCGGCCGCCCCCGGCAAGATCATGATGAGCGCCTGGGTGGGCAAGCCCTTCATCGAGGGCTGGACCGGAAAGCCGGCCTTCACCTCCGGAACCGGCGCCCACTATAGCTGCGTGTCATTTGTGCCGATGGGTGGCACGGGCCCCAGCTGCGGCGACAATTACACGCCGCCGGTGGTTCTTAGCCCTTGATATCGTTGATGATCTGCTCGCGCGCGACGGGCAGAAGACGGGCCATTTCCTCGCGGATTTGGACATCCGTGCGGACAATGCCAGCCTTTTCGAGGTCGCCGCGCACCTTGCGCACGACATCATCATCGCCGGCCTCTTCCAGATCCGCGATCACAACCGATTTGGCATAAGCCTCAGCATCCGCGTCCTTCAGGCCCAGCAGATCAGCGGTCCAGAGGCCCAGCAGCTTGTTGCGGCGGGCGTTGATCTTGAACTGCGTTTCCTGATCCAGGGCGTAACGGGCTTCCTCTGCGCGTTCACGATCATCGAATGTGCTCATGGAGGTGGCCCTTTCACATCTGCCGGTGTCTATCGGCGCTGATATAGGGTGGATGCTCAGGTGTTCGCAATAATTGTTTCTGTCGCGGGTTTGGCGTAACAGTCCGCGCTTCAGGGGAGCGGGGTGAATGATTCCCGTTGGCAACGCTATCCCCGCAGAACGCGCAGGAAAGGCCGGTTGAGATGAACAAGCGCCGCGTCATCTACGAAGGAAAAGCAAAAATCCTCTATGAGGGCCCCGAACCGGGCACGCTGATCCAGTATTTCAAGGACGACACAACTGCGTTCGACGCGACCAAGAAGGCCGTGCTGGATGGCAAGGGGGTTCTGAACAATCGCATCAGCGAGTTCGTGATGACCCATCTGACCAGCGTTGGCGTACCCAACCACTTCATCCGCCGCCTCAACATGCGTGAGCAGCTGGTGCGGAAGGTGGATATCATTCCGCTGGAAGTGGTCGTGCGCAACATCGCCGCAGGCTCGCTCTCCACGCGCCTGGGCATTCCGGAGGGCCAGTCCCTGCCCCGCCCGCTGGTCGAGTTCTACTTCAAGAACGACGCCCTGCATGATCCGATGGTTTCCGAGGAACACATCGCCGCCTTCGGCTGGGCCACCGCCCAGGAGTATGACGACATCATCGCCCTCGCCCTGCGCGTGAACGATTTCATGTCCGGCCTCTTCGCGGGCGCCGGCATCCGGCTTGTCGATTTCAAGATCGAATTCGGCCGCTGGTTCGAAAACGATCACGACATGCCGCGCATCCTGCTGGCCGACGAGATCAGCCCGGACAGCTGCCGCCTGTGGGACGCCAAGACCGGCGAGAAGATGGACAAGGACCGTTTCCGCCGGGACATGGGCGGCGTGACCGAGGCCTATGCCGAAGTCGCACGCCGTCTCGGCATCATCCGGGAATCAGGCGAAGAGACCGACAACGTCATCCACTTCACCGGGGGCAGCAAATAATGAAAGCGGTCGTACACGTATCCCTCAAATCCGGCGTGCTGGACCCTCAGGGCAAGGCCGTAGCCGATACCCTGGCCCGGATGGGCTATAAGGAAGTCGGCGGCGCGCGCGTTGGCAAGGTCATCGAGCTGGATCTGACGGGCCAGACGGACAAGTCGGCAGCCGAAGCCCGCGTCAAGGAAATGTGCGAGAAGCTGCTGGCGAACACCGTGATCGAAAGCTATCGCATCGAACTGGTCTGATCCTTGCCGGCAGAATGTTTCAGGGGGCCTTCCGGCCCCCTTTTTCGTTCCGGCATCCGCCTGAAATCATTTAGTAAGCGATTGATCACTTGCAATCTTTGCAGACCTGTGTAATACACGGGGCACGAAGATCAAAGGAGCTGCCGCCCATGGCCCGCAAAGCCACCCCCGCTGCCCCGTCGGGCAAACCGTCAAGGCGCGCCCCTGCCAAGGACGCGCGCACCAAAACAACTGCCAAACCGGTCGTCACGAAAACGGACGCTGCCGGCCGGCGCCCCCGCGTGCGCGATGCCCGGCCGAAAATTGAGCGCGCGGCGCTTGAACTGTTCGTGAATGTCGGCGTCGATGCTGCCACCACGCGGGAGATTGCCGAAAGCGCCCAGGTTTCGGAAGGCGCCCTCTACCGCCACTATAAAGGCAAGGACGAACTTGCCCTCGCCCTGTTCATGGAAACCCACAACCGCCTTTCGGTCATGCTGGCCGAAGCCCTGGGCGGGGCCGGCACTCTGGATGAAAAGGTGCATGCTGCCGTTGCAGCCTATTGCGCCCTGGCTGATGAAGATTTCCTGCTCTTCTCCTTCCACCTCGTCTCGCTGCACAAATACCTGCCCTATGACCGGCGGCGCGAAGATGATCCGGTATCCGTCACGGAACAGATCATTTCCGGCCTGATGGATGCCGGCGCGATTCCGAAGGGGGATCCTGCCCTGAAGGCCGCCATGGCGCTGGGCGTGGTGATGCAGGCGGGTCAGAACAAGATCTACAACCGCCTGCCCGGCCCGCTTTCCCGGCATGCGCCCGCCCTGGCACGCGCCGTTCTTGCCGTTCTGAAGTCCTGATCGTTCCCCCTACGGAGCATTTCCATGCGTGGCACTCTCTTCCAGCTGGCCTATTGGGTTCTCTCGATTGGCTATGTGCTTGTCTCGCTGCCCTTCCTTGCATGGCCTGGCCATGGCCCGGTGCGCGCCATCATCCGCAGCTATACGCGGGCCATGAATTTCGCTCTGCGCCACATCGCCGGCATCCGCAAGGAAGTCCGCGGCCGTGAGCGCCTGCCCGAAGGCGCCTTCGTGATCGGCGCCAAGCATCAGAGCTGGGGCGACGGCTTCCTGATCTATCCGGAAATCAAGGATCTGGCTTTCGTCACCGGCGATCATCTTGAACGCTTCCCGCTGGTCGGCGGCATCCTCAAGAAGCTCGGCGCCATCGTCATCGACACGTGCGGCGGCGGCGAGAAGAAAGCGTCTTCGCTGGCCAATGGCATGCACAAGGCCAAGGCCGATGGCCGCCGTGTGCTGATCTATCCGGAAGGCCACCTGGCCCCGGTTGGCTATCATTTCCGCTACAAATCCGGCGTCTGGCACATGGCTGAGGCGATGGGTGTGCCCGTCGTGCCGGTGGCCACCAATATCGGTGTGTTCTGGCAGCAGCAGGAAAGCCCGCGCCGCCAGGGCACTGCCGTCATCGAATTTCTCGAGCCGATCCCGCCCGGCCTGCCCCGGGACGAGTTCATCGCCCGGCTGACCGAAGCGGTTGAAACACGCACGGCCGAATTGGTGGCTGAAGCCACGGGCGAGCCCGCCGCCCGCGCCCGCCTCATTCCGGACCCGCCCAATGGCTTTGAAGCTGCCCCGACCCTGGAAGACCTTGCCGCCTACAAGAAGGCTTGAGCCTCGCTCCAGAATGACTATCTAGGCAACACAGGCAGGAGGACGGCCTCCCCCATATCGGGAACGCTTCGGGACGGCCCGTTTCTGCGGGAGCTTCCCATGCCTTGGGGCCTTCTTGTCGTCGCCGGTCTACTGGAAATCGTCTGGGCCGCCGCGATGAAACAATCGGCTGGTTTCACCCGGCCCATCCCCACCCTCATCATGATCGCGGCCATGCCGGCCAGCTTTGCGCTGCTGGCAATGGCGATGAAATCCCTGCCGCTGGGTACGGCGTATATGGTCTGGACCGGCATCGGCGCGGCGGGTGCGTTCATCTTCGGCGTCATCTGGCTCGGCGAAGCGGCCACCCCGATGCGCCTCCTCGCGGCCGCCATGATCGCGAGCGGCATCGTGCTGATGAAGCTGGCCAGCTGAGGCGCGGGGATATCCCTAAAGATTGCCCAGAAGGCCCGCTCGCCAGAGCGCCAACTTGTCCTCGAATTGGCGCGCGGCATGGGCGGGGCTGGTTGAAGGCAGTATCACGGTCTCTGCGCCCGGCGGCATATGGGCCGCCGCATATTTCCGGAAACTTGTGGCGGCCTTGCCGCCATTGAGGCCGATCCGGCGAATATGCGGATGGGCGGCAAAGAAAGCGCCAAAATCATTGGGCACCTCCTGGCGGATGTCTGCGTCGAGGCTGCCCTGCCGCAGGCATAGCTGCAATACGTCCCAGACCGCCACCTTCTGTTGGTAGAGGCGCTGGGCACGGACGGGATAGGCAAGCTGGGGGCCGGCGCCGAAAAGATGGCCCATGATCGGCCAGAAGGCGTTGCGGGCATGGGCATAATATTGCCCCGCTTCCAGTGAGGCGATGCCGGGCATACTGCCGAGAATCAGGAGTTCAGCGTCTGGCGCCGAAAGAGGGGGAAATCCGCGAACCTGCATCAGCCCGCCGGACGGATTACTCCGCCGCGGCCGGCACGATGGTCACGCTCTCGCCACAGCCGCAGGCATCGGTCTGGTTGGGATTGCGGAACACGAATTTCTCGTGAAGCAGCGTGGTTTCATAATCGACTTCGCTGCCCAGCAGGAACAGCACCGCCTTGGCATCAATCAGGATCGTGACACCATTATCCTCAACCACCTCGTCCAGCGGCTGAGGCGCCTCGGCATAGTCCATCACATATTCCATGCCCGCGCAGCCGCCATTCTTGACGCCGACACGCAGGAAACCCAGGCCGCGCTCGGCCATGATTTCCTTCACGCGCGCAGCAGCAGCAGCACTGAGGCGGACGGGTTGGGGGCGGGGTCTGCGGGCCATGGTCTATAGATAGGGACGCGCGCCCCCTCCTTCAATCAAAGCATATTGAGCGCGAGGCGGGCCTCATCCGACATTCGGGAAGGGTCCCAGGGCGGATCGAAAGTCAGGGAGACTTCGACAGCCTCGATTCCCTCAACGCTCTTTGCGGCGTTTTCGACCCATCCGGGCATCTCGCCCGCCACGGGGCAGCCGGGCGCGGTTAGTGTCATTTCGATGTCCACCTTGCGGTCGTCATCGATGTCCACCTTGTAGATCAGGCCCAGCTCATAGATGTCGACTGGGATTTCCGGGTCGAAAACAGTCTTGAACGCAGCGATCAGCTCATCGGTCAGCCGGTCGAGTTCCTCCTGCGGAATCGCAGAGACAGCCGCAGGATCGCGGACACCGAGCAGGTCTTGGGAGGTCATATCATCGGCCATATACGTATTTATACCAGCATTTTGCGCGCTTTGGCGAGCGCTTCACCCAGCGCGTCCACTTCAACCTCGGTATTATATAGGGCAAAGCTGGCCCGGGCCGTAGCCGGAACGCCTAAATGCTGCATTAAGGGCTGCGCACAATGGTGGCCGGCGCGGATCGCGACGCCATAGCGGTCGAGGATCTGGGCAAGGTCGTGCGGGTGGGCGCCCTCCAGGCTGAAGGCCAGCACAGCGCCCTTGCCGGGGGCCTCGCCATGGATGCGGATGCCGTTGACCTGGCGCAGAATACCCGCCGCGCGTTCATAGAGGGCGTGTTCATGGGCGGCGATCTCCGCCTTGTCGAACTGCGCGAGCCAGCGCAGGGCCGCGCCAAAACCGATGGCTTCCAGGATCGGCGGCGTGCCCGCCTCGAACTTGTGCGGCGCGGTATTGTAGGTGATCCGGTCCAGCTCGACGATCTCGATCATCTCGCCGCCGCCCTGATAGGGCCGGGCGCGGTCCAGCGCAGCGGACGTCCCATAAAGGGCGCCGATACCCGTCGGGCCATAAATCTTGTGGCCGGTGATGACATACCAGTCACACCCGATGGCCTGCACATCGACGGGCAGGTGAACCGCCGCCTGGCTGCCATCGATCAGGATTTCGGCGCCAGCGGCATGGGCAAGCTGCGTGATCGCGGCCACATCCGTCACCGTGCCGAGCACATTGCTCATCTGGGTGATAGCCACCATCTTCGTCTTCGGGCCAATGGCATCCGCCATCGCGTCCATATCAAGCGAGCCATCTTCCTTGAGGCCGACCCAGCGCAGCACCGCGCCATGACGCTCGCGCAGGAAATGCCAGGGCACGATATTGGAATGATGCTCCATGATGGAGAGCACGATTTCGTCGCCCGGCTGAATGCGCGCGGCAAGCGCGGAGGCAACAAGGTTGATGCCTTCGGTGGAGCCCTTGGTGAAGATCACGTTGTCTGTAGACGGCGCATTCAGGAAAGCGCGAACGGTTTCCCGCGCAGCCTCGAAGGCTTCGGTCGTCTCATTTGCCAGTGTGTGCAGGCCGCGGTGCACATTGGCATAGGCCGTGCGCATCTGGCCGGCGAGCGCATCAATCACGGCGTTCGGCTTCTGCGCGCTGGCCGCGTTATCCAGATAGACCAGCGGGTGGCCATTCACCTCACGCGAGAGGATCGGAAATTCAGCGCGGATGGCGGGGATGTCGAGCTTGCGGGACATTTTATTCTCCACACGCAGCGCCCAGAGCCCCCTCGCCCTCTCTGAGGGAGAGGGGGTTGGGGGTGAGGGTGGCGGCGACGCGGTAAAATGGCAGGGGCAGGGCTGGGGCTGCCCCCTCACCCCTGCCCCTCTCCCCCTGAGGAAGAGAGGGGTTCAAGGATGCATACTGATGTTTCATATCGCCAGCCATTGGCTTGCCTCTGCCCGCAACGCCTCTGCGTGATCGCCGGCATCTTCCAGCGCTTCGGCAATGAAAGCTTCAGTCAGCAGCGCGCGGGCCTTCTCCAGAGGAATGCCGCGCTGGCGCAGATAGAACAGTTGGTTCTGGTCCAGCGCGCCGGAGGTATTTCCGTGCGCACACTGAACATCATCCGCCAGGATTTCCAGTTCCGGCTTGGCGAACACTTCCGCGCCGTCTTCCAGCAGCAGTGCATTGTGCTGCATCGAGGCGTCGGTCTGCTGGCCGGCATTGCGAGGCACATGGAACTTGCCCTGGAACACGCCGCGCCCGCCATCCAGCACCGCGCCCTTGGTCACCTGCCTTGTCACGCAGGCACGCGCGCCATGGCGCACATGGCTGGTGAGATCGATGTGATAGCCGTCGCCCGCCAGATAGGCCGCGTTCAGCGTGGCGTGAGAGCCCGTTTCCTGGTGCACAAGGCGGGTTTCAATCCGCGCCACCTTGGCGCCAAAGGCGAGCACAGTCTGTTTCGTTTCAGCGTCCGCATCCTGATGGATCATCGCTGTAATCGCCTGCGCTTCGCCCTTCCCGCCGCGTTGATAGACAACGCGGGAGAGCTTTGCGCCTTCCTGCAGGGTGTATTCGACCAGCGCCGTGGAGAAGGCCGCGCCGCCCAGATGGCTTTCGGAAACCTCAAGCCGCGCGCCGGGGCGCAACAGAAACACCACACGCGCCGCATTGATGGCGCCGGGGCCGGAGAACACCATGTGCAGCCGCACCGGCGCCTCGTCCGTGACTTCGGCAAGCAGGGTTGCCGGCGCGTTCTTCGCTCCGGAGAGTGCAGCGGCCAGCGCGCCGAGGGGCGCGTCTTCGGCGCCGCTCATCGCCTGAGCCTCATCCTTCGCCAGAAGGCGCAGGCCGGGTGGCAGAGTGGCGGGCGCGGTATAGCCCTGCGGGGTAAATTTCAGCGTGGCCACACCGTCCGCAGCGAGAGGATCTGCTGCGGGGGGTGTGGCGGGTGCGTCCAGCGCGCCGACACCGGCCTTGAAGTCGCTCCAGCGCCAGTCTTCGATACGGCGATGCGGCAGGCCGGTCTGCGCGAAGGCTTCAAACAGGCGTTCGCGGCGCGGGTCTGCCTTCAGGGCGCCATAGCGCGCGACCAGTTCGAGTTCCGCAACCGTCGGATTACGGATCATATCTTTCAGGGCGGCGCTCACACGGCCTCCGCCAGCACGCCGTCATAGCCTTCTTCTTCAAGGCGCAGGGCGAGTTCCGGGCCGCCGGTCTTGATGATGCGGCCTTTGGCGAGAACGTGCACCTTGTCCGGTTTGATATGGTCGAGCAGGCGCTGATAGTGGGTGATGACCAGCATGCCGCGCTCCGGCGCGCGCAGGGCGTTGACGCCCTCGGCCACGGTGCGCAGGGCGTCGATATCGAGGCCGGAATCGGTCTCGTCCAGCACCATGAAGCGCGGCTCCAGCATCAGCATCTGATAGATTTCCAGACGCTTCTTCTCGCCGCCGGAGAAGCCGACATTCACCGGACGCTTCAGCATATCCGCGTCAAGGTTCAGCATCTTGGCCACGTCACGGGACTTCTTGAGATAATCGGGCGCCGAGATTTCCGCCTCGCCGCGCGCCTTGCGCTGGGCGTTCATCGCGGTGCGCACGAAGGTCATCACCGGCACGCCGGGGATCTCCACCGGATACTGGAAGGAGAGAAAAAGACCGGCTGCCGCGCGCGCTTCCGGCTCCATGGCCAGGATGTCCTGCCCGTCCAGCGTGGCGGCTCCGCCGGTAACTTCATAGCCGTCCCGGCCGGTCAGCACATAGGACAGGGTAGACTTGCCCGCCCCGTTCGGCCCCATGATGGCATGAACTTCGCCCGCAGGCACTTCCAGCGACAGACCATTGATGATGGTCTTGGCCGCTTCGCCTTCGCCAACTGTGGCGCTCAGATTCTGGATCTTCAACATGGCGGGGATTTAGGGCGCCCTGCGATGATTTGAAAGCGCAAAGCGCGGAAAAGCCGCTGCCGCTGCCCTAACCGATGACAGCAGCCAGGAGCGGGGCGGCGAAAATGGCCAGCGCCAGCAGCACATAGCCGCCAATTTCTTTGAGAAGTCCTGACATGGATGATGTTCCCTTAAGGGACCCCACCGGCCCCCAACGGGCTTCCATCAGCAAGAATTGTGCCCGATTGGCGCGCTCAGCGGGCCGCGCAGAAGCGGCCAGGCTCCAGGCCCGGCGCAAGCCGGAGGATGTCGCAACGCCCCCCGCGCCGGGGCGGCTGGCTGCCTTCGGCCCGGACCAAAGCGAGTTCCTGAAGCGCGGCGCCGGTCACGCGGTAGTAGGCGGTTTCCCAGTCTGACGCGCCCGTGCGGCTGGCCGCAGCGATCATGCCGCCGGCTGTCCAGGCGATCTCGGCGCCGGCCACCTGCCCGGCATGGGCGAAATCGCCGTTCTCCTGCTGTATCCACAGGGCATAGCTGACGTTTACCGCGTTTGTGGACCGGGGGATAATGAGGTCCGCGCGGCGATCGCCGTTCACGTCCAGCACCTGCGGATAGACGTAAAGCCCGTGGATGACTTCGGAAAAATCGGCGATGGGGCGGCCCTGGTGATCCATGACCGAAATGCTCAGAAAGCCCGAAGGACCGATCATTTCCCAATCCAGAGGGTCGGTTTTAAGGATCAGGTGAAGGCCTTTCGCCCCGCTGAGGCGGCAATCGGGGAGCCGCTCTGCGCGGCCGCCGGTCAGGGTTTCCGCTGCGGCACAATCCGGCAGCAGCGACACAGCCGCCAGCCGGGCGCGGCGCTCGGCCGTTTCTTCGGGCGAAATGTCCGGATTTGTGGCGCAGGCAGCCGTCAGCATCAGGGCGGTGAGGCCCAGACCAGCAGCGATTTTAACCAGGTTTGTCATGCCAGAGTCCCTGCGAGCCGGCGGTTTCCTGCCGCCCGCCCAGCAAGTTCCGTGCCTGCCCGGCTTTAGTCGGAGGGCGCTTCAGCAGCTGGCTGGCAGAAGGGTGCGATATCCACCCCGTCCGCCGAGCGGATGACTTCGCATGCGGGCTGATCGGAAGCAGGCTCGCCCTCCTCAAATTCAGCGCGGGTGACGACAACGGCAATCTCCTTCAGCGCGCCATTCTCGACCGAGTAATAGCCGGTTTCCCATTCGGCCGCAGAGGAGCGCCCGGAAGCGGCGATCAGGCCGTCGCTGCCCAGCGTAATGTCAAAGCCCCCAAGCTCGCCTGCCCGGCTGAACAGGCCATCGGCGCTCTGAACCCAGAGGGCATAGCTGGTGTTCACCATGCCGGAGAATTGCGGCAGCATCAGATCCGCTGCGCCGTCGCCGGTCAGGTCTTCCAGATAGGGGTAGTTGTAAAAGCCCGTTGCGGGTTCCTCGATCACCTGAAGGGAGGCTCCATCGGCACCGGTGATTTCGGCGCGCAGGAGGCCCTCGCCGTCGGTCATGTCTGTGGAACTGATGACGGCATTCCTGCCCTCGCCCAGTTCCAGCCGGCAACCGGTAAGCATCGGCAGCTGGCCGCCGCTGGCGGTTTCAGCTTCCGCGCAGGTTGGCAGGCTGGCGGGCGCAGCGGCAACCTCTTCGGCAGCGGCAGGCGCTTCAGCCGGCGTCTCGGTTTTCGGCGTGCAGGCGATCAGCGCGGCGAGCGGCAAAGCCGCGAGCAGTTGCAATTTCATGGGTCTCTCCTCCGGCACTGATCCTATCGCGCGCCGGGGGGAAAAACGCAATCTAGCCGACGCTGCCCTCAAGGCTGACTTCCAGAAGTTTCTGCGCCTCGACGGCAAACTCCATTGGCAGTTCCTGCAGCACTTCGCGGACGAAGCCGTTGACGAGCAGGGCAACGGCCTGCTCCTCGCCAATGCCGCGCTGGCGGACATAGAAAAGCTGGTCTTCGGAAAGCTTGGTCGTCGTCGCCTCATGCTCGAGCTGCGCGTCGGCGCGGCGGTTTTCGATATAGGGCACGGTATGGGCCCCGCACCGGTCACCGATCAGCAGGCTGTCGCACTGGGTGAAATTGCGCGCACCTTCAGCCTTCTTGTGGATGGAAACAAGGCCGCGATAGGTGTTGTCAGACTTGCCGGCAGAGATGCCCTTGGAGATGATCCGGCTTTTCGTGCGCTTGCCCAGATGGATCATCTTGGTGCCAGTGTCGGCCTGCTGGCGGCCATTGGTAACGGCAATGGAATAGAACTCGCCCACGGAGTCGTCGCCCCGCAGCACGCAGGAAGGATATTTCCAGGTGACGGCAGAGCCTGTTTCCACCTGCGTCCAGGAAATCTTGGAGCGCGCGCCGCGGCAATCGCCGCGCTTGGTGACGAAGTTGTAGATGCCGCCCTTGCCGTCCTCATCGCCCGGCCACCAGTTCTGGACGGTGGAGTATTTGATTTCGGCGTCATCAAGCGCGACGAGTTCGACCACGGCGGCGTGGAGCTGGTTCTCGTCCCGCATCGGCGCGGTGCAGCCTTCCAGATAGGAAACGTACGCCGCCTCATCCGCAATAATCAGTGTACGCTCGAACTGCCCGGTATTCTCCGCATTCATGCGGAAATAGGTGGAGAGCTCCATCGGGCAGCGCACGCCCTTGGGAATGTAAACGAACGACCCATCGGAGAAGACGGCCGAATTGAGCGTCGCATAGAAATTGTCGGAGGCCGGCACGACAGAGCCGAGATATTTCTTCACCAGTTCCGGATGTTCCTGCACGGCTTCGGAGATCGACATGAAGATCACGCCGGCTTTCTTCAGCTCCTCGCGGAAAGTAGTGGCCACAGACACGGAATCGAACACCGCATCGACGGCAACCTTGGGCCGCTCGCGCGCCGTCGCGGCCGTTTCCGCTGCGCCTTCGACGCCGAGCAGCACTTCGGCCTCGCGCAGAGGGATGCCGAGCTTCTCATAGGTCTCGAGAATCTCTTTGGGAACTTCGTCCAGCGACTTGTATTTCGCGCCGGCCTTGGGCGCCGCGTAGTAATAATAGGCCTGGAAGTCGATCTTGGGATAATGGACGCGGGCCCAAGCGGGCTCTTCCATCGTCAGCCAGCGGCGATAGGCCTCCAGGCGCCATTCCAGCAGCCATTCGGGCTCGCCCTTCTTGGCGGAGATGAAGCGGACGGTATCCTCGGAAAGACCCTTCGGGGCCATGTCCATTTCAATGTCCGTCACGAAACCGGCAGAATAATTCTCCGACTCCAGACGCTTTGCCGCCTCGACCGTCTTCGCATCAATGCCTTCCTTCACCTTCACCTCGGCGCCCTCGTCATCATGCTCTTCAATTCCGCCGCAGCATTCCATCAGAGTCCACTTTTCCCACGCTTTACATGAAGATATCGCAAAATGCCGACGCCGATCCCGGCCAGACAACCACCTAGCACCCAGGCAAGGTTGGGCCCGCCGATGAGCGCCACGCCCCCGCCAATAATGCAGAAGAGAAGGCATTCACTGAAAAGTTGGTTCCACTTTATCAAGTGACGGTGTCCTTCAACACAGTTCGTTTGGCCGCTTCGAGCCACGCATTCGAGACGCGGTCGAAATCTTCCGGTTGGCTGTTCCAGCCAAAGCTGGTGCGGATGGCCGATTCCGCAAGGGCGTCATCTGCGCCCATCGCCATAAGCACAAGCGATCTTTTCACCTTGCCCGACGAGCAGGCAGAGCCTGCCGAAACACAAACTCCTGCCAGATCAAGGGCCATGACCTGGGTTTCAGCCCGAAAGCCAGCGCGGGCGAAGCAGGAAACGCCGGCGAGGCGCGGGCTGCCTTCGCCGATCACGGTGACACCGCCTTCGGCCTTCAGGCGCGCTTCCATCGCGTCACGATGGAGCCCAAGCGCCGCATAGCGCGGCAAATCCTGGACACTTTTGGACACAGCCGCCCCAAAACCGGCAATCCCGGCGACATTCTCGGTGCCTGAGCGCAGGCCGCGCTCCTGCCCGCCGCCATACTGAACGGCTTTCAGCGGCGCGCCCGCCCGGTGCCAAAGTGCGCCCACCCCCTGCGGCCCGCCAATCTTGTGGGCCGAAAGGGCAAGGTAATCCACGCCCAGCAGGGCCACATTGACGGGCACCTTACCCAGCGCCTGGACCGCATCACACACTGTCAGCCCGCCCGCTGCACGCATCAGGGCAGCGGCCTCCTGAACGGGTTGGAGGATACCGGTTTCGTTATTGGCCAGCATCAGGACGAGGATAGGCGTGCCCTTCAGGCCCTTGTCCCAGGCGGAGAGGCGCGTGCGCAGGTCTTCCAGGTCCACCTGGCCTGACGGGAGAACATAGGCCGTCTCCACCGGCACGCCGGCATGAGCGGCGGCCTTGGTCGCGGCGTCATGCTCGATGGCCGAGACGATCAGGGTGGCGGCCCCGTCCAGCGCGGCAACCGCGCCCTGGATGGCGAGCGCGAGGGATTCGGTGCCCCCGCTGGTAAACACGATGTCTTCAGCCCGGCTGCCGATGGCAGCGCCGGCCACGGCGCGGGCCTTCTCCACCACGGCGCGCGCTGCCCGCCCGGCCTTGTGGACGGAGGAGGGGTTTGTGGCGCCCAGATCAAGCACAGCCAGCATGGCTGCGCGGGCCTCTGGCCGCAGGGGGGCGGTGGCGTTGTAATCGGCGTAGATCATGGTTCCTTTTATATAGTCTTTTCCGGGTAATCCCGCACCCTGCAGAAAAATTTGCATTTTGGCAGCGACTTGGCCTATCTACGCGCCCTTCTGTGGAAATAAGCCGAGGTTGCGATGGCCGAGATCATCATTCCGGGGCCCCAGGGCCGAATTGAAGCGCGCTATACCGAGCCGCCATATCCGGGCGCGCCCATCGCCCTGATCCTGCACCCCCACCCGAAAGCGGGCGGAACGATGCAGGACCCGATCACGATCATGCTCTACCAGCTGTTCGAGAAGCATGGCTTCGGCGTGCTGCGCTACAATTCCCGCGGCGTCGGCCGCAGCCAGGGCGCCTATGACCAGGGCATCGGGGAGCTGGAAGACGCCGCCTATGTGCTCGACTATCTGGAGAACCTGTCAGAATCGCCGCGCTTTGTCTGGTGCGCAGGCTATTCCTTCGGCGCGTGGATCACGCTGCAGCTGCTGATGCGCCGCCCGGAGATTGACGGCTTCCTCGCCATCTCGCCGCCGGCCAACCATTACGACCTCTCTTTCCTCGCGCCTTGCCCGGCCTCCGGCCTGATCGTGGCGGGTGACAAGGATTCCATTGCGTCTCCCGAAGACGTGGAACGCGCGCTGACGAAAGTGCGTGTACAGAAGGGCCAGAAGGTGGACCGCGCCAAGGTGTCCGGCGCCAACCACTTCTATCAAGACCGCCGTGACGAGCTGATCGCCGTTTGCGAGGAATACCTGCTGCGCCGCCTGGCCGAAGCCGAACAGGAACTGCGCAACGAAGCCGAAGAAGACCCCGGCGCGGATGTCGTCGTCGAAGACGAAGACTTCGAGGATTGATCCTGACCGCAAAGGCCCGCCCCCAAGGCGGGCCTTTTTGGATCTGACATGAGGTTTCAAAACATGCACCGCATCCGTTTTGCGCAGGCGGCTGATACGCCTGTGATCCTGGGGTTCATCCGCGCGCTGGCCGTGTATGAGAAGTTGGAGGCTGATTGTGTGGCTACGGAGGAAAGCCTGCGGGCGAGCCTGTTCGGGCCGCGCCCCTATGCCGAAGTGCTGCTGATCGAGGAAGACGGGAAGCCGCATGGCTTTGCCCTGTTCTTCCACAACTACTCCACTTTCCTGGCCAAGCCCGGTATCTATCTGGAAGACCTGTTCGTAAACCCCGCCGCGCGCGGCAAGGGCTATGGCAAGGCACTGCTGGCAAAGCTGGCGGAGATTGCCATGGCGCGCGGCTGCGGGCGGCTGGAATGGTCCGTGCTGGACTGGAACCAGCCATCGATCGACTTCTATCTCGCGCTCGGCGCGCGGCCGATGGATGAGTGGACGGTTTACCGGGTAGATGGCGCCGCGCTGGGCGCGCTGGCGGCGCAGGCGGGGTAAGCGGACATCCACGGCCGGATACGGAACCCTCCGAGATGACAGGGGCGCGCGAGACGCGCTAGAATGAGCCATGACCCAGACCTTGCCACCTGTATTTCTCACCGCTGTCAAAGACCTGCTCGGCCCCAGGGGCTGGACGCAGGAGCCAGAAAAGCTCGATGCTGCCGCAACGCCCTGGCGGGGCACCTATCAGGGCGAAACGCCGCTGATCGTGCGGCCTGCCTCCACCGCCGAGGCCGCCGCGCTGGTGAAGCTCTGCGCGCAGCATGGCGTGGCGATGACGCCCCAGGGGGGCAATACCGGCCTGATCGATGGCGGCACGCCGCATGGCGAAGTCTGTGTGTCGATGACGCGGATGACCGCCCTGCGCGAGACCGACCCGTTCAACAATTCCCTGACCATCGAGGCCGGCGCAACGCTGGTTTCCGCGCAGGCAGCGGCCGATGCGGCGGGCCGGCTGTTTCCGCTCTCGCTCGGTTCGGAGGGCACTGCGACGATTGGCGGCCTCATCTCCACCAATGCCGGGGGCGTGGCGGTGCTGCGCTATGGCATGATGCGCGACCTGATCCTGGGGCTGGAAGTGGTGCTGCCCTCCGGCGAGGTGTGGGACGGGCTTTCCGGCCTGCGCAAGAACAATACCGGCTATGATCTCAAACATCTTTTCGCGGGCGCCGAAGGCACGCTGGGGCTGATCACGGCGGCAACGCTGAAGCTTTTCCCAAAGGTGCAACGGGCAAGCGCCTGGGTGATCTGTGCGTCTGCGGAAGATGTGGTGAAGCTGCTGGCCCTGGTGCGCGGGCGGGTGGGGGATTCGGTAACAAGTTTCGAGATCATCCCCGGCAATGCGGTGGATATGGTGGTCGCCGATATCCCCACCGCGCGGGATCCCATGCCCTCGAACGCGCCCTGGCGGGTGCTGATGGATATTTCGCAGACCGATGGGGCCTATGCCCGCAGCCTGCTGGAAAGCGCGCTGGAGGCGGCGATGGAAGACGGCCTGATCCAGGACGCCGTGATTGCGGAAAGCGAAACCCATGCGAAAAGCTTCTGGCATATCCGCGAGACAATCCCGCTGTCCAAGCGCGCCTACGGGGCCGCGCTGAACCAGGACATTTCCGTGCCGGTGAGCCGCATTCCGGTGTTCATCGAGGCATGCAACGCGGCCGTGCGCGATGTTCTGCCCACGGCAGATTTCGTCATCTTCGGGCATGTGGGCGACGGGAATTTGCACTATTCGGTGGTCGAGGCCCTGGACACGGCCAGCCCGCAGCTGAAAGCAAAGGAAGCGGCCATCACGCGGGTGATATATGATACGGTGATGGCCCATGGCGGCTCCATCTCGGCCGAGCATGGCGTGGGACGCCTGAAACGGGACGAGTTGGCCCGCCTGCGCCCGCCCGCGGCCACAGACGCCATGCGCGCGATCAAGCGGGCGCTGGACCCGCAAGGCATCATGAACCCTGGCCGCGTTGTGACTGTGTAAACCCCTGCCCCGCCCGGCGAATCGGCGGCATATTAACCCCTCGTTAACCACGGCCTCCGCAAAGCAGGCCAGCCGCAGAACGCGATGGGGACATTATGGTCTGGTATACCGACCTTCGGAATCGCAAGCTTTTCTCAGACGCCGAGAGCGACTGGACCTCGCGCCGCCTGCTGGAGCTGCGTGCGCAACTCGCCTCGCCGCCTCCGCGCGGCGTGCCCCGGCGCACCAAGGATGCCAGCCTCGTCATCGGCACCTGGAACATCCGCGATTTCGACAATAACAAATTCCGCCACGGCCCCCGGCGCCGCGAGAGCCTGCACTACATTGCCGAAGTGCTCTCCTCGTTCGATGTCTGCGCGCTGCAGGAAGTGAACGAGGATCTCGGCCCGCTGAAGGATGTGATCCGCCTGATGGGGCCGGGCTGGGACTTCATTGCGACGGATGTGACGACCGGCGCCAGCGGCAATCGTGAACGCATGTGCTTCGTGTTTGATGCCCGCAAGGTCCGCTTCCGGAATATCGTTGGCGAGATCGTGCTGCCCAAACATGCCCTCTTGCCCGGCGAGCAACAGTTTGCGCGCACGCCGTTCATGGTGAGCTTTCAGGCGGGATGGTTCAAATTTTCGCTGTGTACGGTGCATATCTATTTCGGGGAAACCGCGAAGGGGAGCGATGGCTATGCCCGGCGCGTATCGGAGATCGACTACATCGCCCGCGAAATGGCCAGCCGGGCTGACCGGGAGAACGAGAATTACATTCTGCTGGGCGACTTCAACATCAAGAACCCGGTTGATGAAACGATGGGCGCGCTGACCAAGGCAGGCTTCCAATTGCCGCCCGAGCAGTACCCGTCAAACCTTCTGGGAACCCATTATTATGACCAGATCGCCTTCCGCACGCAGAAGGATGAGCTGACCTTCCTGTCGTCCGGGGTGTTCGACTGGAGTCAGACCGTGTTCCGGCCGGATCATTACGAACACTACGCGCCCATTCTGCCCACGCGCCACCGCGACCTCAAGCCCGATGGCAGTCCGCGCGACGCCGGCAAGGACAAGGACTATTACGCCAAACGCTGGCTGACCTGGCAGATGTCCGATCACCTGCCGCTCTGGGTAGAGTTGGCGATCGATTTCTCCGATGCCCACCTGCTGAATAATCTGCAGGCGGAGTTTGAGGGTGGGGACGTGCCCGCGCAGGTGGAGTTTACAGAGGACGAGGCGCCCCTGGAGAGCCCGCCCAAACCCGCCGAGCCTGCCCGCCCGCTGAAGAAGAAGCGCAAACCCCCGAAGGTAGCCCCGCCCGAAAAGCAGGGCACGCTGGCGCCGGCGCCGAAGATGACCTTCGCGGAAGGGTGGCGCATCTTCTGGTGGGTGGCCAGTGGCGGGGCCGACCGGGCCCGCAAGGCGAAGGAAGAGGAAAAGAAAGCCGCCAAACCGCGTAAGGCGAAAAAGAAATCCGGCTGAGACCGGCTTGCGCGCCGCCGGGGCGCAGATAAGGATGCGGCAGGTTTTCCGGGGGAGACGCCTGCCATGAAATTCGCCGCCACATCTGCATTGCTGGCTTTTGCCGCGAGCTTTTCAGCCTGCGCGGCGCCGCCGGATCCCCCGATGGTGGGCGGGCCGTGCAGCTATGAGACCAAGGTGATCGGCGCGGCCGTTACCGCCGTTGACGGCGCCGAGATTGACCTTGTCGATGAGGACGGCGTGACTTTCTACCAGCGGGCCGAGGCGTTCCGGGAGACCGTGGAAGTGGGGCAATACTATCTTTTCGAAAAACGCTACATCGTTCAGGGAACCTGCACGCCCTATAGCTTCCTGCTGATCGGCCCGCCGCCAAAGGCCGCCGTTCTAGAAAGCGGCGAGTAAGCTTTCGGCAGCGGCCCAGAGCGGCTCGGTCGCCTTGATCATCACAGGATGGTGGACTGACCTTCCTCTACCGGACACGGACGTTCCGGTGACAGCAAAGGCGATTTCAACCTCCAGATCGGGCGCGTGGAAGGCACCGGAATATGATCCGTAAGCTTCGCCCTGATGGCCGATGAGCTTCACGCCAAGGACCGGCGAGGTGTCTGCCTCATAGGTCTGGACGCCCGGAAAGTCCGGGGTCTGCCCCGCCGCCCGGGCGAGGCTGGCAAGGCCCCGCAAGCTGGCGCCGGTGCATTCCCCAGCCTCTGTCTGTACCTGCCACAAGCCCTCATCTTCGCGGGTATAGAGCGTGGCGGCAGCGCCGCGCGCTGCGAAGCGGGGATCGAAGGGCACGGCGGCAAGCGGCGAGAGCGCAGGGGCGCAGAAGGCGGTTTCCGGCGTGAAGGGCGCGCGGTCTGCTTCCCCGGCGGCGCCCTGGGCGAGGCCTTCTGCATGGGCAAAGACAACCTCGCCGCGATGGCACACGACAAGACCGGCGGCGGGCACCATGGCCGAATAGACCAGATCCTCGATGCGGCGGCGCGCAGAGGCGGCCGGAACACGCAGAGCATCGGCGCGGTGGGCGCAGGCAGCAAGGGCAAAGCCGGACAGGCCGGTGAGGACGGAGCGGCGCGTGAACATGCCAGCGAAGCTAGCGCGCGCTCAGGGCGCTGGCAATTTCGCGGTGGGAGCTGAAAACACCGTGGGCGCCTGCCTCGGCGAGGCGCTGGGCAAGCCCCGCATCGGCATGGCCCCCGCCGGTAAACCCCCAGGCAGTCATGCCCGCGGCGCGGGCGGCCTTGATGCCGTTGATACTGTCTTCAATGACGAGACAGGCTTCGGGCGCGGCGTTCAGCTTGTCCGCCGTAAGCAGGAAGAGATCCGGCGCGGGCTTGCCGTGCGTGACGAGATCGGAGGAATAGATATGCGGCACAAAAAGATCATGCAGGCCGGCGATCTGCAGTTTACGGACGAGCTTGTCAGCCTCCGATGAGGACGCGACCGCAAGGGCCCCGCCGAAAGCTTCGGTGACGCTGGCGACGCCTTCGATAGCCGTCAGCTCCGTCTCGTACCGCTTCCAGTTATTGGCCTGCAACGCCGGGCCAAAGCCTTCAGGCAGCGCAAGGCCAAGCGCCTCGGCGTCCGAGGCAAGCGCGGCGTAGAAGTCCCGGTTGTGCAGGCCGACAAAGCGGGACACGAAAGCCTGGAAGTCATAGTCGAGGCCCCAGCCGGCAAGCAGTTCCCGCTCGGCCTGAATGGCGATGGCTTCAGAATCGACCAGAACCCCATCGCAATCAAATATCAGGGCACTGAAATTCATCGCGGGGTTACCCTCTGCGGCCAAAGAGGCGTTCAATGTCTGCCAGCTTCAGCTCGACATAGGTGGGGCGGCCGTGATTGCATTGGCCCGAATGGGGCGTCGCTTCCATCTGGCGGAGGAGCGCGTTCATTTCGTCCCCGTTCAGACGGCGCCCGGCGCGGATGGAGGAACGGCAGGCCATGTTGCCCATCACCTCCTCGAAACGCTCCGACAGGGTGAGCCCGGCTTCATATTCGGCAAAATCATCGGCGAGATCGCGGATCAGCCCGGCCGCGTCCATTTCCCCGAAGAGGGCGGGGGTGGCGCGCACAGCGATGGCGCCGGGGCCGAAAGATTCGATTTCGAGGCCGAGGGCCGCAAGCTCCTCGGCGCGGGCACACACGCGGTGGGCCTCGTCTTCGGAAAGCTCGACAATATCCGGGATCAGCAGCGCCTGGCGGCGCACGCCGCCTTCCGCCATCTGGCGTTTCATCGCCTCATAGACGAGCCGCTCATGGGCGGCGTGCTGATCGACGATGACAATACCGTCCGCCGTCTGAGCAATGATATAGGTTTCATGAACCTGCGCGCGGGCCGCGCCAAGGGGGTATTCGGCAAGCGTGCCGGGGGCGGGCATGGGCCCGGCCTCGACCCGGGCCATGGGCGCAGCCTCCGGCGCGCCCGGCTCCGGCACATAGCCGCGCGGGGTGTACTCTTCTTCCGCCGCGTCTTCCTCCACATGGCGCGGGGCGTAAGCCTGCGGCGGCATGGCGGGGCGCTGCACATAGCCGCCGCTCTGGGGCGCCTGCCACAGGAAGCCCGCTTGCGGCGCCGGCTCGGCACGCACCTTGCCGAGGGTGTATCCCGCCACTGTGGTGGAGGCGCGGTGACCGGCGGCGGCGAGGGCATGGCGCAAGGCAGACACCATCAGACCGCGCACACCGCCCGCATCGCGGAAGCGCACTTCAGTCTTCGCCGGGTGGACGTTCACATCCACGCCTTCCGGATCAAGGTCCACAAACAGGGCAACCATCGGATGGCGGTCCCGCGCCAGGAAATCCTGATAGGCAGCGCGGACCACGCCCGTCAGCATACGGTCTTTCACCGGGCGGCCATTAACGAACAGGAACTGCAGCTGGGCATTGCCGCGATTGAGCGTGGGCAGGCCGGCAAAGCCTGACAGGCGCACGCCTTCGCGCGTGGCATCGACCGCGACGGCATTCTCCGAAAACTCCCGCCCCATGATGGCGCCGAGACGTTTCAGGCGGCCGGCATCGCCGGGGCCTTCGGCGGCGTAGCGGAAGAGGCTGCGGCCATTGCTTTCCAGGCTGAAAGCCACTTCCGTATTGGCCATGGCGAGGCGTTTGACCGCATCGGTGACGGCCATCGCTTCGGCGCGTTCACCGCGCATGAATTTGAGGCGGGCAGGCGTGGCGTGGAAGAGATCATTCACATCAATGCGTGTGCCGGTGGCGCTGCGGCCTGTATAGGCGGCGGGACGCGGGCCATCGAGCCGCCCGGCCTCGGAGAAGATTTCAGCGGCCTCTTCCCCGGCCGCGCGCGAGACAATGCGCATCCGGCTGACCGAGGCGATGGAGGGCAGCGCCTCGCCCCGGAAGCCCATGGTGTAGATATTGAGAAGATCAACGCGCCCGTCAGTATCCGGCACGAGTTTCGAGGTGGCGTGCCGCTCCAGCGCGATCAGCAGGTCTTCGGCGGAGAGGCCGCAGCCATCATCCTCGATCGTGATGCGCTTCAGGCCGCCTTCCTCGATGGCGATGGCAACGTTGCGCGCGCCCGCATCGAGCGCGTTTTCCACAAGCTCCTTCACGGCTGCGGCGGGGCGCTCCACCACCTCACCGGCAGCGATGCGGTTGACCACATCTGCGGGCAGCTTGCGGATCGTGGGGCGGGGAGGAGCAGAATCAGCCATGGGCCCGAAAGACTAGCCGATCGGAAGCGGGCTGTCCTGCGCTTCGCTGCGCCCCGGCCCAGGCTGGCGGCCAGCGCCTTGTTTCGGCAGGCTTTGAGAATTTTCGCCGCTGCGGCAGGCTGTCTGTTGAGTTTGAGCGGCTGCGGCGCGAAGATGCCTCCGGATATATCCAGGCCGTTACAAGGTATTGAAAACCCATGCGCTTTTCTCCTGCTGCCCCGCTCGCCCTGATCGCTGCGCTCGCCCTTGCGGCGTGTGGCGGCTCTGACCCCGCGCCTGCCAAGCCGGCAGAACCGGCCGCGAGCGCGCCGGCCGCCGCGCCGGTGGCTGCCCCGGCAACCCCCGCCGCCGCCCCTGGCGAGCCCAGCCCGGAATTTGCAAACCTGCCGGCTCCTTACAACACGGCCAACTATGCCGTGGGCGCCCGCACCTGGAAGCTCTGCCAATCCTGCCACCTGACCGCAGAAGGGGCGGGGCACCTGGTTGGCCCCAACCTTCACGGCGTCTTCGGCCGCCACGTTGCCGGCGCCGAGGGCTTTGCCTATTCGCCCGCGCTGCAGGCCGAAGACTTTATCTGGACGCCCGAGCAGCTGGACCACTGGCTTGAAAACCCGCGTACCTTTGTTCCCGGCAACCGGATGAGCTTTTCCGGCGTGCGCCGCGAAGCCGACCGGCTGGGCGTGATTGCCTATCTGATGGTCGAGACGGGCTATCAGGGCGAAGCCGCCCCGGCAGAGTAAGCCCGGCGGGTTACCGCCGCGCGACGATGGCGATCAGGACGGCGTTTTCATTGAAGGCGCCGCCGATCTCCTCGCGATAGCCAAGGGACACGTCCACACGGCCGAAATGGATGCCGAGCTGGGTTTCGGTTTTGACCGAGCGGCCGGTGATCTCGCCTTCCTCGAACCAGAGCTGCTGGCCGATGAACACCCGGTCCGTCAGATCCTGGCCGTAGCCGGTTTCAATGCGTGTACGGGTGCAGCGATCCCCCTGCGAGAGAATGGCGGCATCGGCGAACACATGCAGCGCCTGCTCGCGGTAATAGCCTGACCAGCCACCGCCAAGACGGGCTTCAAGGCCCGTCCCTTCGCAGAAGAAGAGGCTGTTGTCATAGCTGCCATTGAGAGAGGCGCCGTGGACAGCGCCCAGCTCCGCGCCGGCGGTCCACCCCTTATAGCTGCCGAGCGTGCGGCGGGCTGTGAGCCGCCAGGTATCCTGATCGAACGCCCGCGCTTCGGGATAGGTAACCGCTTCATTCTTCAGGGTGAGCGTGGTTTTCGAAGTGACGCCATATTCGCCATAGAAATCGGCGCGCCAGCCTTCGGCGCCATTGAGGCTGTCGCGGGCGCCGAGGGCGCGGGCATACCAGCCGCCTTCCTCGCGCACCCAGGGGGCCGCATCGGCGGTGCCGGCCGCGCTGGCGCCGGCAAGAATGATGGAAGCGATCCCCCGCATGACCACCACCCTAAGGAGAAAATTCCACAGGGTGAAGCCTTGTTTTAACAGAGGATCACAAAATTACCGCCGGCCCCGGTACGATCAGAGCTTGATATAGTCCGAGACAATGCGGGCAGGCCTCTCGCCCGTGGCTGGATGGTCAAGGCGCAGGTGCCAGCCTTCGCTGTCCAGCAGGCCACTCACATCGATCACATCGTCGATACAGACGAAATTGTCCTTGTGGCGGCCGGTCCATTCCGGAGAGAGGGCGCGGGCGCGGCTCCAGACTTCGGCCTTGTCCGCGCCGGCAAGGAAGAGATAGTTGTGCTGCTCGCCGAAAAGGCCGGGCGTATAGCCGCCAAGATTGACAAACCACAGGCGGCGGGCAGGCGGGGCGCCCGCCTTGCCGGGCGCAAGATCGACCTGCCAGCCATCCACCTCTGTCAATTCCGCATAGCCATCGATGTGCAGGGACCCGGGCGTTCCCCACCAGGCGGCCTGCAGGGCCGGGACGGTGCCCTCAAGCGTTTCGCCCACCACAAAGCGCAGGTCGTGGACCTCGATACTGGCACGGGGATGATCGCCCCCGACAAAGACGGCAAAGAGTTTCATGAAGGTCGCCTCTGATCCTGACGCCAGATTAGAGGCTGGGGCCTTTGGAGCAAGCCCCCCTATCGCTCCCCTTCTCGCCCCCTGCCGGGCTTGGCGCAGGGCAAATCCGCCGGGGATAGTTGATCCGCTCACAAACAAGTAAACCCCGGAGCGCTTTGTCCGCGCTCCGGGGTTTTCCCGTCTTCTTCCCCCCGAAAGAACTTAGAGACGATAACGGATCTGGTCGGACCAGAAGCGCTCGAGACGCGAAATGGTCTTGTTGAGCTGCGAGAGGTCGTCAGCGCGGACGCTGGCGGTGGGCTCAAGCGCCGTTGCCTGCTTTTCGAACAGCTTTTCCACACGTGCACGGACTTTCTTGCCACGGTCGGTGAGGCGCAGGGTAACCGTGCGCTTGTCATCTTCCGAACGTGTCTGGACGAGATAGCCGCCCTCCTGAAGCTTCTTCACATTGTACGAAAGGCTGGTGCCAGCAAAGGCGCCACGAGCGCGAAGCACCGAAGCTGGAGCTTCCCCTTCGCCAATCTCGTAGAGAAGCAGAGCCTGAACGCCGGTCAGCGAACGTTCGCCGGCGCGTTCCAGATCATCCTTCACCACATCGTGCAGACGGCGATGCGCCTGCTCAAGAAGGGACAGCGACTTAAGGAAAGATTCGCCGATTGTGCCTGTTGCAGTGTCCTGCATGTCGATCATCATCATATTCACCACCACTCAACTTTTACTCAACTTTTGTTGTAGTTTGATCAGATTTACAGGATCAGACCTAATAAATTGATAAGCACAACGCGGTTTCAAATGATGCTGGTAAAAAAATCAGAGCATTCATTAACCGTTACTGCCCCGTAACGTGTTTTCCGGCCAAAATCCGTTTCATTCTGAAACACAAGACATGAAAAGACCGCCGCGGAAGTATCCGGGCGGTCTTTATCTTGAAGAAACGCTGAATAGCTGTTGCCGCTGCTTCTAGTCTTCGAAACTCAACTCATTCTCGCCCAGCGGCTCAAAGTATCGCGCCACATCTGCCTCGCTGACATCTTCCAGCCGCTCGGGCGACCAGACGGGGGCATTGTCCTTGTCGATGATGACGGCCCGCACGCCTTCCTGGAAGTCATGGCTCTGAACCTTGCGCCAGCCGATGCGGAACTCCATGCGCATATTGTCTTCAAAGGTTTCGCAGCGCGCGCCTTCGCGCAACTGGCGCAGGGCAACCTTCACCGTCTCGGGAGACTTCGCGCGGATGGTGGCCGCCTCGCCCTTTGCCCAGTCACCGGGATCAGCTTCCAGCGCGGCAACGATGGCCTCGGCGCTCTGCCCGGCAAAACAGCGGTGGATTGTATCGCGATGCGCGCCATAGGACGGCGCCGGGAGGGCATGCGTCAGACCACGGAGAATCTCGTCCAGCAGGGCGCTGGCATCCATCGAGAAGTCCGCCACTTCAAGCTGCTTGCCCAGGGCCGGCACAAGCTCTGACGGAAGATAATGGGTCGCCACCCCGGCGGCGGCCACATCAGCGCCCTTCAGGCGCGCGCCCGTCAGCGCGAGCCAGGTGCCAAGCTCGCCTTCCAGCCGCGGCAGGAACCAGCCGCCGCCCACATCGGGAAAGAGGCCAATGCCGGTTTCGGGCATGGCGAACAACGTGCGCTCAGTGGCCACACGGTGAGACCCATGCACGGACAGCCCCACGCCGCCGCCCATCGTAACGCCATCGAGAAGGGAGATGACGGGCTTGGGAAAGGCTTTGAGCGCCGCGTTCATGCGATATTCGGTGCGGAAGAAATCCCGCGCTTCGGCCGCGTCGCCGGCGCCGCTTGTCGCAAGCATCCGGATGTCCCCGCCCGCGCAGAACCCCCGCGTGCCTTCCTGATGGTCGATCCATATGATGTGAATGGAAGGGTCATCTCTCCAGGTGGCCAGCGCCTTGAGAATGGCCGCGCACATCGGCGTGTTGAGCGCATGAAGCGCGGCCGGGCGCGTCAGCGTGATACGGCCAATCCCGCCAGCGGCTCTGATGTCTACGTCTGCGCTCAATGAGGCCTCCCCGATCATGAAGTCCGGATGACCGGAATCTGTTCAATTAAATCAATGGCTTTGGATAGGGCTTTACTTGGATATGTCATTATAAAGATATGCCATTTCCCTGATGGCTCAACATTCTACCCATGACCGCCCGGCCATCCCCATGACCCAACAGCGCTCTCAAATCAACCATCAGCCCTTCCTGCAATATAACAGGCGGGGCCAGCGGATACGTGTCGAAGGCAAGGCCTATGTGCGCCTCGGCCTGTTCAAGCGCGTGGAATGCGAGCTGCGGGACATCTCTCCCGGCGGCGCGCGCATCTGCGTGCCCGAGGGGGTGGAGCTGCCCGAGCAGTTCGTGATGACCCTGCCCCAGTTCAAATATCCGCGCACCTGCATGAAACGCTGGTCGAGCGGGCGCGATGTAGGCGTCGAATTCCGGATCGACTGAGCGGCCGGCGCTAGTTCAGCGTGCAGCCTTCGATGGTGATCCGGTGCATCAGGCGCCGCTCTCCATGATAGTCATTCATTGCCCAATGCCATGTCGAGCGGTTGTCCCAGAACGCAACCGAGCCCTCGCGCCATTTGAAGCGGTGGGCATGATCGGGCTTCATCGCATGGGCATAGAGGCGCATGAGGAGGGCGTTTGACGCCTCATCCTCATAGCCCTCGATGCGGGTGGTGAAGGCAGGGTTCACATAGAGCGCCTTCTTGCCGCTGAGCGGATGGGTGATGACGATGGGATGGGTTACATCCTGCAATGCGTCCGCCGCTGAAGTATTGCCGATGCGCCCGCCGGTATCTTCATTGGCCTTGTAGAAATTGTTCTCTGCCGAACCGAAGATATGCTTGGCCGAATGCACCGCGCGCAGGCCGGCGATCTCCTCCTTCGTGGCGTCGTCCAGCGTGTCGTAAGCGGTATACATGGAGGCAAACCAGGTATCGCCGCCCGCATCGGGCAGCTGCCGCGCGACGAGCACAGAGCCCATCGCCGGCTCGGCATCATAGGAATGATCCGTATGCCAACCGCCTCCGATATTGGTTTTCTGCTCCTTTTCCTTCAGCACGAGGGCAATTTCCGGATAGCGCTCATGCGCCAGGAAGAAGCGGTTGATGTTGATCGGGCCAAAGCGGCGGGCAAAGGCGATATGATCGTCTTCGCAGAGTGCCTGATCGCGGAAGAAGATGACGCCGTGATCAGCATAGGCCTGCCGGATGGCGGCAAAGTCGGCATCTGAAAGCTGGCGGATATCGACACCGGTAATCTCTGCGCCGGCGCCCTCAAGCGATGTGATCTGCATGGTTCCTCCCTGCCCGCTCTCTGGAGTCTGGCGGGCTGCTGAACGCAGACTAACCCCAGCGGACGGGAATTGGCAATTGCCCTGCCTAAATCCTCGCTATACGCCCGCTGGTCTGCCGCTGAGCATCAGGCGACGGCGGCAATCTCGCTCAGAAGATCAGCCCAGGCGGCCTCCTCCTCTGCCGTCCAATCGGGCAACAGAAGATCCCGGAACACATCGCGGATGCTGGCGAACATCACATCAAACTCCGCCCCCTCCACGCCATAGCCGCCATGGGAGAAGCGGGCCGCCGAAAGGATGACGCGCTGAGAACCCGATCCTTCCACCAGGCCCAGGATCGCCTCGAAACAAGTTTCCAGCATCGAGCCGCGCACGCCGCCATCGGTGTCCATGTCAAACAGAGGTTTGAAGTCCGGCCGCAACTCGAAAAGGCGCGCATAAACCAGCGGCGCAGGGTCGGCGCACGCCTCGGCGGCCCGCTCGAAGGTGGCGTGGATGATCTCTGCATTTGGCATCTGCGCCCTCCCGGTTTTTTATCGCCGTGACAGAACCCAGCCTACCGGACATCCCCAATAGGGGGCCACCCTAATTGACGTCACCGAGGGATTCGATCCGGTCGGTCCAGACATAGCCGCCGAAGCCTTTGGGAACCTTGCGCAACTGGGCGGGTGTGTCGATGCCGGGCGCGCCGTCATTGCCTGTCCCACCCGGCGTTCCGAACAGGATCACCTCACTGCCGGCCGCGCTCATCCGGGCCTCGAAGGCGCGCGGCCACCCCCAAAGCAGCGGGGCATAGTCGACGGGCATCAGCACGAGTGTGTTCTTGCAGCTATCGGGCACAAACCCTGACCACCCCATCAACAGATAGTCTATCGGGCAATCTTTCGCGCTGCCCTTGGTGAAATGTTTCATGTCCGGAACGCGCTCAACCAATGCTTCCACCGGAATGGGCCCGCCATAGACGCCCCAGACCTGCGCGCGCCAGCGCGGGTTTGCTTCCAGTATCTCTGCCAGCACCCGGCCTTCCACAGCGCGGCGGCTTTTGAAGTTGATGAGGAACTTGCCTTCCGGAAAGGCGTCGAACACTTCGGGAAGCGACTTGATCATGCCCACCCCCTTGCCGCGCAGGGGAAAGGTCTCTCCGCCATCGGCAGTGTAGCCATAGCCGGCGTCCAGCGTGCGGATGAGGCTCATCGGCGTCTTGTTGGTCTGGCCTTCCGCCTCCGTGCGGCAGTCAAGCGTCCAGTCATGGAACACAGCGAATTCCCCGTCCGGCGTGAGATGCACGTCGATCTCGATGACCTCAGCCCCTGCCTCGAAAGCCGCCTGCATGGAGGGCAGCGTGTTCTCGATAAAGTCGTGCGTAGGCGGATAGATGCGGATGGCGGTGCAGGTGTCGCGCTCCAGATCGACGCGGTGGTAGGTCTGGTGAACCCCGCGATGGGAAATGAAGCGGGGCGGGCCATCGCTGGCAGGCGGGGTAAAGACGCTGGTATTGCGCAGCCCGAGGGCGGCGATGACAACCAGAAGGCCAATCAGGATTTTCTTCAGCATACGTGCGCCCCTTGCGTTTTGGTGAGCGCCGGTTTCGCGGGGGAACAGGGCGGGATAAGGGCAGGTTTGGGATTGTTTCCAGCCCAATTCCGGGCGCCGGCCTGACACCGGGTGAGGGCCGGGGACGGGATAGAACGCCGCGTTATTAAATCTTTCTGATCGGCGACCCGCCCACCCCTGACTGCTGCACCCTCACCTCCCATTGCGCCATCTCAGGGAACAGTGAGGTTGGATGCAACTCGCCCCTCTCCCTCTGGGAGAGGAGGGGCCCGCGCCCGAAGGGCGTGGGAGGTGAGGGAGCGCCCTAACCCTTCAACATATCCCGCGAAATAATCACCCGCATCACCTCATTCGTTCCCTCCAGGATCTGATGCACCCTCAGATCACGGACGATACGTTCAACATGATAGTCGGCGAGATAGCCATAGCCGCCATGGATCTGCAGGGCGTCGTTGGCGACCTTGAAGGCGGTGTCGGTGACAAAGCGTTTGGCCATGGCGCACCAGCGGGTGGCGTCCGGCGTCTTGCCGTCGAGGCGCGCGGCCGCCTCATACAGCATCAGGCGGGCCGCCTGCAGCTCGGTTTCCATGTCGGCGAGTTTGAACTGAGTGTTCTGGAAATCGGCGATGGCCTTTCCGAACTGCTCGCGCTCCTTGGCATAGGCGACTGCCTTGTCGAGGGCGAGCTGCGCGCCGCCCAGCGCGCAGGCCGCAATGTTGAGGCGCCCGCCATCCAGCCCTGCCATGGCGAAGCGGAAGCCGTGGCCCTCCTGCCCGATGCGATTGGCCGCCGGCACACGCACGCCATCGAGGATAACCTGCCGCGTCGGCTGGGATTTCCACCCCATCTTGCGCTCATTCGCGCCAAACGACAGCCCCGGCGCATCCTTCTCGATGATGAAGGCGGAAACGCCCTTGGCGCCATCGTCAGAGGTGCGCGCCATGAGGACGTAAACATCCGACGTGCCCGCACCGGAGATGAACTGCTTCGTGCCGGTGATGACGTAATCGTCGCCGTCTTTCACGGCCTTGGTCTTCAGGCTGGCCGCGTCGGAGCCGGCGCCCGGCTCGGTGAGGCAGTAAGAGGCGATCAGCTCCATCGAGGTAAGGCGCGGCAGCCAGGCAGCGCGCTGCTCCTGTGACCCAAAGGTGTCGATCATCCAGCTCGCCATATTATGGATGGAGATGAAGGCCGCGGTGGACACATCGCCATAGGAAAGCTGCTCGAAGATCAGCGCCGCGTCCGTCCGCGTCAGGCCGGAGCCGCCCACATCTTCCTTCACATAGATGCCCGCAAAGCCGAGTTCTGCAGCAGATTTGATCACATCGACGGGGAAATGGCTGTCCCGGTCCCAGGCTTCGGAATGGGGGGCAAGCTGGTCAGCGGCGAATTTGGCCGCCATATCGCGGATCATCTGCTGTTCGTCTGTGAAGATGAGGCTCATTGGCGTGGCCCTCCGATTGGCTTAAGTCTTTGGCCCGCTTGTCCTGTGAGCCCTGATATATGTCAATCCGACGCCCTCCTGCCGGGTATGAAACCGCCGGCGCCGCGCCTGAGGAGATCCCAGCCCTGATCGCGATCGATCTGGCGGCGGGGAAAATCTTCGAAGGCACCGGCCTGCTGCCCGAGGCGCAGCTGGGCGACCATGTGCCCGCCAAAGTGCTGCGCGAGGCCATGCAGACCGGGCACCTCCACACCGTGCGCGACCGCAAGGGAAATCTCGCCGGCTTTGCGCTGACCTCTGTGCGCGAGGGGTGGCTCTATCTCGACCAGATCAGCGTGGACCCCGCCTATGGCCGCCAGGGCATCGGCAGCGCCCTGATCGGGCGGGTGATGCTGGAAGCCAAGGACCGGGGCCTGAAGCGCGTGACCCTCTCCACCTTCCGCGATCCGCCCTGGAACGGGCCGTTCTACCGCAAGAACGGCTTCCGGGAGCTGCCCCGGAAGAAGATGGAAAAATGGATGATCGAGATTGAATCGATCCAGGATGATAACGGCCTCAATGTGCGCGACCGGTGTTTCATGGCGCGGCGATTGGGCTGGTTGTGAGGGCGCCGCATTCGGCGCTAGGAGGAAGTATGACCCCGTTTCCCCAAGCCTTTCCCGGCACCCGTATGCGCCGCCTGCGCCAGGCCCCCTGGGCGCGCAGCCTTGTGGCAGAAAATGTCCTCACCCCGGCAGATCTGGTCTGGGCGGTGTTCGTACATGATGGCGAAGGCCGCGTGCCCGTCAGCTCCCTGCCCGGCGTGGACCGCCTCAGCGTCGCCGAAGCCGCCCTCACCGCCAAGCGCGCCAAGGCGCTCGGCATTCCGGCCATCGCGCTTTTCCCCTATATCGGCCCGGAGGGAAAGGATGCAGACGGCAGCGGCGCGCTTTCCCCTGACGGCCTCGTGCCCCGCGCCCTGAAGGCCATGAAGGATGCCGCGCCGGAAGTCGGCCTCATCACCGATGTGGCACTTGATGCGTATACCTCGCATGGCCATGACGGCCTGCTGGATGAAGACGGCACCATTCCCAATGACGCGACGGTGGAGCGGCTGGTGGAACAGGCGCTGGTGCATGTCGGCGCAGGCGCCGATGTTGTGGCCCCGTCCGACATGATGGACGGCCGCATCGGCGCCATCCGCTATGCTTTCGAGGAAGAAGGCTTCTCCAACGCCATGATCCTCGCCTATGCCGCCAAATATGCCAGCGGCTTCTATGGCCCTTACCGCGAAGCCATCGGCTCGGCCGCCGCCCTCAAGGGCGACAAGAAAACCTATCAGCAGGATCCCGCAAACTCGGATGAAGCGCTGCGCGAAGTGGCCCTCGACCTTGCCGAGGGCGCAGACATGGTGATGGTGAAGCCCGGTCTTCCGTATCTGGACATTGTGCAGCGCGTCTCGTCCACCTTCGGTGTGCCGACGCTCGCCTATCAGGTGTCGGGCGAATATGCGCAGATCATGGCCGCCGCCCAGAATGGCTGGATCGACGGCGACCGCGTGATGATGGAAAGCCTGATGTGCTTCAAACGCGCGGGCGCGGCGGGCATCATCACATATTTTGCAGAACGCGCCGCCGAGAAGCTCGGCGGATAGGCCAGAGCCACCGCCTCACGTCTCGTCCCAATCCTATTTCAAACCATCAGCAGGCTGAGGGGGCGCCCCGCCTCAGCCGCTGAAGGTGCCCGTCCTCGGGAAGCCCTTGGGCACAACCTTGCCCGCTTGCGCGCGCTGGCCTTTCCACTCTTTCCATTCCTCGAACGCGCGGTGGCGGCCACCGGTAACGACGATCAGTCCGTCGCGCTTGTCGAAGGTGATGAGGTCGGCCAGTTCTGCCCCGCCGCTATAGGATTGCAGCTTGTTGCCCTTGCCGCGCGGCATTTCGGGCAGATCCTTCAGCGGGAAGATCAGCATCTTCCGGTTGGTGCCAACCACCGCGATCATGTCGCCCAGCACAGGCACGCAGACATTGAGATGCCCGCCGCCGGTGTTGACAATCTGCTTGCCGGCCTTGCGGTTTGACTCAAGCTCCGCCTCCGGAACAACGAAGCCATAGCCGGTGGACGAGGCCATCACGCGCTTACGCTCGGGCTCAAACTTGAACATGTTCACGATGGCGACATTATCTTCCAGCTCGATGGAGAGGCGGATCGGCTCGCCATGGCCGCGCCCGCCCGGCAGCTTGTCTGCCGCCAGCATGAAGGCGCGCCCATCCGAGGACATGAAGACGAGCTTGTCGGTACTCATCACCTCTTCCATGAAGCCGGGGCCATCGCCTTCCTTGAACTTGATCGATTCCGGATCAAGCCCATGCCCTTTCATACCGCGAATCCAGCCCTGCGCGGAAAGCACCACGGTGACCGGCTCCTTCGGGCGCGTAGCTTCAAGCGCAGCGGCAAGGTCCACCGTGGGGGCATCTTCAAAGGTCGCGCGGCGGCGGCCAAGGTCCGTTGACGGATCGAACTCATCGCGCGCGGCTTTCAGTTCTTTCGACACGCGCGTCCATTGGCGGCGTTCAGAGCCGAGCAGTTTCACCAGCTCATCGCGCTCCTCGGTGAGCTTTGTATGCTCGCCCTGAATTTCCATTTCCTCCAGCTTGCGCAGCGCGCGCAGGCGGAGATTGAGGATGGCTTCGGCCTGAATGTCGGAAATCTTGAACCGCTGCATCAGGACGGGCTTGGGCTCGTCCTCCGTACGGATGATGCGGATCACTTCGTCGATATTGAGATAGGCTTTCAGGAAGCCTTCCAGGATGTGCAGGCGCTTCTCGATCTTGTCGAGACGGAACTCGGCCCGGCGCACCACCACTTCGCGGCGATGGTCGAGATAAGCCTGCAACACATCGCGCAGGCCCATCACCTGGGGCGCGCCCTTGTGCAGCACGTTCATGTTCATGCTGAAGCGTGTTTCCAGATCGCAGGTCTTGAACAGGCTTTCCATCAGCACGTCCGGCTCAACCGTCTTGGCGCGCGGCACAAGGACGAGGCGCACATCCTCCGCGGACTCGTCGCGCACATCTTCCAGCAGAGGTACCTTCTTCGCCTCGAGCAGCTCCGAAAGCTTCTCCAGCAGCTTTGACTTCTGCACCTGATACGGAATTTGGGTGACGATGATCTGATAGGTGCCCCGGCCGGTATCCTCGACATGCCAGCGGGCACGCATGCGGAAAGCGCCCCGGCCGGTCTCGTAAGCCTCCAGCATCGAGGCGCGATCCTCAACGATCACCCCGCCGGTCGGAAAGTCCGGCCCCTGAACGAATTGCATCAGCTCTTCGGTAGTCGCCTTGGGCTTGTCGATCAGGAAACGCGCCGCATCGATCACCTCGGCAACATTGTGCGGCGGAATGGAGGTGGCCATGCCCACGGCGATGCCCGTGGCGCCATTGGCCAGAAGGTTCGGGAAGCCGGCGGGAAGCACGACCGGCTCCTCATCATTCTCGGCATAGTTGGGGCGGAAATCGACCGCGTTCTCGTCGAGGCCCTCCATCAGCAGCTCGGCGCCGCGCGTCATCCGCGCTTCGGTGTAACGATAGGCAGCCGCGCTGTCGCCGTCGATATTGCCGAAATTGCCCTGCCCATCGACCAGCGGATAACGGACGTTGAAATCCTGGGCGAGGCGGACCAGCGTGTCATAGATCGAGCTGTCGCCATGGGGGTGGTAGTTACCCATCACATCGCCAACGATCTTGGCGCATTTGCGATAGCCGCCTTCCGGATCCAGCCGCAGGACGCGCATGCCATAAAGGATGCGGCGCTGAACGGGCTTGAGGCCATCGCGCACATCGGGCAGCGCGCGGGACGTGATCGTGGAGAGCGCATAGGCGAGATAGCGCTTGGAGAGCGCCTCGCTCATCGGCTCATTGATGATCCGGTCCTCTGGGGGCTCGGTGGTGCGTTTGGACATTCTGGCCTCTTTGCAGGTCTCGCCACATTCTGGTGCGGGTTTGCGGGTCAGGATGCCCCGACTCGCTGGAAACAGCGCAGGTTAACAGAAACCTGCGTTTGGTTAAGGAACATCAAAGGCCACTGCTGCAGATATGCGTGGAATCAGCATTCTTCTGACATATGCCTTCCTGATTGGCGCCATAGTCGTGATCCTCGCCCGCACATTGCCGGCGCGGCACAATCCCTTGGCGCCGATTGACCTGTCGGTGCGCCCGGGGCTGGCCATTTCCGCTCAACTGACCCGTTTGAAGGGTGACCGGGAAGCCTGTTTCGTGGCGCTCGACAACGCTGGCGTGCTGTATACGCCGCTGGAGGACGAGCCTCGCGGGGAAAAATGCGGCCTGTTTGACGCCCTGACGCTGGACCGGACGCTGACGCCCTATTCCGCCACGCTGCAGATGACCTGCGCCCAGACGGCAGCGGCCTATATGTGGGAGCGGCATGTGGTGCGCCCGGCGGCTGTGGAAATCTTCGATTCGCCGGTCGCCCGGATCGAGACCTATGGCAGCTTTTCCTGCCGCACCATTGCCGGCAGCCGGCGCCTTTCCCAGCATGCCTTCGGCAATGCGCTGGATGTCTCCGGCTTTCGCCTGGAGGATGGGCGGCTGATCGATGTGGAGGCGCACTGGGACAAAGGCGGCAAGGAAGCCAGGTTCCTCCGCCGCGTGCACGAGGGCGCGTGCGGGCTGTTCTCGGTGACGCTGGGGCCGGAATACAACGCCGCCCATGCCGATCATTTCCACATGGATATGGGGCCAGGCCGCGTTTGCCGGTGAGACAGCAAAAAGCCGGAAAGCGATGCTCCCCGGCCTTCTTTGAGCGCAGGCTCTGCCTTGGCTCTGCTCAGTTTACCTTGCAGCGATAGCCCTCGCGGCTCACCTCGGCGACATTGCCTGCCCCGCCGCAGACGCGGACGGCGATGTCTGTATTCTCCTGAACCTTGGTGGAAGCCGCCGAATTGTCGGAGACGGAGATGCAGCCCGTGAGGGCAAGGGTGAGCGCAGCGCTCGCGGCGATCAGGATCGGTTTCATGTCATCAGCCTTTTTGTTGATAACTATCAACTCCCCGCCCGGACGTTTGGCGAAGGCGAATGAATGATCCGTGAATGGAGGGTCAAGCCTGCGGGGCAATGCGCCTGAGCAGCCGCTCCCGCTCTGCCGGAAGGCCCCGGTGGACGGACGCAAAGAGCCGCCCTTCGATGAAATGCCCCGTCAGGCGCAGGCCGGCGGCGATGTCTCCGGGGAAGATGTCGGCGCGGCTGTCGATCAGGAAGGCAGGCAGCGCGAACAGCCGATCGACATATTGCTCGGCTTCTGACCCCCGCACGGCGCGGCCAGTGCGCGGGGAAACATGGGTGAGGCCGTCATTGGCGCCGCTGACGGCGCATTCATCAAGGTCGAGCCCGAAGCCGAGCGCGGAAAGCAGGCCGAGTTCCCAGCGTACATAGAGCGCGGGCCAGACGTCCGGATGGGCGAGCTCGTCCAGCAGCAGCGTGGTGGCCTCATAGAGGCTGGAGCCGGCCGCATCCCCCTCATTAAGGCCCGCGCGCAAGAGCGCCGTGATCGAAGCGAGCGCCGCCAGCGCGGCGGGGTCATCCAGCAGGCGCGAGGCGCGGTCCCGGCTCGCCTCGGCCACATCGAAACGGCCCAGCTGATCGTCCAGCCGCCCGCTCCAGCTCAGCGCCACCGTGTTGCCCGCTTCAAACTGGGCCCGCTTGCGGCGGGAAGCACCGCCATAAACGAGGCCCGAACGGCGGCCCCTTTCACGGGTCAGCACATCCAGGATGAGACCGCCTTCCCCGAAGCGGCGCCCGCCCAAAACTATTCCGTCATCGGACCAGTTCATGAAACACCTGAAGCCCCCTCTCCCTGCCGGGAGAGGGGGTTGGGGGTGAGGGGTTGAAACCGTTCGGCACAGCGCAGATCCGCAAGGGGATCCCCCCTCCGCCCTTCGGGCACCTCCCCCGCAGGCGGGGGAGGATGAAGGCCGCGTGCCTCAGACATCAAACTCCAGGCCGATCCCCTGATAGCGCTCACGCTTTTCCTGCCAGCGCTCATCCACCTTCACGAAGAGAAAGAGATGCACCGGGCGCTCCAGCATCTGCGTCAGCTCCAGCCGTGCCTGGCGGCCGATTTCCTTGATCAGGCTGCCGCCCTTGCCCAGCACCATCGCCTTGTGCCCTTCCCGGCCCACGATGATGACCTGCTGCACACGGACGGAACCATCCGCGCGCTCTTCCCAGGCTTCGGTGTCGACCATCAGCTGGTAGGGCAGCTCCTGGTGCAGGCGCAGCATCAGCTTTTCGCGGGTCACTTCCGCCGCCAGAAGGCGCATGGGCAGGTCGGCCACCTGGTCTGGCGGGTAAAGCGCCGGGCCTTCAGGCATCCGCGCCGCTATGGCCGCTTCCAGCTTGTCCACGCCGTCGCCCTTCTCGGCGGAGATCATGAAGATCTCATCATAGACACCCGCCTCATTCAGCGCCGCCATGACGGGCAGCACCTGATCATGCGGGAACAGATCAATCTTGTTGAGCGCAAGGAAGGCGCGCTTGCCCGCCTCCTTGAGTTGCTCGATCACGCGGCGGTCATCCTCGATCGAATGGCGCTGGGCGGCGCTTGGCCGGCCCGTCTGCTCGGCAACCCAGGCAGAGGCATCGACGAGGTGGACGATGCAATCGGCCTCCTCCGCCCCGCCCCAGGCGGCCTTGACCATCGCCCGGTCCAGCCGGCGCTTGGCGGCGAAAATGCCGGGCGTGTCGACAATCACGATCTGGGTGTCTCCCACCTGCGCCACGCCGCGCACAGGGAACCGCGTCGTCTGCACCTTATGCGTGACGATGGCGACCTTGGCCCCGACAAGGCGGTTGGTGAGGGTGGATTTGCCGGCGTTCGGCGCGCCGATGACGGCGCAAAACCCGGCGCGGCGGATATCTGTTTCGCTCATTCTGTTCCTGTCAGTGTTCGGAGCATCAAGGCAGCAGCATGACGCTCCGCCTCGCGCTTGGAAGAGCCGGTAGCGGCAGCCTTGCCCATGGCAAGGCGAACTTCAACTTCATAGACCGGGGCGTGATCGGGGCCAGACCGGCCGGTAACCACATAATCCGGCAACGGATGGCCCTGCCCCTGCGCCCATTCCTGAAGAAGGGTCTTGGGGTCCTTGGTTTCAGCCGGCGCATTTTCAAACTGCGGCGCCCAGGCCCGCTCGATGAACTTGCGGGCCGCGCCCAGGCCGCCCTCCTGATAGATCGCCGCGATGATCGCCTCGCAGGCGTCGCCCAGCGTCGATTCCCGTTCCTGCCCGCCGGCCGCCGCTTCGCTCTCGGACATCAGAATGAAGCGTTGCAGCCCCAGATGCCGCATCGCCTCGGCGCACGCGCCCTTCTTGACCAGCCGGTTAAGACGCGGCGCCAGATCGCCTTCACTGTCAGACTGGCGGCGGTCGATCAGGCGTTCGGCAATGATGAGGTTCAGCACCCGGTCGCCCAGAAACTCCAGGCGCTGATTGGAAAGCTTGACCGTATCCCCCGACGGCGCAACGGCGCTCGGATGGGTCAGTGCACGCTCAAGGCTCGCCGCATCCTTGAAGCGGAAGCCGATAATGTCCTGCGCTTCCTTCAGCGCTTCGAGCGCCAATGACGGCCTGATCGCCTTGACGGCGGCGCGCTGGCGCGTGCGCTTCGGGCGGGCGGGCTTCATCGCACATCTGCCATGGCAATGGCCTCGATGATCACCTGCGCTTCGGCCCAGGGATGATCGTCCGTAAGCGTCAGATGCACCAGGGCGCGATGGCCCGGCGGGGTCAGCTTTGCCAGGCGCGCAGCGGCCCCGCCCGTCAGCTCGAAGCCCGGCTTGCCCGAAGGCAGGTTGATAACGCCCATATGCTGCCAGTGGACGCCCGCGCGCGGAACGCCCGTGCCCAGCGCCTTGGCCATCGCCTCCTTGGCGGCAAAACGTTTGGCATAGGTCTCCGCCACGCGGCGGCGGCCGCGCGCCTTGGCAATCTCATAGGGCGTGAATACGCGCTGCTCGAACCGCTCGCCGAAACGGTCCAGCGAGCGCTGGATGCGCTCGATATTGCAGAGATCGTTCCCGATACCGATGATCATCCGCGCGCCTCGTCCATACGGCGGCGCATTTCGCGGATCGCCGCGTGAAGGCCGATGAAGATGGCTTCCCCGATCAGGAAATGGCCGATATTCAGCTCGGCAATTTCCGGAATGGCCGCAACGGGGCCGACATTTTCGAAAGTCAGGCCATGGCCGGCATGCGGCTCGATGCCCCGGCGGCGCGCATCGGCGGCGGCTAGCTTCAGCCGTTCCAGCTCAGGCGCAGCGGCCTCTGCCCCCCCCTCGATCCAAAGCTCCGCATAGCGGCCCGTATGCAGCTCCACCACCGGCGCGCCCAGCACTTCGGCCACAGCAATCTGCACGGGGTCAGGCTCGATGAACAGAGAAACGCGCGCGCCAGAATCATTCAGACGGCTGACAATCGGCGCAATCTGATTGTGCAGACCGGCCACATTGAGGCCGCCTTCGGTGGTGCGCTCCTCGCGCCGCTCCGGCACGATGCAGGCCGCATGCGGACGGAATCGGATGGCGATTTCCGTCATCTCTTCGGTGGCCGCCATCTCCAGATTGATCGGCAGATGCGTGGCCGCGCGGATCGCGTCGAGGTCGCCGTCGCGGATGTGGCGGCGGTCTTCGCGCAGGTGGATAGTGATGCCGTCTGCCCCGGCGGCGGCGGCAATCTCTGCCGCGCGCATGGGATCAGGATGGGCGCCCCCGCGCGCATTGCGGATGGTCGCCACATGGTCGATATTGACCCCGAGGCGGAGGCGGCCGCTCATCAGGCAAGGCCCCGCGAGCCGGGCTTGATCGCTTCCAGCTTCTGAAGCTCCGGAGGCAGATCATCGGGCGCGTAATCCGGGAAGTTCACCTGCGCCAGCGAGATCAGCTTGCAGCCGACATCGGCGCGCCCGCCCGAACGGTCGATGATGCACGCCCCGCCCACCACTTCGCCCGGCAGCTTGGCCAGCGCTTCCACCGTCTCGCGGAAGGAAAGCCCGGTCGTCACGATGTCTTCGGCAATCAGCACGCGCTCGCCTGCGGCAATCGAAAAGCCGCGGCGGAACTGAAGCTGCCCGTCCACACGCTCGGCAAAGATGGCGCGGGCGCCCAGATGACGCGCCAGCTCATAGCCCGGAATGATACCGCCGACGGCAGGGCCAGCCACCACATCGATCTTGCCGAAGCTCGCGGTGAGTTTCTCCGCCAGCGCCTTGCAAAGCTTTTCGGATAGATCGGGCCGGGAGAAGACAAGCGCCTTCTGCAGAAAAACAGGGCTGCGCCGCCCGGAGGAGAGGATGAAATGCCCCTCCAGCAATGCGCCCGCCTCCTTGAATATGGCGAGCACGTCTTCACTGGTCATGTTGTCCCTCCTGGTCGCGTATGGCTCGGTCCACCACGGCCAACGACCGCAGTGCCGCAAGGATTTGCGTCATACGCTTCAGGTCTTCAACCTCAATATCCATCACCAGCTCAATGAAATCCGGATGCCGCGATGCCGTCGAGATTCCGATGATGTTGCCGTTCGATTCGGCCACCGCCGCGCAGAGCTTGGCCAGCACGCCGCGCTGGTTGGAGGCGTTGATGCGGATGCGGGTAACGGCGACGGCATCGGTGCGCGCCAGTTCGGTCCATTTCAGGTCGTGCCACAGCTCCGGCCGGTCATCATATTCGGCAAGGCGCGGGCAGCTCGACACATGCACCATCAGGCCCTTGTCGGGCACCTGCACGCCGATAATCCGGTCACCCGGCAACGGGTGGCAGCAGGTGGAGAGATGCAGCGTGACGCCCGGCGTCAGCGTGCGCCCCTCAACGAACAGCGGAACATGGTCGCTGTCGATCGGCGTCTTGGCGGTGTCGTCGGTGCGTTCAGGCTGGTAGCCGGGAAAGACGAGCTTGATGACCGCAGAGGTCTTGAAGCGTCCGCGGCCCACGGCCTCGCGCATGTCATCGACGCTCTTGAAGCCGGATTTCTGCGCCACATCCAGCAGCATCACGTCCACCGGGTCGGCGCCCGCGCGGCGCAGGGCCTGGTTGATCAGCCCCTCGCCCAGCCGCCGGAATTCGGCAACCTCACGCTCCCGCTCCAGGCGCCGGAGGGCGGATTTGGCGCGGCCGGTATGGGTGAGCATTTCCCAGCCGCGGATCGGCTCAGCCGTCTTACCACGGATGATGTCCACCACATCGCCATTCTTGAGCGGGCGGCGGAGGGATTTCTCCTCGCCATTGATGCGCGCGCCGATAGTCGTGTCGCCCACGGCCGAGTGAACGGCATAGGCAAAGTCGAGCGGCATGGCCCCGGCGGGCAGGATGATCAGCTTGCCCTTGGGCGTGAAGGTGAAGACGTGCTCGCGGTACATCTCCAGCTTGGCATGCTCGAGGAATTCCCCCGGCTCGGCCCCATCACGCACGAGTTCTGCAAAGGCTTTGAGGTTGGCTTCGGGATCAAGGCCGGCGGCGCGGGCCGAATCCAGGTCAAAGCCATAGGAACGGTTCTTGTAGCCCCAGTGAGCGGCCACACCATATTCGGCGGTGAGGTCCATCGTCTCGGTACGGACCTGCAGCTCCACCCGGCGGTTGCCGGAGGCGCGCACGGTGGTATGGAGGCTCGCATATCCGTTTGGTTTGGGCACGGAGATAAAGTCCCGGAAGCGTTCGGGAATACAGGCCCAATGCGTGTGCAACACGCCGAGCACGCGGTAGCAATCAGCCACATCCGGCACGATGATGCGGAAGGCGAAAAGATCGGCCACATCGCGGAAGGAAATCGATTTGCGCTCCAGCTTGCGCCACAGCGAATAGGGCTGCTTGCGGCGGCCCCTCAGGCGGTAGCGCAGGCCTGCCTCATTCAGGATGCGCGTGAGATCAGCGCGGATCCGTCCGAGGTCGTCCTTATTTTCGCGCTCGAGTTCTTCCAGCCGGTAGATGATGGCACGGCGGGCTTCGGGGTTGAGTTCCTTGAACGCCAGGTCGTCCATCCGGGCGGCCATGTCGTAAAGGCCGATGCGCCGGGCGAGCGGGGCATAGATGTCCATGGTTTCGCGCGCGGTCCGCTGCCGGCTTTCCGGCTTCTTGCGGAAGTGCAGCGTCTCCATATTGTGCATCCGGTCCGCCAGCTTGACCAGCAGTACACGGAGGTCACTCGTCATCGCCAGGATGAACTTCTGGAAGTTCTCCGCCTGCGCGGCTTCCTTGGAGGTGAATTCCAGCTTGTCGAGCTTGGTAACCCCATCGACCAGCTCGGCCACCTGCGGGCCGAAGCGCACCTCGATGTCGCCAATGTCGATCTCGGTATCCTCGACCACATCATGCAGCAGGCCGGCCACGATGGTAACTTCGTCGAGCTTCACATCCGCCAGCAGGCTCGCCACCTGAACCGGGTGAGAATAATAGGCCTCGCCAGAATCGCGGGACTGCTCGCCATGATGCTTCTTGGCGAAATCATAGGCCAGGCCCAGAAGCTCGGATTTGACGCGCGGGTGATAGGCGCGGACCTTGGCGATCAGCTCTTCCCGCGAGAGAACCGGCGGCAGGCCAGACGCAATATCGCTGGCAGGAGCCGGTGTGCCAGCCCCCGTGCCAGCCCCTTTTTCCGGTCCGGAAAGGGCGCTGCCGTCCATTGGTGCTCCTAGAGCCGGTCGTCGCGCCCGGATTCGAGTTCAGCCTGATAGGCGCGCAGAACATCTTCTTCGGTGGCGGCCGGGGCTGCCTGAAGGGCCTGGCGATCAGCTTCACGCTCGTTCTCTTCGCCCGGACGGATGTCCTGCAGGTTGGAGATCAGAGCTTCCTTGACGACTTTCAGGTCCACCGAGGTCTCGGCGATTTCCCGCAGGGATACGACCGGATCCTTGTCATTGTCCCGGTCGATCGTCAGCGGTGATCCTTCGCGGATCATGCGGGCGCGATGCGCTGCGAGCAGAACCAGCTCGAAGCGGTTGGGAACCTTCTGGATGCAGTCTTCTACGGTAACGCGGGCCATACGGGGAAATACTCCTGAAGAACCGCCCTTTATATGCGCTGCAGCACGCCACGGCAACCCGTCCTTGCAGAGTCTGCAAGGGACCGGTATTCCGGACGTAAACGCGCCTGGGCATGAATTTGGCCCTTCCCTATTAGAAGAAGAGGATAAAGCCAATGGCTTTTTACAAGGATGAGCGGCTGGCCTTGTTCATTGATGGAGCCAATCTTTATTCGGCGGCCAGATCGGTCGGGCTGGAAATTGATTTCCGCAAGCTTCTCAAGGAGTTCCAGTCTCGCGGGCGGCTGGTGCGGGCAAGCTATTACACGGCCCTGGTGGAGAATGACGACTATAGCCCGATCCGCCCCCTGGTGGACTGGCTGGCCTATAACGGCTTCAACGTCGTGAAGAAACCTGCCCGGGAATTCGTGGACCGTGAGGGCCGCAAACGGGTGCGCGGAAACATGGATGTGGAGCTGGCCGTCGATATGCTGGAAGCGGCCGCCTACTGCGATCATATCGTGCTTTTCAGCGGGAATGGCGACTTCCGGCGGCTGGTGGAAGCGGTGAAAAGCAAGGGCGTTCGGGTGTCGATCGTATCGACCATGAATGCAACCCCACCGATGATTTCAGACGATCTGCGCCGCGAGGCAGATACCTTCATCGAACTGACCGATCTGGGCGATCTGGTGGCCCGGCCTCGCCGCGACACAAGCGACGCCCCGCCCCTCGATCACGACGACTGACCCCCGGCAGGACGGATCAGACGGCAGCCATATCCGGACACTTCCGAATCATCTGGCCGACGATCCGGGCAGAATCAGCCCCAGCAGCCCGCCCGAAGTGAGCAAGGCGACCGCCATCAGCGCAAAGGGCAGCGACACCCTGGGCGGGGCGGCGATGAAGAGAGGCTGCCAGTCCGGCGCAAATTTCGACTTGTAAGCCCGCAGGCCCCGGAAGCCGTAAAGGCTCTCACCCCGGTCATAGGCGATCTGGCCAACATTGGTGAGCGCGGGCGAATAGCGCCCCGGCCGCAGGCCCGAGAGCGGCGCCATGCCAAGATCGAAAACCTCCACCCCTTGCGTCTTGGCCCAGAGCGTCACCTCCAGGAACAGGAAATCCATCACGCCATTGGGCGCGTCCGGGCCATGGCGCATCAGGTCCACCGCGATCTCCCGGCCGCCCGGCGCTGGCCAGAGCGAGGCGAAGGCCACCGGCGGCCCGCCCCCTCCTTCCTGCCGCACGATGGCAATGGGGAAGCGGGCCAGGTAGGCCTCGTCATAGCGGCCGAGCGAGAAAGCCTTCTCGGTGCCCGAATGCGCCTTCAGCCAGGCGTCCGAGATCTGGCGCAGCGCTTCCCAGGGGACCGGGCCACCCGGCATGATGACCTCCACCCGCCAGCCATCGCGCAGCGCCCGGTTGCGCGCCTGGCGCAGCCGCGCGCGGGAAGAGCCCTCCAGGCTGAACCCCGGCACATCGATGCAGGCCGCCTCCCCGATCTTGCGGATGGTGTACCCCAGATCGACCAGCGCAGGCAGCAGATCGCCGCTGGCGCCGTAGATGACCGGAGACTTGCCCGCATGATCGGCCGCTTCATGGAAGGCGATCAGGGCTTCTGCGTGTTCCTCTGCCGGGCCCACCGGATTGCCCATGGCGATCCAGAGGCCCCCGCGCCGGCCATACATGACGAAGCTTTTGCCCGAAGGCGTGAACACGAAGGACTTGTCGCCCACAAACATCAGATTGGCATCGGGATGGCCTTCGCGCGCGGCGGCAAAGATGGCCTCTGCCCTGGCAAGGTCTGCGGCCGTGTGGCCGGCAGCCTTCTGGCTCTGCCGCACACCGATGATCTGCCAGGCGGCCACGATGCAGCCAAGCATCACGGCGCCCGCCAGCGCGCGCATGGAGCGCGGCGCATCGGAATCGCGCAGGAAGGTCCACCAGAGGTCATCCTGATAAGGAACATTCTCATAGGCCGCCAGCAGACCCCAGATGGCAAGGCCGGTAACCGCGAAGATGGCAATCAGGCTGGGCAGCGAAAGCAGCCCGTCCGACATATGGCCCCGGCGATAGAAGGAGCGGCGCAGCGGCATCAGCGCCCCCGCGATCAGCGCCAGCGCAAGGGCTTCTTCCCAATGCAGCGCCTTCAGCAGGGAGAAAGCCGCGCCTGCCAGCAGCACAAGGATCGCCGCCCACCAGGCCGTATCAATCCGCCGCCAGAGGCCCGCCGCCAGGAACAGAAGCAGCATCCCCAGCAGCGAGGCAACGAAATGAGACACCTCCACCAGAGGCAGGGGCAGCACGGCGAGCAGATCGCCCATCCGCCCCGCCAGGTTTGGCTGGGAGGCCGAGAGCAGCAACAGCACACCAGCCGCAAAACAGATAATGGCCGCCGCCGGCGGCACAGCGGCATCCACAAACACCCGCCAGCCAAACTCCCCGCTGCGCGTGGTGGCGGGGGGCTCGCTTGACTGCTTTTCGGGGGTCTCTGCCAGTTCTTTCTCAGCCATTGCCCAGCCTGCCCTGCTTACTGAAAAGGAATCCCTGAGCTGTTGGCTTGCCACGAATTGCGGCGAGCGACCACATGGGCAGCGCGGCGGAGGGATATATCAGTTAGGCATGCCAATGCCGTGGACCTACCGACATGCCAGCGCCGAATGGCAACGCTTCCTTGAAGTCGCCAGAGAGGAAATGGATCTCGTCAGCAACAATTCCGCCTACACCGCCATTGAAGGCGTGCTGCTGGCCTTCCGACGGCGCCTGACTGTGGACCAGGCGCTGCGATTTGCCGATGCCCTGCCCAGTGTTGTGCGCGCCATCTTCCTCTACCGCTGGCATCCGGAAGCCCCATCGCCCTGGGGCAACCGCGAGGCGCAGACTGCCGAGGCAAAAGCCCTGCGGCCGCATCACAATCTGACGCCTGACAACTGCATTGAGGCAACAGCAATCGCCCTGCGCGCGGTGGTGAGGTCCGATGAGATAGACCCGGTTCTCTCTGCCATTGGCACAGAAGCCGAAGCCTTCTGGCGCGTCACGCCAGAACGGCTGCGCCCGGTTGATTTTCCCTGAGCGTGCAAAACCCTGGCGCGGGAAAGCTGACTCATACGGCAAAAACGCCAGGCACGGGATACCATATTTTTCAGTATACTGATTGCCTAACGGTCCGAAGCCTCAAGGCGATCTGCCTTGTTGGTGCTGGCGGCAGCCCTGCTCAGCGGCGCATCGTGAAGGTGATGCCCGCGAAATCCTCGGTATCCTTGAGGCTGCGGTTGCGGTCGTCAAACTTCATCTCGCGGCGGATATAGCTGAAGGACAACTCGCCCCCTGCCCGCTGGATCGACACGCCGGCCTGCAGATCCCCCACAGTGACCTGATCGGTGACCTGCACATCGAAGACATCCGACAGCGACGGCGTGGAGTCCGAATTATCCCAGACGAGCGCTTCGCCGTCCGCCCCGACGAAGAGATACCAGCCTTCCGGCTGTCCATTATTGTTCGTCAGGTTCAGGCCCTGACCGAAGCGCACTTCACCGCCGAAACGCTGGCTGGTGAGATCGCCCTCATCGCGGATGGCAACGCGCGGGGCAAGGCCAACGTCAAAGGCGAGGCCGGTGCGCGAGGCAGGCGCGGCGATAGAGAGGCCGAGCGACATATCCTGCACCATCTCCACCGGGCGGCCCGCGCGGCGCGTCGCCAGATCGGCGGCAACGCGCGACAGGGCCGAACTGCCGGTCCAGGCAAGGTTGGAATCAACCACCGACAGGCTGGAGGTGCCCGAGCCGGTAAGGCTGAAGGCGGGCTGCGGACCGGACAGGGCAACCACGCTGACCGGGGCATCCGCGCTGGTCAGCGGCGTGATGACGGTGGTGGTCGCCGAAGCGGCCAGCGCCGCAGAGGCTTCTTCGGAAGGCGTGTTCATCGGGCCTGCGCCGATCCGGCCCGGAACGGCCAGCATCATACCCAGCGAGGGTTCGGTCGCAGCTTCTGCGTAGGCATGCCCGGCCACATCGCCGGAGACACAGCCCTGGCAGGCCAAAGATGCAAGACTGGTTGCAAATGCAATCATCATCGCTCGAACGCCTCTCAAGGTAGAACCTCGCCACTGCTTCTGTAACGAAGTTCGCCCCTATGAGTTCCAATATCATGAAGAGAAATCGATCCCAACACAGATTTCGGCCAGAATTGATTAACAGATTGCCCGCCCATCCCTTTCTGCAGAAATCGCTACAGGTTCCGGATTTAAAAAAAAATTTTGACATTCCTGCCCCCACGGCAGGGCGCAGATTTGCATTAACACGTTGAGAAAATAGGCAAAACCAAGGCGGCGCCGGGGTTTACCTCCCCCAATGAGGAAGGGCGTCTGCCGTTAACGGCAAACGCCCCTTGATGGAAATCAATTAACTGAGGCCGCCCTTACTGGCAGGCGAGGCACTCGTCATAATCGGTGCTCTCGACTTCCAGCTTCTCGCCCTCGATCTTTTCCGATCCGGCGAAGGCAGCGCGCTGCACCGATTTGGAGCGGCAATAGTAAAGCGATTTCAGGCCGCGCTCCCATGCCGTCCAGTGCAGCATGTGCAGATCCCATTTGTTGATGTCGCCCGGCAGGAAGAGGTTGAGCGACTGGGACTGGCAGATGAAGGGCGTGCGGTCGGCCGCCAGCTCGATGATCCAGCGCTGGTCGAGTTCAAAGGCGGTCTTGTAGATGTCCTTCTCGTCCTGCGTCAGGCAATCGAGATGCTGCACCGAGCCCTCATGCTCGAGGATCGAGGTCCACACCTCATCGGTGTCGAGATCCTTCGACTGCAGGAGTTCCTGCAGCTGCTTGTTCTTCACCGTGAAGGAGCCCGAGAGGGTCTTGTGGGTGTAGACATTGGCCGGGATCGGCTCGATGCCGGCCGAGGTGCCGCCGCAGATGATCGAGATCGACGCGGTGGGCGCAACGGCGAGCTTGTTGGAGAAGCGCGCCATCATGCCGACATCGCGGGCGTCCTCGCAGGGGCCACGCTCCTTGGCGAGCTTCACCGAAGCTGCGTCCGCGCCCTGGCGGATATGCTTGAAGATCTTGAGGTTCAGCGCCTTGGCGGTCGCGCTTTCCAGCGAGACGTTCATCGCCTGCAGGAAGGAGTGGAAGCCCATCACGCCGAGGCCAACCGAGCGCTCGCGCTTGGCGGAGTAGACCGCGCGGGCCATTTCCGGCGGGGCGCGCTGGATGAAGTCTTCCAGCACATTGTCGAGGAAGCGGAAGATGTCTTCCAGGAACATCGGCTCTTTCGACCATTCCAGGAACGTCTCGGCATTGACCGAGGAAAGGCAGCACACCGCCGTGCGATCCTGGCCGCGATGGTCAATGCCGGTCGGCAGGGTGATTTCCGAGCAGAGGTTCGACTGGGTAACCTTCAGGCCAAGGCGCTTCTGGTGGGCCGGCATGGCATTGTTCACGGTGTCGGTGAACAGGAGGTAGGGCTCGCCGGTCTGCATCCGCAGCTCGAGGATCTTCTGCCACAGCTTGCGGGCGTTGACGTATTTCAGCACTTCGCCGGATTTGGGCGAGATCAGGCCGAACTCTTCATCATTGCGCACCGCTTCCATGAAGGCGTCGGTGATGTTGAGGCCATGGTGCAGGTTCAGGGACTTGCGGTTGAAGTCTCCGGACGCTTTGCGGATTTCGAGGAATTCCTCGATTTCCGGGTGATGGATGTCGAGATAGCAGGCGGCCGAGCCACGGCGCAGAGAGCCCTGGCTGATCGCGAGGGTCAGCGAATCCATCACGCGGATGAAAGGGATGATGCCCGAGGTCTGCCCGTTCTGGCCAACCTTCTCCCCGATGGAGCGCACATTGCCCCAATAGGTGCCGATGCCGCCGCCATTGGACGCCAGCCAGACATTCTCCGTCCAGGTCTCGACGATATTGTCGAGCGAATCGCCCACCTGGTTGAGGAAGCAGGAAATCGGCAGGCCGCGATCGGCGCCGCCATTCGACAGCACCGGGGTCGCCGGCATGAACCAGAGCTTGGAGATATAGTCATAGATGCGCTGGGCATGGGCGGCATCGTCGGCAAAGGCCGTGGCAACGCGCGCGAACATGTCCTGATAGGTCTCGCCCGGCAGCAGGTAGCGGTCATCGAGCGTCTTCTTGCCGAAATCGGTCAGCAGAGAATCGCGGGACGGATCAGTCACGACCTGGTTGACCGGCACGAGCGCCACTTTCGCGCCCGCACCCGCCTTCGGCTTGCCCTTGCGAGCGGCTTCAGCGGCGACGGATTTAGCGTTGGTTGCCGACATGGCGACCCTCCTCGATGTTCCTGCAGATATAGGGATATCGCGGGAGTTAAACCAGATGTGGTCTCACCCCTTTGCCCCGACACAAGATATAGTGTCCGAAGGTTAATTTCGGGTCAACGCCCCAATTCGCAATTCCGTCAAGAAGGCGTGGAAAACCGGTGAACAAACTCTTAACGCGCGCCGGATCGTCCAGTGTTTTCAGGCGTTTCGGGCCCGTCTGAGACCCTCCCGAATTCTCTCAGCCATGCTCCCCCCGGCCGTCCGGGATGGCATGGCTATTGCACTTTTTACCAGATGGCCGCCAGTAACAACAGGCCCGGTTCGTGTGGGGACACCTCGAATGAAGCTCAATAACTTGCAAGTGCTGCGGGCCATTGCCGCCTATATGGTGCTGCTCGTGCATATCGAGGACATCGAGGCCAAGCGGGGAATCGGCCACATTCTCGGCCCATGGACCGATATCGGCGACTGGGGCGTCGATCTTTTCTTCGTCCTGTCCGGCTTCGTCATGGTGCTGGTGTCCCACAATACGCTGGGGGGCCTCAAGGATGCCGGCAAATTTCTCTGGTCGCGCGCCACGTGAATCTATCCTTTGTGGTGGCTCTGCCTGTCGGCGCTGGTGCCGATCTGGCTGTTCCGCCCGGAACTGGTCTATGGCGGCACCCAGCAGGAGATCAGCCTGCTCAAGGATTACCTGCTGATTCCCAAAACCGAGAGCCCGCTGCTCCAGACCGGCTGGACGCTGATTCACGAGATGTATTTCTACATCTTCTTCGCGGTGCTGCTGATGATGCCGCTGGGCGAGCGCCGCCGTCTGCCGCTCCTGATTCTCTGGGGCACGGTGGCCGTCGGCCTCGGCCTGATTCTCAACCCCTCGCGCGGCGAAGAGCCGATCCTGCGGATTGTGACGCATCCTATGGTGTTCGAATTCCTGGCAGGGGCGGTGGCCGCCTTCCTCTGGCGGTCGACAAAAGGCGCACTGGGCGTGCCGGCCCTGGCAGCGGGCGTCGCAGCCCTGATCATCGGCATGACCCTCTATGTGAACGGCGCGCTGGGCGCCGACACCGGCGGCTTCATGACCCATGACCGCGCCCGGGTCATTCTCTTCCTGCCAAGCGCGGCGCTGCTGACCTATGGCGCGGCCTCCATCGAACTGCGCCAGAACTGGAAATTGACCGGCCTGCCCGTGCGGCTCGGGGACTGGTCCTACTCGCTCTATCTGACGCACATGCTGTCGGCCAACTTCTTCGGCCTGGTCTGGGGCCGGGTTGCCATGCCCGGCCTGCTGGACAATGCGATTGCCCTGCCCCTCATCCTGCTGGGCTGCACGCTTGTCGCCTGGGCGAGCTTCAGCCTGTTTGAACAGCCAGTGACCGGCCAGTCAAAGAAACTCGGCCAAAGGATATTCGGTCAATTGCGCCCCGCCGCCGCTCAGGTGTAGCCTCAGCGCACTTTACCTGCCTGGGACGCACACATGAAATATCTGATCGCCGCTCTTGCGGGCCTTGCCGTTGCAATGCCCGCCCTCGCCCAGTTTACCGACGTTCACACCACGCAGCAGGCGCGGGCCCACAATGCCTGCCCCGCGCTGGTGGCCCGGCATGAAGCGGCCATCGCCGCAGGCGCGGGGAGCGGTTACTATGCCGAAGACTGTGCCTGCATCGCCGATTCCATCACCTGGGAAGGCTGGGACGAAGTATATGAAGAGCCCACCGGCGAATTCATGTCGGAAGCCGACGCCATACTGGTGGCCGACACGCTGTCTTCTGCCCCGACCATCGATGACGCCATGACGCTCATCTATGAGTCGATCTCCCTGCCGGGCAGCGCCGTGCTCTCCAATTGCTTCGCCAAATAGCCCCCGCGCTGGCCTGCCTGCTGGTTGCGGGCGCCGCGAGCGCCGAGATCCTTCCCTCAGCCCTGCCCCCGGTCCAGGCGGGCGACCTCCTGTTCAAGGGGGCAGGCACCGGCACAGGCACCCAGATCGCGGCCATCTGGTCGCAGGGCGATAAACGCTGGGGCCATGTCGGCATCGCGGTGGCCAATCCCGATGGCAGCCTCTCGGTGATCCATGCCGATACCGGCGCGCCCCGGCAGACGGGCAAGGTCGTCCGCGTCAGCCTTGCCGGCTATCTCTCCGATGTCAGCGAGCTTGGCCTCTACCAGATCGATCTCACCGGCCCGGCGCGCGCCGCCTATCTCGCCTATGCCGAAGCCGCCGTGGGGCGCCCCTTCGACCGGTCCTTTTCGCTGGAGACCGATACGAGCCTCTACTGCACCGAACTGGTCTGGCGGGCGATGTCCGAGGCGCTGGGCGAAGACGCCCTGCCGGCCAAGAGCACGCGGCTGGGCGCAGTCTATATATCCGTGTCGGATCTGGCCGAGCATCCCCTGCTGAAGGAAACCGCCGTGGTGCGGGCGGTGGCGGCAGAGGAAGGGGGAAAGGGTGGAGACAGGCAAACGACCCGAGCGGAAACTCGTTAGGGCTGCTCGGTTCCCCGCCTGACCCGATTGGCGAGCGGCTCGTCCGCCGCCTGCCTCCGAGGGCTATATGCGTTCGGCGCCGCCGAATCGCAAGCCCGGATTGCCGCAGCGCTATCCTCCATGCTTTCAGCATGTTACGCCCTCTGCACACGACTGAAGGAGGGGTTTCCGATGAAATTGCGCATACTGGCCGCAGCCAGCCTGTCGCTTCTGCTGGCGGTCACGCCGGCAATTGCCGACACAAAGAAAGACAAGACGCCGTCCAAGCGCTTCACGGCAGAGCGCGTGTTCGACATGGAATACGCCACCGATCCGCAGATTTCGCCGGACGGGAAAACCATTGTCTATGTCCGCCGCGCGATGGACCGGTTGACCGACCGCGACATTGGCCAGCTCTGGAGCATCGACACGGCCACTGGCAACCACCGCCCGCTGATCGTCAGCCCCGAAGGCGCCTCCAGCCCCCGCTGGTCGCCCGATGGCTCACGCCTGGTCTATTCCGCCAGCAATGGCGGCAAGCCGGAAATGCGCGTCTACTATCCCGATACCGGCCGCAGCCATCCGCTGGCCCAGTTCCTGCAGGCCCCCTCGCAAGCGGTCTGGTCGCCGGACGGCAAGTTCATCGCCTTCTCGATGTTCGTACCCGGAGAAACGCCGAGCTTTGCCAAGTCCCCGGCAACGCCCGAAGGCGGCAAATGGAGCGATCCGGTCAAGGTGTTTGATCGCCTGCAGTTCCGCTTTGATGGGAGCGGCTATCTCGAATACGGCACCACGCAGATCTTCGTCCTCCCGGTGGATGGCGGCACGCCGCGCCAGGTAAGCTTTGAGGAAACAGACCTGGGCGGACCGGAATGGCTGGACAACACCACCCTGCTGGTGTCCGGAAACCTGGCCGAAGACCACGAGCTCGATCCCATCGAGAGCGAGATCTACGCCATCAGCCTCAGCGATCTTTCCATCCGTCCTCTGACAAACCGGGACGGGCCGGATTACGCCCCCGTTGTTTCGCCGGACGGCAAGACGATCGCCTATCGCGGCTATGACGACAAGGTGCTGTCCTATCAGCAGGATAATCTCTATCTGATGAATGCCGATGGCAGCGGCGCGCGCGAGATCGCTGCAGACTTTCCCGGCAGCGTGGACCAGACCGTGTGGGCGCCCGATGGCAAGAGCCTGCTGGTATTGTCCGAAGATCATGGTGTGCTGAGCCTCTTCCGCATCACCACCGGCGGGGCCGTGACCCGGCTCGTCACCGATATCGGCGGCACCTCCCTTGGCCGCCCCTATGCCTCGGGCAGCTTCTCCGTCAGCGGAGGGAAAAACCCGCTGATCGCCTATACCGCCGGCTTTGCTGAGCGCCCGTCCGAGATTGCCTCCGCCGGCATCGACGGCAAGGGCGCCAAGGTGCTCACCGCGCTGAACGACGACATCCTCCCCTATCTGGAAATGGCGCGCGTCGAAGAGATCAAGGTGCCCTCCAGCCATGACGGGCTGGAGATCGAAGCCTGGGTGGCCCTGCCGCCAGACTTCAAGGCCGATGGCAGCTTCCCGATGATCCTGGAAATCCATGGCGGCCCCTACGCGATGTATGGCCCTTATTTCGCCAGCGAGATTCAGCGCTATGCGGCCGAAGGCTATGTCACCGTCTGGTCAAACCCGCGCGGCTCGACCGGCTATGGCGAAGACTTTGCCCTCGCCATCGACCTTGCCTATCCCGGCTATGACTATGACGACCTGATGAGCGTGGTGGATGAACTCATCCGCCGCAACTATGTCAGCAAGGACCGGTTGTTCGTGACCGGAGGATCGGGCGGGGGCATCCTCACCGCCTGGATCGTCACCAAGACCGATCGCTTTGCCGCCGCCGTGTCGGCCAAGCCGGTGATCAACTGGTACACGATGGCGCTGGCCGCAGATATTGCCCAATATGTCCGCCGCCATTGGATACGCGCCGACCCGTGGACCGATCCGGACGCCTTCCTCAAACGCTCGCCGATCAGCTTTGTGAACAAGGTGACGACGCCGACGATGCTGCTGGTGGGCGAGGAAGATTTCCGCACCCCCGCCTGGGAGGCCGAACAGTTCTACACGGGCCTCAAGATGAACGGCGTGGAAACCGCCCTCATCCGCATTCCCGGCGCGCCCCACAACATCACCAGCCGCCCCAGCCGCCTCATCGCCCAGACCGACAATGTGATGGGCTGGTTCGCGAAGTTTGATCCGGCGAAAAAGGCGGAGAAAGATGCGCCGGCTGAATAAGCCGTCCGCCACCTGATCCGTATACAAAAGCCCCCGGAACCCGTTCCGGGGGCTTTTTTGTTCTCGTTATAAAGCAGCTCAGCGCGCCGGCACATGCGCCGCGATGAGGTGCGGCCCCGGCTCGCTGAAGGCGCGCTGGAGGGCGGCGTCGAACTCTTCCGCCGTCGTCGCATTCACCGCCGGCACGCCCTGGGCTTCCGACAGCTTCACCCAGTCGATCTCCGGGCGGCCAAGGCCAAGCAGGTCAGCGGCCACGCGGCCGGGATTGCCCGCGCCGGTGCGCGCCAGCTCGATATTCAGGATACGGTAGGAATGGTTGACGAACACGACATTGACCACGTCCACGCCTTCCCGCGCCATGCTCCACAGCGCCTGATTGGTATACATCCCCGCGCCATCGCCCGTCAGGCAGAGCACCTTGCGGCCCTTCGCGCCGGCCGCCGCGCCCAGCGCCAGCGGCATCCCCTGCCCGATGGCCCCGCCCGTCAGCATCATCCAGTCATGCGGGCGCGCCCGGCCCGTCATCAGGAAAGTCGGCAGCCCGTTGGAAACGCCGTCATCGGAAACAAACGTGCCCTCCGGCATATGGCGGGCAATCGACGCGCCGACCGTGGCCGCGTTCAGCGCGCCGGCGGGCGCGTCGGGAATTTCCAGCGTGGGCGCCGGGGCAGCCTCTGTCAGGCCGAGCGTATCTGCGAGCGCTTCGAGGATGGCCGCGCTGTCGCTTTCCGGCCCGCCGATGACCAGCGGCGTGCAGCCTTCGGGCACCAGCAGGCTCGGCTTGCCAGGATAGGCAAAGAACGCCACGGGCACCTGCGTACCGGCCACCAGCATCAGGTCCGTGCCGTCAAGGTCCGCCATCGCGCCTTCGGCAAAATACTGCATCCGCTCGGGCGCAAAGATGCCCGCCCCGCGCACCTGCCGGGGAAAGAATGTATCCGTCAGCACACGGATGCCAGCCGCCTTCAGGCGCGCCGCATGGCCAAGGCCCGGCCCGGTCAGCGCGCTGCCGCTGATCAGGATCATCGGGCGCTTGGCAGCCTTCACCGCTTTGGCCGCCGCCTCCACCCGCGCGGCGTCCGGCGCGCGCAGGAAAGGCTGGGCGCGCGTCTTGCCGGGCCTGCCGCCTTCATTCCAGGCCGAGTCTGCCGGCAGGATCAGCGAGACGGGGCCCGGCACGGGGCCAAAGCTCGCCGCCCAGGCTTCCGCTGCCAACTCGCCCGCGGCCTCCACGCTGTCAGCCGACTTGATCCAGACGGAGTTGGGCCCGGCCAGCCCCATGATGTTGGAGGTCAGCGGCGCGTCATAGCGCAGATGCGGCACGGCATGATCGCCGATCACATTGATCATCGGCGTCCAGGCGCGCTTGGCATTGTGGATGTTCGCCCCGCCATTGAGGAAGCCCGCGCCCAGGTGCAGCAGCGTCATCGCCGGGCGGCCGGTAACGCGGGCATAGCCATCCGCCGCGCCCGTCGCCACGCCCTCGAACAGGCACAGCACCGAGCGGATGCGCGGCTCGCGGTCAAGCGCCGTGACAAGGTGCATCTCCGAAGTGCCGGGATTGGCGAAACAGGCGGTAACGCCATGATCTGCCAGTGTGGAAACAAGGGCCTCGGCGCCGGTCATGGCGGCGGACGTGTCGGACATGGACGAACCTCCCCTAAATTTGCTGCTGGCGTTCCCTAGCGGGTTTTGACGCCAGCGCAAAACCAAAGCGGGCCGCAGGCAATTAGGAAACAAGGGGAGCTTCCTGACTATCCGCGACCCGCCCATAAGCCAAAGGGGAATGGCTGAAGCTTCCGGTTACCCGGTCGCTCCGCGGGGCATGTTTAAGCACTTTGGATAAGGAATCGAGCCCTTAAGGGCAGGTTTCTACCCCAGAAACACTGATTTTCCGCCGAAAACGCTATGAGATCAGGAGTCTCGCCGCTGCAGGCGCGACCGAATAGAGCAGGTCAAGCTGGTCTGCCCGCAACGCCTGGGTGCGCGACTGGTTGATATACCCCTTCTCGGTGATTTCCCCCAGATCGGCGCGCGGTTCCTGAGGTTGCAAAAGGATGCGCGCAATGCGGGCCGCCGCGTTGGGATGGGCCTTGTTATGCGCGGCAAGCCCGGCCCGCACCGCCTCCTGAACCTTGGGATGGGTGACCAGCTGATCGGCCGGCAACGCCTCCCCCACCAGCCGCTGGCACCAGGCAAGGTTGAGGAAGCCGAGCAGGCCGATCTCATCCTTGTTGAGCCCGCAGACCACAGCATCCGACAGCGCCCCGCCACACGCCGCCACAGCCGCCACGCGCACCGCCCCGGCCGAAACCCAGGTGCCGCTGGCCAGCTTGAATTCCTCCACCGTGCGCCCGTCAAAGGCAAGGCCGCGCTCAGGCTGGGCAGGATCAACAAACTTCACCGCGTCGCCCAGCCGGTAATAGCCTTCCTCATCAAAGGCTTCGGCGGTCTTCTCCGGATTGCGGAAATAGCCGGGCGTGACGTTCACGCCCTTCACCCGCAGTTCCAGCTTTTCGCCCGTGGGCACCAGCTTGAACGTATTGCCCGGCAGGGGCAGGCCGATCAGCCCCATCCGGTCATTGGGCCAGTGAACGTTGGAAGCCGTCGGCGAGGTTTCCGTGGCGCCATAGCCCGCCGAGAGCGAGATACGCTCCCCGGTCACGCGCACCGCCACTTCCTGAATGCGCTCATAGATATCCTGCCCCATCGAGGCGCCGCCATACGCCATGGAGACAAGGCGGGAGAAGAACACCTCTGCCAGTTCGTCATCCTGTTCCAGCGCCGTGGCCAGCGCCGCCCAGGCCTGGGGCACGGTGGTGTGCTGGGTGGTGGGAATTTCCTTCAGGTTACGGATCATTTCGGGAAGGCGCGCGGGCGTCGGCGCGCCCTGGCAGATATAAAGCGTGCCGCCCCAGTCCAGCATGTTGTGCAGGATGGAATGGGTGCCGTAAGTGTGGCTCCAGGGCAGGAAGTTCACCATCACCTGCGGCCCGCCGGTAATCTCATCGAGGCGCTCCTCATTCCACACAGAGCGGATCATCTTGGCATTGGCCGCCACCATGCCATGGGTGTTGATCACCGCCTTCGGTTCACCGGTGGACCCCGAAGTGAGCATGTATTTGGCAACCGTTTTGGGCGTCAGCCGGGCATACGCCTCATCCACCGCCGGCCCGGCCTGCCCGGCAAAATCCTCCAGGCTGACAGCCCGCGGCACCTCCGGCGCATTGCGCGAATAGATCACCAGCCGGTCTGTGAGGTCCAGGCTGTTCAGGGCGCGCTGATATTCCTTCCCATCCTCCACATAGATGAATTTCGGGCTGGTCAGCTGGTCGATATAGCCAAAGCGCAAGAGATCCTGGCTCAGCGTGGCGTAAGCGGGCGTCACCGGCACCACAGGGCTCGCCGCCCACATCGCACCATACATCACCAGCGCATTGTCGATGGAGTTTTTCGACAGGATCATCACCGGCGCGTCCTGGCCGGCCCCTTCGCTGAGGAAGGCCGCCGCAAGCCGCTTCACCGCGGCAAGACCGTCCGCATAGGTCATCCGGCGCCAGTCATCCGCGCCGGGGTCTTCCGGCCAGCGTTCGGCCAGCCACACCTGGCCCGGGCGCTCGGCCGCCCATTTCACCAGCGGCGCCAGCATGTGCGGCGGGTGCGCCTTCAGGGGATGGCCGCTGTCGAGATAGATCGTGCCATCGGCGCGCCGGTCCACCTTCAGCTTCAACGGCAGGTAAGGCACCTCGCGGAACGGAATGTGCGCAGTCTTGCTCATGGGCGAACGTCAACCTCCCCGTAGGACAGTCTGACGCCGCCCCGTTTCATGTTGTTTTGCGGCCTGATTGCTCGCCCAGCGCGCGGCAAAGGGCAAGCCCCCTGCCTGCGCCTCAGCCTGCCCCGCCGGCGAGTTCCTTCAGGATGATGTACCAGTGATCGAGCCCGGAATAGAAGGCATCGACCGACAGGCGCTCGTTCAGGCCATGAGCGAACGTGTCATTCGGCTTGGCCGCCGAGCCGCCGATGCCCAGCGTGTCATAGCCGAGATTGCGGTAGTGCATCCCGTCCGTCCCGCCCGACGACATGTGCGGCATCACCGTCAACCCCTCCAGCCCGCGCGCGGCCAGCGCCACATTCACCGCCGCCAGCACCTCCTCCGGCAGCTTCGATTCCGGGCTTTCCACCAGGTCCGAGATCAGCTTGATCTTCAGTCTCTCATTGCCCGCCACGTCCTTCAGCGTCTTCTCTGTCGCCTCGATGCCGACGCCGGGGAAGATGCGGCAATTGACAGTGGCCGTCGCCCGCTGCGGCAGCGCGTTCTCCGCATGCCCCGCGCGCAGCATGGTGGCCACGCAGGTCGTCCCCGTGGTGCCCACCATCGAAGGCTCCGCCCGCAGCACGGCGATGGCGGCCTCGTCTGCCGGGTTCTCGGCGAAGGCGCGCATGGCATCGCCGAGCGGCCCAGGGGTCTGCGCCCCGGAAATCTTCATCGACGCCAGCGTCATCGGGCTATGCATCACCGGGAATTTGTACGCCTCGATCTTCTTCAGAACATCCGCCAGCTCGTAGATCGCATTGTCCGCCCTCGGAGCAGACGAATGCCCACCGGGATTGTCAACCGTCAGTTCAAACGTGGCATAGGTCTTCTCCGAGCCCTGAACGCCATAAAGCAGCGCCTTGCCATCCATGCCCAGCGACAGCCCGCCCGCATCCGCATTCAGCACATAGGCCGGGTCGATCTTCTCGGCGGTGTATAGGGCCTGCGCGCGGGTAGACACCATGCCGGTTTCCTCGTCCCCCGACAGCGCGATGATCAGGTCCCGATTAGGCTTGAAGCCCTCCTCCTTGAGCCGCAGGAAGGCAGAGATCAGGCTGACCACGCCATATTTGTTGTCCGCCGTGCCCCGGCCGAAGAAATAGCCGTCCTCCTCGATCAGATCGAAGGGATAGCGCTCCCAGGTATCGGGCAGCGCATCGACCACATCCATATGCGCCAGCAAAACGATGGGCTTCTCCGCCGCCTTGCCTTCCTCGGCCCGGTACCAGACCATCAGGCCCTGGATCCGCTCGCCATCATTCTCGTAATCGGTCACTTCAATGTCGGCATCGGTGAACCCGCCCGCTTTCAGCTCCTCGACCAGATACGCCACCAGTTCGGGAACCTTGCCCTGCCCCTGCGCCGTGCGCACCGCGATGGCTTCCTCATAGAGGCTGCGGGCTTTCTGCTCATGCGGGGCGCGCGCCTCCGCAAAGGCCGGAGAGGCGGCCAGCAGCAGGGCAGCGGAAATCATCAGGGCGGGTCTGAACGTCATGGGGGGCCTCTTGGGGGTCAGTCAGTCTCTTTCCACCCCAACGGTATGGCCAGTCTCGCCCCTTGGCAAACCCCGCCCTGGCACGGCTTGTGCATCGCCGTTTTTCCGGCGCCCCTTGGGGTTAATTTCTCGCCGGTGTATCATGGTTTATCGGGGCAAACGCTATGAAAGACCGCAAGAAATCCGCTTTAACCGCGCCGCATGCCGGCGCCTTTGTGCTCGGCGGCCTTGTGGTGGCGTCTGTGGTCGCGGTCGATGCCACCCTGCTCTCAAAGTCCGGCAGCACGCATCGCCCCGCCGCCGATCCGGCCATCGAGCGAAATCTGGAACACCTCCAGAAAGTCTCCGCCGGCATCTATGCAGACGAAGCAAGGCTGGGCGCCATCCGGTTCGGCGACGAAACCACCAAGGATCCGCTGGAGGTGCCCGCCCTGCAATTGCGCGTAAAGGCTCAGCGGGCAGAGGCCGCCCAGCTCTGGCAGGATCTCGGCGCGCTGATGGAGCTTCCCCCGCCCGGCGGCGGCGCCGGCGGCCTTGTCCGCTTTCCCTCCACGGCGGTGGAAAAGTCAAACTATGATCAGGTCTACCACCCCATCACCGGCCCACAGCCGTCCAAGATGCCGGGCGGTTTCTCCTTCCGCTTCGACCGCGTCATTCCGCAGGCGGACGGTTCCCTGCTGCACCGGCTGGACGCGCGCGCCGGCGGCGCCATCAAATGGGAGCGGGAGTTGCGCCGTGCCCGCACCCAGGGCCACTACACGGTCGAGGCCACAATAGACCGCATCTGGCCCGGCGTCGTCTATGCCCCGCTCTGGCTGTTTGCCGAAGGCCCGCAGGCCTGGGGCCACGAATTCGATTTCGAACTGGTCAACGGCGTGCTGGAGTTCAACCTGCACAATGGCCGCGGCGGCTTCAACATGCACCGGGCAGAGAAAGATCTTACCGGCCACCGGATGCGCTATGAAATCATCCGCCGCCCCGGCAAGGTCACCATGCGGGCCACCAGCCTCACCGATGGCTGGAGCGAGGAACTCCTCATCACGCCGGAAAAGGTCGCCGCCTGGGCCAGACAGCCCGGCGCCCCGGAGGGCCTGCACTTTCCACCGGAGACGGTGGCCATGTTCCCGGTAACCGAGCTGTGGCGCTGCAAATGGCCAGACTGGTGCGGCAAATGGGAAGACCTTCCGCCCGGCACCTATGTCGACATGATCGTCCACGGCTACCGGGTTGATCCGTAACGTATACGGATCAACCCGCCGGCTCCAGCGTTTCGTTGAAGCGCACGGGCTGGCCGCCGCCCTTTTTCACAATCTCGCCGTCCCGCATCACAAAGCCGCCGCGCACCACCGTGCCCACCGGCCAGCCGGTCGCCTCAAAGCCGTCAAACTGCGTCCAGCCGCATTTCGATTTCGACCATTCCGTGGTGATCGTCTGCTTGTGCTTGAGGTCCACAATCGTGAAGTCGGCATGATAGCCTTCGGCAATGCGGCCCTTGTCGGCCAGGCCGAACACGCGCTGCGGGCCCGCGCTCGTCAGCTCCACAAAGCGCTGCAGGCTGAGCTTTCCGTCATGCACATGCGTCAGCATCACCGGCACCAGCGTCTGCACGCCCGGCATCCCCGAAGGGCTGGCCGGATAAGGCCGCTGCTTCTCTTCAATCGTGTGCGGCGCATGATCCGTCGCCAGAACATCCACGATCCCGGCATTCAGCGCGCGCCACAGCGCCTCGCGGTGGCGCGCCTCGCGCACGGGCGGGTTCTGCTGGGCAAAGCCCTTCAGCCGGTCATAACAATCAGGCGCCGCCAGCGTCAGATGGTTGGGCAGCACTTCCACGCTCGCCACATCCTTGGCATTCACCAGAAGGTCCATCTCCTCGGCAGTGGAGATGTGCAGCACATGGATGCGCTTGCCGGTCTTGCGCGCCAGGCGCAGCAGCCGGCGCGTGGAGGAAACCGCTGCCTCCACATCGCGCACGATGATATGGCTGTTCCAGTCGCCCGTCACCGCCAGGCTGCGGCGCTCCTCAAGGCGGTACTCATCTTCGGAATGGAACGCGGCGCGGCGCTTGATGGCGCGCAGCACAGCCTCCACCCCGGCATCATCCTTGATCAGAAGATCGCCCGTCGAGGCGCCCATGAACACCTTCACGCCGCAGCAGCCGAGCATCCGCTCCATCTCCGGCAGCAGCGCCACATTGTCATGCGTCGCCCCGGCATAGAAGGCGTGGTCGATGTCCATCCGCCCCTTGGCGCGGGCCAGCTTGTCCAGCATCGCATCGGGCGTGATGGTCGAGGGGTTCGTGTTGGGCATCTCGAACACGGCGACCACACCGCCGAGGGCGGCCGAGCGCGCCTCGGTTTCAAGGTCAGCCTTGTATTCCAGGCCCGGCTCGCGGAAATGCACCTGCGTATCGATCACACCCGGCAGGATGTGCAGGCCGGACGCGCCATAAATCTCTCCCGCCGCGGCCTTGGAAAGATCCCCGATCCGGGCGATGCGCTCGCCAATGATGCCGATGTCTGTCTGGGCTTCGCCGCCAGGGGTGACGACCGTGCCGCCGCGCAGGATGAGATCGAAAACTTGGGTCATGGCCGCCTTATCGCGCCGCTTGCAGAAAAAGTCACGCGCAGCTCTGCCGTTCCGGCCCCAGACCACGCAGCCATTGCGGCCGCCGCCGGGCGGCCTTAGATCAGGCCCATGCACCGCCTTCCAGACCGCGCCATTCTCCGCCTCACCGGCCCCGACACGCTCGCCCTCTTGGAGCGCACGGTCACCCACAAGGTCATGGACTGGCCAGAGGGCGAAGCGCGCTACGGCGCCCTGCTCACCCCGCAAGGCAAGATCATCGCCGACTATATCGCCCATCGCACGGCAGATGGCGTGCTGATCGATGTGCATCAGGATGCCGCCGAAGACCTGCTCAAACGCCTGAAAATGTTCCGCCTGCGCTCGGCCGTCGAGATTGTCCGGGATGAGGCGCTGGTCTCCGCCATCAGCGCAGACGGCGCGCCCGATCCGCGCAGCGCCAAGCTGCCCCGCCGCGCCGTGGTCCCCGCCGCAGAAGCCGCCGCCCCGCTGGAAGGCTGGGACGCGCTGACCATCGCCGCCGGCATCCCCGAATGGGGCCGCGACTACCGCGCCGCCGAAGTCTTCCCCACTGACATCAACATGGATCTGATGAACGGCGTGGATTACAAGAAGGGCTGTTTCGTCGGCCAGGAAGTGGCCAGCCGCATGAAGCGCAAGGGCCTCATCCGCAAGCGCACTGTGCGCCTGCGCGGGCCAGGCCTTGCGCCCGGCGCCGAAGTCCGCGCCGGGGCGCTTGTGCTGGGCGCGGTGACCAGCGCCGCCGCCGGCGAAGCGCTCGCCCTGATCCGCACAGACCGGTTCGCCCAGTCCATCGCTGGCCAGCAGCCCGTCACCGTCAATGAAGCCCCCGCCGAGATCGAAGGCGCGCCCTGGCTGATTGCCGAAGTCAAAGCCCATCTGGAGGCAAAGGCCGATGAGTGAGCCCCATTCCTGCGGCTGGGCGCCGGTCACCGACCCGCTCTACCGCGCCTATCATGACGAAGAATGGGGCGTGCCCGAGCGTGATCCCCGCGCGCTGTGGGAAAAGCTGCAGCTTGATGGGATGCAGGCGGGCCTCTCCTGGATCACCATCCTGCGCAAGCGCGAGAGCATCCGGCAGGAGTTTGACAGCTTCGACCCCGAAAAGCTCGCCCGCTGGACCCCCAAACGCGCCGAAAAAGCGCTGCAGAATCCCGGCATCATCCGCAGCCCCAAGAAGATCGAGGCCGTCATCGGCAATGCGCAGGTCTATCTGGGCATGATGGAAGCAGGCGAGGATTTCTCCGATTATTGCTGGCGCTTTGTCGGCGGCAAACCGATCGTCAACAAATGGAAGAACTTCCGCGAAGCCCCCACCAGCACGGACTGGTCAGACAAGATGTCGAAAGACCTCAAGAAGCGCGGATTCAAGTTCGTTGGCCCCACAATCGTCTACGCATGGGCTCAGGCAGTTGGCATGGTCAACGACCATGAGGTAGGGTGTCCCCGCCACAAGGGTGTGCGGGAGAGATCATGAAAACGATTATGTTTGTCACGGCAGTGGGAATTCTGTCGGGTGTCGCCGGTTGCGCGAGCAGCGCGCCATCGAACGCCTATGCCAATCCGCTCGATGCCTGCGCCAGCATCCAGGACGATGAAGACCGCGCCCGGTGCATGCAGAACATGGTGGCGGATGTCGCCCTTACAACCAAGCGGGAAAAAGACCGCAAGAAAGGTCCATGATGATACGCCGTTTTGCTGCCGCTGGCGCCCTTCTGGCGCTGATTCCCGCCGCCGGCTGCGCCACCTGGCAGGACCGGGCCGAAGCCAAGGCCCTCTCCACCTGTCAGGACAAGGTGGACGACGATGAGCGCCGCCTATGCCACGAAACCGTGATCGCGGCAGAAAAAGCCAAATATGACAAGGAGTCAGAGGCCTGGGAGGAAAGCGTCCGCGCCGCCGAGGAGCGGGAACTGCACCGCAAGGTCTATGGCGGCCCCGGCCAGGTCGACAAGTAAGCCTTTTCCGGCGTGCCGGACAGCGGGTCAGCCTTGTGCTGGCCCCGCAACGCGCGTTACAGCTTGCAAAATAAGGATTTAGCAAGAAGGGCCTGACGCCTGCGGGCGGACGGGCGCCCCCGGAGACCCCTATGCCCAGCCCCGTCATTTCCGCCACAGGCCTGTGGACCCCGCCCAACTCGATTTCCAATGCAGAGCTTGTCGAAAGCTACAATGCCTGGGCCGACAGCTGGAACCTCGAGAATGCCGCCGACATCAGCTCCGGCCTGCTGGAGCCCAAGCCCCATTCCTCCGTCGAATTCATCGAGAAGGCCTCGGGCATCAAGGCCCGCTATGTCATCGACAAGGACGGCGTCCTCGACCCCGACATCATGACCCCGCGCATTCCCGAGCGGCCCAATGACCAGATTTCGGTTCTCGCCGAGATGGCCGTGCTGGCCGCCCGCGAGGCGCTGAAACGCGCCGGCCGCGACCCCAAGGATATCGACGCGGTGATCTGCGCGGCCTCCAACATGCAGCGCGCCTATCCGGCCATGGCCATCGAGGTGCAGGACGCGCTCGGCATTCAGGGCTTCGCCTTCGACATGAACGTCGCCTGCTCCTCGGCCACCTTCGGCATTCAGACGGCGGCCGATTTCATCCGCTCCGGCAATGCCCGCTCGGTGCTCGTGGTGAACCCGGAAATCTGCTCGGGCCATCTTAACTTCACCGACCGCGACAGCCATTTCATCTTCGGCGATGTGGCCACCGCCATCCTGGTCGAGGACGAGGCCTTCGCCCCGGCAGGGCACTGGAAAATCCTCGGCACGAAACTGAAGACCCAGTTCTCCAACAATATCCGCAACAATTTCGGTTTCCTGAACCGCGCCGCCCCCGAAGGCATCAGCGCGCCCGACAAGCTGTTCGTCCAGGAAGGCCGCAAGGTGTTCAAGGAAGTGGTGCCGATGGTGGCGGAGATGATCAGCGCCCATCTCGGCGAACTCGGCCTCAAGGCGGCTGAGCTCAAACGCATGTGGCTGCACCAGGCCAATGCCAACATGAACCGGCTGATCTCATCCAAAGTGCTTGGCCACGAAGCCAGCGAAACCGAAAGCCCCACGGTGCTGGACACCTACGCCAACACGTCCTCAGCCGGCTCGATCATCGCCTTCCATCTGCACTCGGAGGATTTTGCCCCCGGCGAGAAAGGCCTCATCTGCTCCTTCGGCGCAGGCTATTCCGCCGGCACGGTATTCGTGGAGCGCACCTAGCAGACACGCCGCGTCCTCCGTCCGCTCATCCCTGCGCAGGCGGGGATGAGCCGGAGATTGGGTTTGGCGGGAAACCCTACTCGTCGAAGTCTTCGGTAAACAGGTCGCCCCACAGGGCGCGACGGCTGGCGCGGGCCGCTTCGGTGACCACGATGACAGCACCGCACACAAGAACAGCGACAGGAAAACCAGGTCCGGTTGCGAATTGGTGCAGGATGTCAATCATTACGCGGCTCACCCGTTACTCTACTTGCCTGGTGCCATGACCCCCGGAAAATCCGGAGCCATCGCATCTGTTGCAAGGGTTATGCCTGACAGGCCTTAATGCGTCATTGGCAAAGCGGGGCATAAACAAGGCGAGTTTGTAACTGTATTGCCGCCGTTTATTTACCCGTACTACCAATCCCTTAAGATGCCCCCCATGGAGCCCCTGTCTTGAAGCGTTCTGTTAAGCCCCCCCGCGTCTGGCAACGGATGCTGTCTGGCCGCCGTCTTGATCTGGCGCACCCCTCGCCCATGGATGTGGAAATCGAGGACATCGCCCATGGTCTCGCCCGTGTGGCCCGCTGGAACGGGCAGACGCGCGGCGAACATGCCTTCTCGGTGGCCGAACATTCCGTGGTGGTCGAGCAGATCGTGCGCAAGCTGGAGCCCGGCCTCGGCCCCGATGCCTGGCTGACCGCCCTGCTGCATGACAGCCCGGAATATGTGATCGGAGACATGATCTCCCCATTCAAGGCGCTGCTGGGCGAAAGCTACAAGGACATCGAGGCCCGCCTGCAGGAGGCGATCCACATCCGCTTCGGCCTCAAGCCCGTCACCCCGGTTAAGCTCAAGAAGCTCATCAAGAAGGCCGATCATATCTGCGCCTGGTTCGAGGCGACCCAGCTTGCCGGCTTCAGCGAGGCCGAATCCGATGGCTTCTTCGGCCATCCCCCCGGCGGGATGAAATACCGTCTGAAGCCGCTCTCGGCCCCGGATGCCCAGAAGGCCTTCCTCAAGCGCTTCGGCGATATCCAGGCCGCGCTCGCGGCGGAGGCCGCCTGATGCCTGCTGGCTCGCCGCTGCTGATTGGCCTCTCGGCCGTGATGGTAGCCATCCAGGAGGGCGAGCCGCATGTGCTGGTCACCCGCCGGCCAAGCGGCGAGGAAGCCCTGCCCTTCGGCCCGTTCGACCCCGACAATCACCGCACGTTTGACCTCTCCCTGCGCGGCTGGGTGCGCGAGCAGACGGGCTTTGAACTCGGCTATGTCGAACAGCTCTACACCTTCGGCGACAAGGACCGCGAAACCCCCGAAGCCAGCGTGGTGGACGCGCCGCCCAACGCCCACGTCATCTCGGTCGGCTATCTGGCGCTGACGCCGGAAGAAAAGCCTGTGGCCGCCAATTTCGAGGCGCGCTGGCGCAGCTGGTATCAGTATTTTCCGTGGGAAGATCATCGCAGCGGCCGCCCCGCCCTGATCGATGCCGAGATCGCCCCGCGCCTCAAAACCTGGGCGGCAGGCAATGAACAGCGGGCCGAACGCGCGCGCATCGCCTTTGGCCTGGACAATGCCCGCTGGATCGAGGAGCGCGTGCTGGAACGCTACGAGCTGCTCTATGAGGCGGGCCTCGTGGCCGAATGCGCGCGCGATGCCGGGCTGCCCGAAGCCGGCATCCGCCTGGGCGCCGCCATGACATCCGACCACAGACGGATTCTCGCCACCGGCCTCTCCCGCCTGCGCAGCAAGATCAAATACCGCCCGGTCGTGTTCGAGCTGATGCCAGACCGCTTCACCCTCAGCGAACTGCAACGCGCGGTCGAGGCCATCCTCGGCCTGCCCCTGCACACGCAGAACTTCCGCCGCGCCCTGGAGAAGACCCAGCTCGTCACCGGCACCGGCCAGATGGAAACCTCCACCGGCGGGCGCCCGGCCGAACTCTTCACCTACCGGCGCCACCCCTCCGGCGGCTTTGCCGCCCCTGGCCTCGCCACCCCGCGAAAAACAGCAGACTGACGGCGCGCCGGTACCGGCAAGCAAAATCGTCTGCCCCCGAACGAAAAAAGCCCCCTCCTTCCGGAAGGGGCTTTTCCATAGGGTTCAGCCTTTCAGCCGGGCCTCAGTGCGTGCGCACCGCGTCGGCATCGCCGGAATTTCCCGGTCCGCCGCCAAGGCTTGCCTGCAGGCGGGCCTCATCCTCTTCCGACCATTCGATCGGGGCGAGCGGCCCGGTCAGCGCCAGTTTCAGTACTTCCTGAATGTCCGACACCGGAATGATCTTCAGACCGGTCTTCACATTGTCCGGGATCTCATCGAGGTCCTTCTCGTTCTCCTTCGGGATCAGCACCGTCTTGATGCCGCCGCGCAGGGCCGCGAGCAGTTTCTCCTTGAGACCGCCAATCGGCAGCACCCGTCCACGCAGGGAGACTTCCCCTGTCATCGCCACTTCGCGGTTGACCGGAACGCCGGTCAGCAGCGACACGATGGCCGTGGTCATGGCGATACCGGCAGACGGGCCGTCCTTCGGCGTGGCGCCATCGGGAACGTGCACGTGGATGTCGGTCGTGTTGAACACGGTCGGCTTGATGCCGAGGTCAACCGAGCGCGACCGAACGAGCGAGCTCGCCGCCGAGATCGACTCCTTCATCACATCGCGCAGGTTCCCGGTCACCTTCATCGCGCCCCGGCCCGGCATTTTCACCGCCTCGATGGTCAGCAGGTCGCCGCCCACTTCGGTCCAGGCAAGGCCGGTCACCGCGCCCACCTGATCGGTTTCGTCGGCAAGGCCATAGCGATGCTTCCGCACGCCGGCATACTGCGCCAGGTTATCGGAATCGATGGTCAGGCTGGTGATGTCCTTCGTCGCCAGTTCACGCACGGCCTTGCGGGCCAGGCGGGAGACTTCGCGCTTCAGGCTGCGCACGCCCGCTTCACGGCTGTAGTAGCGGATAAGGTCGCGGATGGCGCCGTCCGTGACGATCCATTCCTCTTCCTTGAGACCATGATCCTCCCGCACCTGCGGAACCAGGTGGCGCTTGGTGATCTCCAGCTTCTCGTCTTCCGTGTAGCCCGCAATACGGATGATCTCCATCCGGTCCAGCAGCGGCTGAGGCATGTTGAGCGAGTTCGCCGTCGTCACGAACATCACATCCGACAGGTCGTAATCGACCTCCAGATAATGGTCGTTGAACGTCGAGTTCTGCTCCGGATCGAGCACCTCAAGCAGGGCCGACGCCGGATCGCCGCGATGGTCCATGCCCATCTTGTCGATCTCGTCGAGCAGGAACAGCGGGTTGCCGCTCTTGGTCTTCTTCAGGCTCTGGATGATCCGGCCCGGCATCGAGCCGATATAGGTCCGGCGGTGGCCGCGGATCTCGCTCTCGTCGCGCACGCCGCCCAGCGACACGCGCACAAAGTCGCGTCCCGTGGCTTCGGCAATCGAGCGGCCCAGTGAGGTTTTACCCACGCCCGGCGGTCCGACGAGGCAGAGGATGGGGCCTTTCAGGCGCCCGGTCCGCTTCTGCACGGCGAGGTATTCGAGAATACGCTCCTTCACCTTGTCGAGGCCGTAATGGTCGTCGTCGAGCTGATGCTCGGCTTTGACCAGGTCGGTCTCGATATCCTTGCGCTTGCCCCAGGGCAGCGACAGCAGCCAGTCGAGATAATTGCGCACAACCGTGGATTCGGCAGACATCGGAGACATCTGGCGCAGTTTCTTGATCTCGGCTTCGGCCTTGGCGCGGGCCTCATGGCTGAGCGGGGTGTCGGCAATCTTCTGGTCCAGCTCGGCCAGCTCATCGCGGTCAGAGCCTTCGCCCTGATCGCCCAGCTCGCGCTGGATCGCCTTCATCTGCTCGTTGAGGTAATATTCGCGCTGGGTCTTTTCCATCTGCCGCTTGACGCGGTTTTTGATCTTCCGCTCCATCTGCAGCATGCCCATCTCGCCTTCCATCAGCGAGAACACCTTCTCCAGACGGTCCTTCACCTCGGCCATCTCCAGCAATTCCTGCTTGTCGGAGAGCTTCACCGAGAGGTTCGACGCCACCTGATCGGCAAGCCGGCCAGGATCGGTCAGCTGGCTGATCGTGGTGACGGCCTCTGGCGGGATCTTGCGGTTGAGCTTCACATAGCTCTCGAACTGCTCCTGCACGGCGCGCATCAGCGCCTGCACGTCAGAGCTGGCCGCCTCGGCCTCGGGGATCGCCTCAACCTCGGCTTCGAAATACTCCACCCGGTCGTGCAGCTCCACCAGGCGGGCGCGCGTGCGCCCCTCCACCAGCACCTTCACGGTGCCGTCGGGCAGCTTCAGGAGTTGCAGGATGGTGGCCAGCGTGCCGGTGGCATGCAGGTCATCGGAAACCGGATTGTCGATGGCCGCATCCTTCTGGGCCACCAGCATGATCTCATTATCGGACTCATCGATCATCTCGAGCGCCCGGACAGACTTGTCGCGGCCGACAAACAGCGGCGCGACCATGTCTGGAAAAACAACGATGTCCCGAAGCGGCAACACCGGCACTGTCTTTGTCTTTGGCATCTTAGTGCCTCCTTTGATTCGGGCCCCGCTGAGCGGCAACCCGTTATACCCTCAAAACACCCGTCACGGCATCCTTCAGGCGACAGTCAGAATGTGGAAACCCCACCTTAACCCTTCAAGCGACGCGCTGCTCAACAATGTTGTGAATATAAGTGCTCAAACGGCGCCCCTTCTCCTCCCCCGTTCACGGGGGAGGTGGCCGCGAAGCGGACGGAGGGGGGAGCGGCAAATCACACCGCTGAAACCCGCAGCTCCTGCGCATTCGCGGCGCAAATCCCGGAACAACGGAGAGAAAGACAGCGGTGGGGTTAGTTGCTTCCCATCCGAGCCGCCCCGTTACCTGCCGTCAATAGCATCATACACGCGGGAGTACGCAGTCCTGATTTCCGCCGTCAATTCGTAGGCAGTGAATCCGGAACTGTCTCCGCCATACCAAATGGTGCTTTCTGGGAATTTTCTCTCCAGCGCATCAACCAAAGAGAGCAATTCACCCCATGGCCCTCGTTGGTAGTCTGGAGCGAAATACCAAGCGAGCAGATTGACCTGTATCCATTGTTCATCCGGCGGCGAAATAAGCGGAGCTCCGTCCTGCTCGAATATCTGCAAATGGTCGGGGAAGTCAGCTGTTCCTTCGTATCCCGGATAGTAATGTTGCAATTCCTTGGAGAGCTGAGCTGCCTCTGCGCGAAAGTCGCCAAGCGTGCGTACGGTTTCAAGAACAACTTCGCCTAGAAACAGGCCATCATAGGGCAACTCGGCCAGCAGTTCAGCAGACAGATTTTGGAGCTCTTCCTCGCTGAGGCGTCGTCCTCGATTGCGAACAAACATCGTCGCGGTAACGCCCATGCCCAAGTCTCCCTACCGACCCGCCGATCTCAACCTGAGCCTCGCCTCCAGAAAGCACAACACTGGATCAGCCTTGTCCAGTGTGTCCGCCGCCTGAACCCTCCCCCTTGCCCCGCCCCGCAAACCCCGCCAGATGTTCCCCCTTGGCAGAAGGCCGAAGGTTAACAAACCTTAGCGGAACGTTAAGGAATTTACCCTCCTGTCTGCCTCGATCATTCCGCCGGCATCCCCGGCGTTTTCAGAAGACGGAGAAGCGGCCCCATGTCCTCAGCGCGGCAGATGAAGCAAGACGACCTGCTGGCCGGCACGGCGGGCTATTCCGCCAAGGATATCGAGGTTCTCGAGGGCCTTGAGCCCGTCCGCAAGCGCCCCGGCATGTATATCGGCGGCACCGATGAGCGCGCCTGGCACCACCTCTTCGCCGAAGTCCTCGACAATGCGATGGACGAAGCCGTCGCCGGCCATGCCAGCCGCATCGAGATCAAGCTCGCCGCCGACGGCTTCCTCACCGTGACCGACAACGGCCGCGGCATCCCGATCGACCCCCACCCGAAATTCCCCAAGAAATCAGCGCTCGAAGTCATCATGACGACGCTGCATTCGGGCGGCAAATTCTCGGACAAGGCCTATTCCACCGCTGGGGGCCTGCACGGCGTCGGCATCTCGGTCGTCAACGCCCTCTCCGAACATGTGGAAGTCGAAGTCGCCCGCGACCGCACGCTCTACCGCCAGGAATTCTCGCGCGGCCAGCCCCTCGGCAAGCTCCAGAAGGTCGGCGCCGCCCCCAACCGGCGCGGCACATCCGTCCGCTTCAAGCCCGACTTCCAGATCTTCGGCGACAAGCTCCGCTGGCGCCCCCAGCGCCTCTTCCAGATGGCGCGCTCGAAGGCTTATCTCTTCCGCGGCGTCGAAATCCGCTGGGCCTGCGATCCCGAGCTTCTGCCCGAAGATTCCAAAGTCCCCGCCGAAGCCGTCCTCTCCTATCCCAACGGCCTGGCCGACCAGCTCACGGAAGTCTTCGGCGACAAAGGCACGATTACAGAAACCCCCTTCACCGGCCTCGTCGACATGGGCGCCGAAGGTAAGGTCGAATGGGCGATTGCCTGGACGCAGGCCGGTTTCGGCGATGCTGACGGCTTCTCCCGCTCCTATTGTAACACCATCCCGACCCCCGAAGGCGGCACCCACGAAGCCGGCTTCCGCTCGGCCATCACCAAGGGCATCCGTAATTTCGGCGAGCTGACCGGCAACAAGAAAGCCTCCGAAGTCACCGCCGAAGACATCATGGGCCATTCCGGCCTCCTCCTCTCGGTCTTCATCCGGGGCCCTGAGTTCGTCGGCCAGACCAAGGACAAGCTCTCCTCCACCCATGCTTTCCGCCTTGTGGAAAACGCGGTGCGGGACCACTTCGACCACTGGCTCGCCGGCTCCCCCAAAGAGGCAAACAAGCTCCTCTCCTGGGCGATTGACCGGGCTGACGAGCGCGCCCGCCGCCGCAAGGCCAAGGAAATCAGCCGCAAGTCCGCCACCAAGAAACTCCGCCTCCCCGGCAAGCTCGCAGACTGCTCGGCCAAGGGCCCGGAAGGCACAGAGCTGTTCCTCGTCGAAGGCGACTCGGCTGGCGGCTCCGCCAAGCAGGCCCGCAACCGCGAGACGCAGGCGATCCTCCCCTTGCGCGGCAAGATCCTCAACGTCGAAAGCGCGTCGGATGACAAGCTGATGGGCAACCAGGAACTGGCAGACCTTTCCCTTGCTCTGGGCACGGAGCTTGGCCGCAAGTTCAACATCGACGAGCTGCGCTATGACCGCATCATCATCATGACCGATGCGGACGTGGACGGCGCCCACATCGCCTCGCTGCTGATCACCTTCTTCTACCGGCTCACGCCGGGCCTGATCGAGGCCGGCCGCCTCTTCCTCGCCATGCCGCCGCTCTATCGCCTGTCGAACAAGGGCAACATCCATTACGCCATGGATGATGCCGACCGTGCCCGGATCATGAAGGAACACTTCAAGGGCAACCAGAAGGTAGACATGACGCGCTTCAAGGGTCTGGGCGAGATGAACCCCGCCCAGCTTAAAGAGACCACCATGAACCCGGCCACCCGCACGCTCGCCCGCGTCACCCTGCCCGCCACCATGGACGACGAAATGGGCCCCGCCGACCTCATCAACACCCTGATGGGCAAGAAAGCCGAACTCCGCTTCCGCTTCATCCAGGAAAACGCCGCCTTCGTCGAAGAGCTGGATATCTGATCCAGCGTCAACCCCAAGCACAACGCCAAACCCCTCTCCCTCAGGGAGAGGAGGGGCCCGCGCTCGAAGAGCGTGGGAGGTGAGGGCCTCCAGCGGTGAGCCCCTATCCCCCACCCCATCTTCCAAAAATTCCTACCAAATCAACCCCCTCCCTAAAAAACACCCCCAGCTTATCCACCCCCCTCCGCGCCCATGCTAATCTCCTTGCATGGATTATTCGCCCCGCCCCCTGAAGCTCAAGACTGCCCATGACGGCCTGATCAGCCGTACAAGGAGATTTGTGCTGTCCCTGGTGGCGGAAATCGAAGAGCGCCTGCCTCCCGGCGAAGGCGCCATCATCCCGGCCTCTCTCATCCGTATGCTGATGCGCAACTGGCTGATCCCGGCCGAGGCGGCCATGCGCCGCGCCATCCTGCTGATCGCCGCCTCCCTGCCCCTTGCTCCGCTGGCGGCGTCCTCCCCGGCCGCAGCCTCCGCGCCGGCCCCGCCGCAAGCCTCGCCGCGCAAGGCCCCGGAAGGCGGCGCCAGAAAATCTTCGCGCACCCCGGTTTTCAGCATGAAGGAACCCCGCCGCCGTTCGAAGGCGGACGATACCGCCGCAGATCAGCTGCGCCGCAGCCTGCTGCAGGCCGCCGCCATCGATCGCCCCTGCCGGCCCCTTGCGCCGCTGCGCCCCGTCAGAAGCCCCGCCGAAGAGGCCGCCCGCCTGCAGGAACGTTTCCTGTGCCGGCTGGACGCGCTGGCCTTCGCCATGGGCAATCCCGAGCGCGAAGCCGAACGCTTTCTCCGCCGCCAGGAGAAGGAAGCCGAAAAGCACCGCCAGATTGGCGCGCTTCCGCCGCTGCCGATCTCCTTTCAGAGGCCCTCCGGCCTCGGCGATGAAACCGATCCTCAATTCATCAGTCTACTGATTGAACTCAATGCGGCGGTTGTGCCCCTCTTCCCCGCCCGCGCTGACACTTCCTGACGCACGGCAAAATCCCCGCCGCCCGCCTCCCCAGCCCCGCTGAGGAGGATACCGGCGCTTGGCCCGGCGCAACGTCCCTCCTCCCCCGCGTGCGGGGGAGGTGCCCGGAGGGCGGAAGGGGGGAGCTCCAAAACAAAAACCCCTCCGTCACCGGAGGGGTTTTCTCGATCTCAACTCACCGGACCAAATCAGCCCTTGCGCACCACCGCCGTATTGGCGCGGGTCTCCGCCACGATGATCGCGTCGCCCGCCAGGATCGGCGGCTCGCCCGGCACGGTTTCTGCGCCCCACACCGTATCGCCGATCTTCACCTGCCCGGCCCCGGCCACGAAATCCTTCGTCGCCTGCCCGCGCTGGCCCACCAGCTGCGCCATCCGCTTGTTCAGCGTCGGATGCTCGGGCGCCGCCTGGCGCAGGCCGGGGAAAACGATCCGGCTGCCGATGATCAGGGCAATCGCGGCCACCAGGAACACGATCACCTGCCCATGCCAGCCCGCGATCCCCTCGGGCGCCACGGCGGCAAAGATCGCCGTCAGCACCGCGCCGATGGAGGCCATCAGCAAGTCATAGGTGCCGGTGATCATCTCCAGGCCGAAGAAGATCAGCGCCAGCGCCAGCCAGTGCCACCATGTCACCCCTGCCAGCAATGCGTCCATGTTCAGGAACTCCTCTGTCTACCGGCCCGTGTCTCAACTGCCCGTCCGCGTCGGCGGCACAGCCCCGCCCGGCGGCCGGGGCGTGGCAGAGGCGGCCTTGGCTGCATCCGTCAGCCCACGGATGCCTTCGATGGTGCCGAGAATCGACGAGAACTCGGCCGGGATGATCACGGTGCGCTGCTGGCTGGAGGTCGCCAGCTTCTCGAACGCGGCCACATAGGCCTGGCCCAGGAAGTAGTTGATGGCGTTCACATCGCCCCGCGCAATTGCCTCGGAAACCATCGCGGTGGCCTTCGCTTCGGCCTCGGCTTCCCGCTCGCGCGCTTCGGCGTCGCGGAAGGCGGCCTCGCGGCGGCCCTCGGCCTCCAGGATCTGCGACTGTTTCTGGCCCTCGGCCTTCAGGATGGCAGACTGTTTCTCCCCCTCGGCGGTCAGGATTTCCGCCCGCTTCAGGCGCTCGGCCTTCATCTGCCGGGCCATTGCCTCGGTAATGTCGGCGGGCGGGGTGAGGTCCTTTATCTCGATCCGGGTCACCTTGACGCCCCAGGGATGGGTCGCCGCATCAATCGTGCCCAGGAGGCGCGCATTGATCTCGTCGCGGTTCGACAGCACCTCATCAAGGTCCATCGAGCCCACCACCGTCCGGATATTGGTCATCGAAAGATTGGTGATGGCATGGGTGAGGTTGTTCACCTCATAGGCCGCCTGCACCGCATCGATCACCTGAATGAACACGATGGCATCGCACGATACCATGGCGTTGTCCTTGGTGATCACCTCCTGCTGGGGCACGTCCAGCACGGTCTCCATCATGTTCATCCGCCGGCCGATGCGGTCGATGAACGGCACGATGACGTGCGGCCCCGGCACCAGCGTCTTGGTGTAGCGGCCAAACCGTTCCACGGTCCAGTTATAGCCCTGCGGCACGAATTTCAGCGCCGAGAACAGCAGGATAAACGCCACAGCCAGGGCGATGACGAAGGTGACGAATACGATGTCCATGGGTCCCTCTCCACGTTGATATTAAATCAGACTTGGGGAGAGTTTGCCGTTTTTCAATAAATCTGCAACGAAAATCGGCCCGCCACGTCCCCGCAGCAGGCCGATCATCGCCGTATTCGGTAACAGGCGCTTAAACGCGCCCGCCTCTGGTCCTTAGAGCTGGCCGAGCAGATAGTCGGCGCTGGAAACCTTGAATTCCCCGCCCTGCTCCACGTTCAGTTCGGCCACAACGCCGTCCTTCACCAGCATGGAATAGCGCTGCGAGCGCTTGCCCATGCCAAAGCCGGAAGCGTCAAGTTCGAGGCCGAGGGCCTGCGCAAACGCGCCATTGCCGTCTGCCAGCATCCGCACTTTCTCATCGGTATGGGAGGATTTGCCCCAGGCGCCCATCACGAACACATCGTTCACCGAAGTGCACACGATATCGTCCACGCCCTTGGTTTTGAACTCGCCAGCCTTGTCCACATAGCCCGGCAGGTGGCGGGCCGAACAGGTCGGGGTATAGGCCCCCGGCACGGCGAACAGGGCAACGGTCTTGCCGCCGAACACCTCCGCCGTGGTCACGGGCCTCGGCCCATCCACGGTCATTTCCATAAAAGTCGCTTCCGGCAGTTTGTCGCCCACTTTGATCGCCATGGCAGTTTTCTCCTTGCTGGCCTCAGGAGATAGGCCGCTCCGGCGCGTCCCGCAATGCTTCCCCGCCCGGCAGCGGGCAATCCGTGCCGTTTCCGGCGGGCGGCCCCGGCCCAGATTGTGCCCCCGGCGCAACGGCCTCCCGAATCCTTACAGAAATCTCAGACGAAGTGTTGCGAATGATTGTCATTATCTATTATGGCAGATGGGCTTTCTCCAGACAGAAAGATTTCAGGAGCCTCCCATGAACAGATTCATTGGCGTCAGCGCCGCCGCCCTTCTGGCGATGTCGGCCACCGCCACCGCGCAGGAAAACACTGCCGGCGCTGACGAAACCAAAGTCGAAGAGACCATCATCGTCACCGCTTCGCGCACCACCCTGCCGCCCTCGGCCCTGCCCAACACCATCCAGATCATCAGCGATGAGGAACTCTCCCTCCAGGCCCAGCTCACCGGCTCGGCGGTCGATGTCGTCTCCACGCTGGTGCCCTCCTTCTCCCCCACGCGCGAGAAGCTGTCCGGCGCGGGCGAATCCCTGCGCGGGCGCAAGCCGCTCTACCTGATCGACGGGGTGCCCCAGTCCAACCCGCTGCGCGATGGCAGCCGCGAAGGCCACACCATCGACCCCTTCTTCATCGACCGGGTGGAAGTCATCTTCGGTTCCAACGCCATCCAGGGCATCGGCGCCACCGGCGGCGTGGTGAACTATGTCACCGCCCCGGCCCCCAAGGAGGGCGAGGGCTGGACCGGCAAGCTGATGGGCCAGATCTCCGCCTCCAACGACTTCCAGGGCGATGGCTATGACTACCGCGCCGGCGCTCTGGCGGGCCGTGATTTCGGCCTCCTCGATGTAACCCTCGGCATCGCCAAGCAGAAGCGCGGCGCCTTCTACAGCGGCGATGGCCGCCGCATCGGCATCGATGGCGCCCAGGGGGAATTGCAGGATTCCGAAAGCCTCTCCTTCTTCGGCAAGGCCGGCATCGATCTTGGCGGCGCCCGCCGGCTGGAACTGATGGCCCAGCATTTCGAGTTGGAAGGCGATGGCGACTATGTGCTCGTCAACGGCTCCCGCGCCACCAACACGCCGACAACCACCGTGCGCGGTGAGCAGGAAGGCATCATCCCCACCAACAAGGTGCTCACCTCCTCGCTGACCTATACCGACCAGGATCTGCTGGGTGGCACGCTGACCGGCCAGCTTTTCTATCAGGATTTTGAAGCCATTTATGGCGGCGGTTCGTTCGCCTCCTTCCAGGACCCGCGCATCGCGCCGGCCGGCACCCTGTTCGATCAGTCTGCGAACAATTCGGAAAAGAAAGGCCTGCGCATTTCGTATGAGCGCCAGATGGACGCCGTGCCGGGCCTGCGCGTGATGGGCGGCCTCGATGTGCTCAACGACAAGACCTATCAGGAACTGGTCCTCACGGGCCGCAACTGGGTTCCGGAAACCGAGTTCACCTCCTACGCCCCCTTCCTTCAGCTCAACCAAGCCCTCTGGGGCGAGCGCATTCACCTCTCCGCCGGCCTGCGCCATGAGATCGCGAAGCTGAAGGTCGACGATTATGAAACGCTCTACTCCTACGGCCCGCAACAGGTGGGCGGCGGCGAGCCGGACTTCGAGAAAACCCTCGTCAATGTCGGCGCCACCGTGGAACTCGTAGACGGCCTCACCGCCTACACCTCCTATGCCGAAGGCTTCACCATGGCCGATGTCGGCCGCATCCTGCGCGCGGTCAGCACGCCCGGCCAGGATGTTGACACCTTCCTCAATATCGAGCCCGTCGTCTCCGACAATACAGAGATCGGCCTTGAATGGCGCCGCGGGCCGGTATCGGCCTCGGCGGCGTATTTCTGGAGCAGTTCCGATCTCGGCGCCCTGCTGGTGATGCGCAACGATGTCTATGAAGTGGAACGTCAGCGCACGGAGATCGACGGCCTGGAATTCACCGCATCCTGGGACACCCCCGTCACCGGCCTGCGGCTTTCCGGCGGCGCCGCCATGCTCAACGGCCGCACCGATACCGATGATGACAACCGCGTCGACACCGACCTTGACGGCGCCAATATCAGCCCGGACCGGGTGAACTTCGCCGCCGATTATGCCACCGGCCCCTATGCCATCCGTGTACAGGCCCGGTCTTATCTCGACCGCACCTTTGATGGCCTGGCCGCCAATACTGACTTTGACGGCTACACCCTGGCTGACGCCTTCCTGCGTTATTCGGCCGGCTTCGGCGACATCACCCTCTCAGCGTCAAACCTCTTCGACAAGCAATACGTCACCTATGACAGCCAGACCGTTCAGCCCACCAGCAACACCCGCTTCTTCGCGGGCCGGGGCCGGGTGATCGCGCTGGCCTTCGAGAAGAAGTTTTGAGGCTGATGATGTTTCTGAGAACGGCGCACGCCTGGGCGGGCGCCGTTCTGTCTCTCCTGATTGCCGTGCTGGGTCTGTCGGGGGCCCTGCTGGTATTCAAGAAGGACTATCTGCGCGCCGTCTTTCCGGAGGCGCGCGAGGCGGTCTCTCTGGCCCCCGAAACCCTCGGCCCGGTGCTTGGCCGGATCGAGGCCACCTATGGCCCTGAAGGGCTGCAATACGTCTCCCTCGGTGATGCGCATTTCGGCCTGCACAAGGCCGTCTTCCGGGATGGCGGCGGCGCCTATATCGGCCGCAGCGGCGAGACGGTTGCCCGCTGGGCCAAGAATGGCCGCGCCGAGGACTGGCTGTTTGACCTTCACCACTATCTGCTGGCGGGCGACACCGGAAAGCTCGTCGCCGGGGTCGCCGGCGGGGCGGCGGTGATCCTGGCCATCACCGGCCTCATCATCGTCTGGCCCAGCTTGCGCATGTTCGCCTGGCGCGTCTGGCCGAAATCGGCCCTGCGCCGCGATCTCCTCGCCCAGCACCGCGACCTGGGCGTGATCTTCGCCCTGCCGGTCATCCTCATCGCCTTCACCGGGTTCGCCATGGTCTATTCCGGCCCGGTGCGGGCGGTGCTGAAGGTGGTCACCCTCACCCCCGCCGAAGCCCCCTCGGCGCGCCCCGCCGCCGGGCCCGGCACCACTGACTGGACCGCCACCCTCGCCGCCGCCCAGGAGGCGTTCCCCGGCGCCTATCCGCGCCTTGCCAGCCCGCCCCGCAGCGAAGGCGCCCCGGCCTCCCTGCGCCTGCGCCAGCCCGGTGAGTGGCACCAGAACGGGCGTACCTATGTGCTGATGGACCCGGCCACCAACCGCCCCCTCGCCACCGAAGATGGCCGCGCCCTCTCCCGCGCCGACCGGGTGTTCAACGCGCTCTATCCCCTGCATTCGGCCGGGATCGGCGGGCGCCTCTATGATCTCCTCTCCTTCCTCACGGGCCTCTCCCTGACCGTTCTCGGCCTTGCCGGAACCTGGACCTTTCTGCGCAAGCCCCGGCGCAAGCGCCGGAAAAAGCCTGCCCTCGCGGCCTGATCCACCGGATTTTCACTTGCAAATGCCCGCTACCTGCCCCAGCCTCGGTGGCCGGAGCACGACATGCAGATTGAAACGGACCTCACCGGCAAGCTGCTGATTGCCATGCCCGGCATCGGCGACCCGCGCTTCGAGCGATCGGTGATCCTTGTCTGTGCCCACACGCCGGATTTCGCCATGGGCATCGTGCTGAACAAGCCGATGGAGGGCATCGACCTCCAGGAAATCATCGACCAGATGGATGTGCCCCAGGAGGCTGATCTTGAAGGCGTCGCCATTCTGGAGGGCGGCCCGGTGGCCACTGAGCGCGGCTTTGTTCTGCACACAGATGACGTTATCTGTGATGGCGCCACGATGGAGGTGGAGGATGAGCTGTGCATGACCGCCACGCGCGAAATCCTCGCCGCGATTGCCTCTTCGGCGCCGCCGCGCAAATTCGTCATGGCGCTCGGCTATGCCGGCTGGGCCGCTGGCCAGCTCGAACAGGAATTGGCGCAGAATGCCTGGCTGATCGGCGCGCCCGATTCCGATCTTGTTTTCGGCGATGCCTATGAACACAAATGGCGCCACGCCCTCACGCGGATGGGCGTAGACCTCTCGCGGCTTCAGTCAAATGCGGGCAATGCCTGACGGCGTCACACCACCGGCGCGCGCAGCAGGTCAAACACATCGGCGCCGGAAGCTTCCAGCTTCTCTTCCAGCGCTTCAAGCCCTTCTTCCTCGGCCAGTTCAAACTCGCTGCCTGAAATCGGAATGATCTGCAGCCAGACGGTCTTGCGGCCATCCTGCTCGAACACGCCAAAGTCTTCGTCCCAGAAGAAAGGATGCACCAGCAGAAGATGCTGCATCGTGCTGCCGGGAAAATACGCCTGCACCACATCCGGCAGGATCGTCCCCAGCCCGATGCTCCATTCGCCGGTCTGCACCTCATGGGCAATATCGGCCAGCATTTCCACAAACGGCGTCTCGTCGGCATAGAGCGCCCCGCACAGCTCCACGCCAAAGCCCATCGGCTCATCCTCCAGCACCAGTTCCCGGTCGCTGAGGCCGATGGTGGAGCAGGAGAGATAATCCCCCTCCGGCGCCCCGGAAGAGACAAGCACGTTCACGGACAATCCGTCATGATAGGACTGGCCCATCACCCTGATCTCGCCGCCAAAGGCATCGGTGAGGTAATCTGCAATCGCGCGGTGCTGGGGCGTTGCCTGGCTCATTTCGTCATCCTTTCAGGAAAGCCAGCGCGCTGTCTGCGTCCATCGGACGGGCAAAGGCAAAGCCCTGGGCATAGTCAAAGCCGAGCGCCCGCAGGCGGCTGGCATCTTCACGCGCTTCCACGCCCTCGGCGGTGGACGACATGCCAAGCCGGCTGGCCAGCAGCGTGATGGTGGAGAGGATCGTGTCATTGCGCGCCTGGCCAAGACGGCTGGTCAGGCCATGGTCGATCTTGAGGCTGTCGAACGGCAGGTCGGCCAGCCAGGCGAAGGAGGAATGCCCCGTGCCGAAATCATCCAGCACCAGCCCCGCGCCCACCGCCTTCAGCGCCATTGCGGCGGCCAGCGCATGGGTCTCGTCGCGCAGGGCGGCCTGCTCGGTCAGCTCCATGCGCAGCGCCCGCTCAGGCAGCTTGTAGCCATTCATCAGCGCCTCGATCAGCGCCGGCAGCGTGCTCTTGGTCAGCTCCCGCGCGGTGAGGTTCACATGCATGAACAGGTCGTCGCGCTTTGCCCCCTCGCGCAGGTTCGACAGGGTTTCGGCCGAGCGGATCAGCATGTTGGACGCCAGCGCCTGATCCTCATAGCGGCTGGGCGGAACGGTCTCTTCATTGCTGTCCCAGCGCGCCAGCGCCTCGAAGCCCACCACCCGGCCATCGCGCAGCGAAATGATCGGCTGATAGACCGGGGCAAGGTCCGGGCCGGGGCGCATATCGTTAGGGTCGATCTCGGGGAAGGTTTCCCCGGCCAGCAGCATGCCGCGCGCCTCGCTATGGCTGACGAAGGCGCCGACGAAATGGATGTCCCGCCCATTGGACAGCCGCAGCCCGCAGCGCACCGGGCCGCCCTCGCCGGTCGACAGCGCCTTGGCCAGCCGCCCCCGGCTCAGCCCCTCCACCATCTTTTCCAGCGCGTCCAGCGACCAGTCCCCGGAGAGATCCGATAACAGCGTGCCGGTCTGCGCCTCGATGAGGAGGCGGCCAGCCTCGCCGCGCCAGTGCCAACTGCCCTGAGGTTCCTTGGGGGTGCGTTTTGCCATGTGTTCTCGTTACCTAGCGGCGAATATCGCCCCTGACGAGAGCGAAAAGGATGTGGTCTCGGCGCACACCGGCAATCTCGAGGTATGCTGCGGCCCGTCCCTCTTCAGCAAATCCCGTGCCTTCCAGAACCCCGCGCGAGCGGTCATTCTCCGGCACGATCCCCGCCTCGATCCGGGCAAGGTTAAGCATCGGAAACGCCCAGGCGCACAGGGCGTTGACCGCTTCCTTCATATAGCCTTGGCCCGCATGGGGCTCGCCCATCCAGTAGCCGAGACTGGCGCTGCTCGCCGGCCAGCCGCGCACCTGTGTCAGAGAGGCACCGCCCAGCAGCGCATTGTCAGACAGCCGCCGGATCAGGAATACATAGCCCGTGCCCGCCTTCCACGCCTTGGTCCAGGCGGTGACGCGCCGGTGCCAGTCCTTGCGGCTCAGCGCATCGGCCGGCCAGCTTGGCTCCCATGGCTCAAGATAGGCGCGGCTCACCGTGCGCAGCGCGGCCCAGTCTTCATAGTCGCTCTTGCGCGGCGCCATCAGCACCAGCCGCTCCGCCGCGATAACCGTATCGAGCGGCACAAACGCCATGGGTCCGGCCTAGCCCGCGAAGGCCGCAATGCGGGCGCGCACCGCCGCCGGATCAGAGGCAAACCGCTCGAACACCTCGCCCCGGCCCAGAAGCTCGGCGCAGCGGCTCGGCAGCGGGGCGTCTTCGCCGGTCGCTTCCTTCACCGTTTCGGGGAACTTGCTCGCCGCCGCCGTTGCCAGCACCACGGTCGCCGCCGCGTCCGAGGGCTTCAGGCTCCGCGCCGTCTGCGTGCCAACCGCCGTATGCGGACAGATCAGCCAGCCGGTCTCCGTGCGGAACCGCTCCATCTCGGCCAGCGTATCGGCATTGGTCACCGAAGCGGCGGAAAGGCCGGTGCAGGAGAGGCGCGCCTTGGCCGTCTCCGGCAGTTCTGCCTCGCCCGCCTGGGCATAGGTTTCATAGGTCCGGCGCACAGCCTCCGCGTCGCGCCCCGTCACCTCAAACAGCAGGCGCTCGAAGTTCGACGGTACAGCAATGTCCATCGCCGGGCTGGGCGTCGCCACGGCGGCCTGGCGCGTCATCCGGCCAGTGTTGAACACCCGCGCCAGCGTGTCGTTTTCATTTACCGCGCAGCAGATTTCGAGGCCGCCCGGCAGCAGGCCGCAGCGGGCCGCCACATAGCCGGCCAGCGCGTCGCCCATATTGCCGCTCGGCACCACAAAGCGCAGCGCCCGGTGGCCCAGTTGCGCGCTGGCGGTCGCGTAATAGACCGACTGCGCCGCAATCCGCGCCCAGTTGATGGAATTGACGCCCGAAAGGCCGATGCTGGCGGCAAACGCCTTGTCGGCAAACATCGATTTCACCATCGACTGGCAGTCGTCAAAGTCTCCGTCCACGGCAATGTTGAGAACGTTCTCCGCCCCGGTCGTGGTCATGAACAGGCGCTGCACCGGCGAGACCCGCTCATGCGGATGCAGGATCACCAGGCGCACATTCTTCGCCCCGGCAAACGCCCCCGCAGCGGCGCCCCCGGTATCGCCGGAGGTCGCGCAGGTCACCGTCATCCGCTGGCCCGACAGGCCGAGGAGATAGTCATAGATCTGGCCGATGATCTGCATCGCCACATCCTTGAAGGCCAGCGTCGGGCCGTGATGCAGCTCCATCAGCCACAGGCCAGGGCCCGCCTGCGTCAGCGGCGCCACGGAGCGGTGGGCAAAGCGGCCATAGGCCTTTTCGCACAGCTGGCGCATCACATCCTTGGGGATGGCGTCGCCGGCAAAGGCAGAGAGAATACGCGCGGCGGTTTCGGCATAGGGCTCGCCCGGTGTGGCCGGGGCAATCTGCGGCCAGCTTTCAGGCACATAGAGGCCGCCATCTGCCGCCAGGCCCGCAAGGCACGCGCCGGCAAAATCCACAGGCTCTGCCTGACCCCGTGTCGAGATATACTTCACTTAACTCTTCTCCTGCCGGAAGCGCAGCCGCCCGCGCTGGTGATGGAAAGCCAGATACACACCGGCGAGCGCCATGGCGAGGCCCCACCAGGTGATTGCATAGCCAAAATGCCGCTCTGGCGGCAGCCGCTCGCTGTCACCCGGCATCAGAAGGGGATTGGGGGCGGGCTGCGAGGTCAGATTGTCGGTCCGGATCAGGGTTTCGGGCTCGAACACGCGGGGGATCACCCGCGCCGCCAGTTCCGCCGGCAGCGAGGCGGCCAGCCGCTCAGGGTCCAGCGTGTAATAGATGCCCTGCTCCGGGTCGTCCTGCGTGGTGAAGGCATTGCGCCGCTGGGGCGGATGCCAGAGGCCGCGCAGGGTTAGCTTTTTGGGCTCTGCAGCCGGGCTCACCGGCGGCGGCTCGATCGAATAGGTGATCGTCAACGGCAGGAAGATTATGCCCTCTGCCGTTTCAAACCCCGTCACCTGCCGCCAGGCGGCGTCGCCATCGGCATAGGCATAGACGACCTTCTCGGTGCCCGGCAGCGTGGTGCCGGTGATTTCGGCCCAGTCCGGCTCGGCACCCTTCTGCGCCATCTTCTCCGCATAGCGCCCCCACTGCCAGTTGCCGAACATGATCAGGATGGCGAACGCGATCACGCTCAGCACGGTCATGACGGGTAAGGGGCGGAACATCATCGGTCAGATCCACGACAATTCGGGACAGGCGCGTCCCCGGAAAGACAAAGCCCGCCAGCGCTGAAACACCGGCGGGCCAGATTGTGTCATCCCTCACCGCCCCTCGGGACGGCGCAGAGACTTAGTGGCCGCCGCCGCCATGGACGAGCCACGGAGCCACATAGACGAAGGCAAAGAGGAAGAGCCACACCACGTCCACGAAGTGCCAGTACCAGGCGGCAAATTCGAAGCCGAGATGCTTCTTCGGCGTCAGGTTGCCGGCATACATGCGGATCAGGCAGACGATCAGGAAGATCGTCCCGATCACCACGTGGGCGCCGTGGAAACCCGTAGCCATGAAGAAGGCCGAGCCATAGAGCGTGCCATCATACGAGAAGGCCGCGTGGCTGTATTCGAGAACCTGGAGACCGGTGAAGCCCATGCCGAGCAGGATGGTGATGATCAGGCCGAGCTTGGCGCTTTTCATGTTGCCATGGGCCAGCGCGTGGTGGGCCCAGGTAACCGTGGTGCCCGAGAGCAGCAGGACGAGGGTGTTCATCAGCGGCAGGTGGAAGGGGTCAAACATCGTGACGCCTTCGGGCGGGAACTGCTTGAAGCGCTCAAGCCCTTCCTGGAAGAGCGCGTTTGCCGAATCCCAGTGATGGCCGACGCGGGCATCCCAGAAGATGGCGAATTCGAAGAAGGACCAGAACCAGGCCACGAAGAACATCACCTCGGAGGCGATGAACAGGATCATGCCATAGCGCAGGCCGATCTCCACGACCGGGGTATGGTCGCCCACCCGGCCTTCCTTGACGACGGTTGCCCACCAGCCGAACATGACCCAGATGACCATGGCAAAGCCGATGGCCATCAGCCACCAGGTGCCTTCAGCCAGGCCGAAGAGGCCTTTCATGTAGGTCACGGAACCAATCGCGAGAACGGTGACCGCCAGCGAGCCGAGAAGCGGCCACGGCGAGGGGTTCACCAGGTGATAATCGTGTTTGACGTCGCCGCCGGCCATTTTCTCAATCCCCTCCGGAATCGCCACAATACTTTGGCGCTGTTTATCGCTTGCGCGCGCCTTTTCGCAACTGTTTCAGCCCGGCGTGGCCGGATTTGCCGCACCCCCGCCCGCCGGCGCAGCAGGCGCCCCTGCAGGCACAGGCCCGGACACTTCGGTGCGCGGCCCGTTATACGTGCCACTGTCAAAGAAAGTGTAGCTGAGCGTGATGGTTTCGAGATTCTTCGCCACCCGGTCTTCGACCATGTTGGGCGAGATGAAATAGACCACCGGCAGCTTGCGCGTTTCCCCGGCGGCGATCACCCGCTCGGAAAAGCAGAAGCATTCCAGCTTGTTGAAATACGGGCCGGCCAGATGCGGCGTCACATTATAGCTGGCAATGACGCGGATTTCCTGGCCGGTCGGGTTGGTGACCTCATAGAAGGCCAGGCCATGCTGGCCGATCTGGACCGTCTGCGGCCCCTGCAGCGCGCGGAATTTCAGCGGCGTATCGGCCACATTCGCATCGAAGCGGACCTCGACCGTCTGGTCGAGCATTTCCTTCGGCCCTTCGGTGGCCACCCGCGTGGTGCCGCCAAAACCGGTCACTTCACAGAAAGCCGAATAGAGGGGCTCTGCCGCAAAGGCGAGGGCGAGCATCCCGGCAGCAAAGCCGCCTGCGAGACCACCAATCTTTGCGTTCGAGAGACCCATTACATCCGCCCCGAAATGCCGGTGCCGGTCGCCAGCCGGATGATGGTAGTGATCATCACCAGAACGACGAAACCGGCAAGGGCCAGGCCCAGCCACAGGTTCCGCTTCTTGCGGGCGGCGAGTTCTTCCGGCGTCATCCGGCGCACATCCGGCTTGAGGGTCGGGTCTTCCATATCAGCCTCCGATGACCGGGAAATACAGCCCGGCGGCATGCTCCACCAGTACTGCGCCAAATAGGGCGAAGAGGTAGAGAATCGAGAAGAGGAATGTGTTGCGGGCGAGCTTCATGTCCGCCCCCGGCGCGCCATCATCCCCCGCCTTCGAGCGCAGGATGGCCAGCGCGCAGACGAGGAACACAAGGCCGCCCACGCCCGCGGTAACGCCATAGATCCAGCCGCCAAGACCCGTCGCCAGCGGCGCCAGAGAAATGGGAATCAGCACCAGCGTGTAGATCAGGATCTGCAGGCGCGTGGCCTTGGCCCCATGCGTTACGGGCAGCATCGGCACGGATACTTTGGCGTATTCCTTGTGCGCCAGCAGCGACAGCGCCCAGAAATGCGGCGGGGTCCAGAAGAAGATGATGGCGAAGAGGATCCAGGCGTCCAGCGGCGTATTGCCGGTGACCGCCGCCCAGCCGATGACTGGGGGAAACGCGCCCGCGCCGCCGCCGATGACGATATTCTGAGGCGTCGCCCGCTTCAGCCACATCGTATAGATGACGCCATAATAGAAGATCGAGAAAGCCAGTAGCCCGGCCGCCAGCCAGTTCGACGCCAGCCACATCAGCATCACCGACACGCCCGACATGATGAGGCCCATGGCGAGGGCTTCGTCCTTGGGCACGGCGCCCGAGGGGATGGGCCGGGTGGACGTGCGGCTCATCACGGCGTCAATGTCCGCGTCATACCACATGTTGATCGCGCCCGCCGCGCCCGAGCCCAGCGCCACCGCCAGCACGGCAATCGCCGCCATGGCCGGGTGCATGGTCACGCCCGTCATGCCGCTGGCGGCGGCCAGACCTGCGACAGCTGTGAACACCACCAGCATCATGATGCGGGGCTTCATCAGGTTCACATAGTCAGCAGCCGTGGCGGGGCGTTTGCTGGATGTCGTGTGCGTATCAGTCATTATGGCGGGCTTATAACGCCTTCTTTCTCCGAATGCGCCTTAGAATAGCTTCGCCGATGCATATGGCAAAAACGGCGAACGAAAGCAGCGTGACACAATACCCGAGTGTGGAGACGGTATTCAGCCGAGCGAAATTCTTCGAAGGATCGTCAAAATAGGAGACGTGAAGGATCGGTGTCAGGAATTGGGGGGCAAACACAAGCAGGCAGCCCAGTGTCCACAGAGCCAGATGCGCCCAAAGAAGCCCAGGCCGGAACACCAGCCGGCCTTTGATTGCCGCCCAATAGGCGAGTGCAAACAGGGCGGACACTGCAGGGTAGGACAGCCCCCGCAAGCCATCTGCGGCCACGTAATAGGTATTTGAAAGCGTGGCCTCATCACTGAGTCTGCTCGACGCAATGGCAAACGCAATCATCGGCCCGATTACCGCGAGCACGCCAATAGACAGGAATCCGAGCGGGACGAAACGGTTCTGAAGCATCAGCCTTCTCATAGCAAAACGGCCCTCCGCACTCTCATGCGAAGGGCCGTCTGATTTCAAGCCTTTGTCAGGCCAGGCGCTTAGTGGCCGCCCTTGTTCGTGACCACTGGCAGTTCGTTATACTGGTGGAACGGCGGCGGGGACGGCAGGGTCCATTCCAGCGTCGTGGCGCCTTCGCCCCAGGGATTGCCATGGCCATGGGCATCCACGGTGGCCTTGCGGCGCTGGATGAAGGCAACGGCCAGCGAGATGAAGAAGATCAGCGTGGCAACGAGGGTGATGGCGTAGCCGATCGACGACCAGTGGTGCCAGGTGGCGAAGCCATCAGCATAGTCGATGTAGCGGCGCGGCATGCCCTGCAGACCCAGGAAGTGCTGCGGGAAGAACAGGACGTTCGAACCGATGAACATCAGCCAGAAATGCAGGCCGCCGAGGAAGCTGTTGTACTTGATGCCGAACATCTTCTCGAACCAGTAGTACCAGCCCGCGAAGAGACCGAACACGGCGCCGAGCGACAGCACGTAGTGGAAGTGCGCCACCACATAATAGGTGTCGTGCAGCGAGTGGTCGATACCGGCATTGGCCAGCACCACGCCCGTCACACCGCCCACGGTGAACAGGAAGATGAAGCCGATGGCCCAGAGCATCGGGAGTTTGAACTCGATGGAGCCGCCCCACATGGTGGCGATCCAGGAGAAGATCTTGATGCCGGTGGGCACCGCGATGACCATGGTGGCGGCCACGAAGTAGGCCTTCAGGTCCACGTTCATGCCGACCGTGTACATGTGGTGGGCCCACACAACGAAGCCGATCACGCCGATGGACACCATGGCATAGGCCATGCCGAGATAGCCGAAGATCGGTTTTTTCGAGAAGGTCGAGACGATGTGGCTGATGATGCCGAAGGCCGGCAGGATCATGATGTACACTTCGGGGTGGCCGAAGAACCAGAACAGGTGCTGGAACATCACCGGGTCGCCGCCGCCGGCCGGCACGAAGAATTGCGAGCCGAAGTTACGGTCGGTCAGCAGCATGGTCAGCGCGCCAGCCAGCACCGGCAGAGCCAGCAGCAGCAGGACGGCGGTGATCAGCATGCCCCAGGCGAACAGCGGCATCTTGTGCAGCGTCATGCCCGGTGCGCGCATGTTCAGGATGGTGACGATGAAGTTGATGGCGCCCAGGATGGAGGCGATACCGGCCGTGTGCAGCGACAGGATCAAGAGGTCCATCGACGGGCCGGGGTGGCCGGTGGCGCCCGAGAGCGGCGGGTAAAGCGTCCAGCCGCCGCCGAAACCGTTTCCGGCAGAACCGCCCGGAACCGTCATCGACAGGATGGCCAGAATGAAGGCCGCAGCCGTCAGCCAGAAGGAGATGTTGTTCATCCGCGGGAAGGCCATGTCCGGCGCGCCGATCATCAGCGGCACGAACCAGTTGCCAAAGCCGCCGATCAGCGCCGGCATCACCATGAAGAAGATCATGACGAGGCCGTGATAGGTGATCACGACGTTGTAGAAATGCTTGGCCGCAGCAACGGCAGCGTCGCCTTCCAGGCCGAAGAAGGTGGTCTGGATCCACAGCATCGGGCCGATGCCCGGCTCTGCGAGTTCCCAGCGGATGAGGCCGGACAGCGAATACCCGACGACACCCGCAATGAGCGCGAAGATCAGGTACAGCGTGCCGATATCCTTGTGGTTCGTGGAGAAGAACCAGCGGGCAAAAAAGCCGGGTTTGTGATCGTGGCTGTCGTGGCCGTGATCGAGGGCGACTTCGTCCATAGGCATGGGAAAGGCTCTTTCTCTCGGAACTTAGTTAGAAGCGAATTTGGTTTCGGTTTCAGCCGAAGCGATCTGGCGCACCGAAGCGGCGGCGCCGTCAAAATCTCCAGCCTTCATCAGCTCGGCCCAGGCATCGAACTGCGCCTGCGGAACCACGCGCACCTCGATCGGCATGTAGGCATGGTCCACGCCGCAAAGCTCGGAACACTGGCCGTAATACACGCCCGGCTCCTTCACGAGGAACCAGCCTTCGTTGAGGCGGCCCGGGATGGCATCCACTTTGATGGCAAATGCCGGCACGGCCCAGGAGTGGATCACGTCAGCCGCCGCCGTGTAGAAACGGACATAGCGGTTGGCCGGAACAACCATCGGATAGTCGGTCGTCAGCAGGCGCAGGCCATCGGTGGGATCGGACGCGCGGCCTTTGTGGATGCCGTTGGACACGAATTCCACAGCCTCACCGGACTCATCGACGATATCGGGATAGGTGTAGGTCCAGTTCCACTGGTTGCCCTGGATCTTGACGTTCACGAAGCCCTCTTCCGCCGCATCGGGGAAGTAGTTCTGGGTGAAGGCCTGATGCTCGGCCGATTTGCCATCCGCCAGCAGCTGCTTGGAGGTGGCAACGATCTGGCCAAGGTTCGGCGTGACGTTCTGATAGAACAGGTTCGGGAAGGAGAGGCCCGCAATGCCCACCAGGATCAGCGCCGGCACAACCGTCCACACGATCTCGATGGTGGTGTTGTGGCTGAACTTGCGGGAAACCTTGTTCGCCTTCTGGTTATAGCGGATCACGATCCAGATGAGCAGCGCCAGAACCAGCAGGGTGATGGCCGTGATGATCACGAGCAGCACATTGTGGAACTCATGAACGCGCTCAGCGATTCGCGTCGCTGCGGGCTGCATGTTGATCGCGCCGTCTACAGGCTCGGCCGCAAAGGCCGGTGCGGCCAGCATGGCAGCGGAGAGGGCGGCAAGGATGTGTCGCACGGATTCAACCCCAATTCGTCTCAATTTGGCCTCTAACTATACCAGCCGCGCCGGGAACCCCAGCGTTTTCCGCGCTCAAAATTGTCGCAGCGCATCGCCCGGCCGGGGGCAGAGTGCTATACTTCCCTTACAACGAAATACGGGAGGAAAACATGGTCCGTACAGTTGTATTTACGGCCCTTCTGGCCGTTTTGGCCCCGTCTGCAACCGCGCAGGTAACCGTCATCGGCGGGGGGCTGGCTAGGGATTGTTACGAAGCGGCGAAATACGGATTGCTCAACCAGGTGGCTGCGGAAGAACTCTGCACGCGGGCCCTGGAGCATGAGGCCCTGAATCTGACCAATCGCGCCGCCACCTTCACGAATCGGGGCGTTCTGCGGATGCGGCAGGGCAAGCTGGACGCGGCGCTGAGCGATTATGCCGCCTCAAAACGCATCTCGCCAAACTCCGGCCCCACCTGGCTGAACGAGGGCGCTGCCTACATCCTCAAGCGGGATTACAACTCTGCCCTGGTCTCGCTGGACAAGGCCATCGACCTCGATTCGTCCGACCTCTACGCCGCCTATTACAATCGCGGCCTGGCCCGCGAACGCACCGGCGATGTGGAAGGGGCCTATTACGACTTCGTGAAATCGAAGGAACTCAATCCGGACTACATGCCGACGGATGACCAGCTCGCCCGGTTCACGGTGGTGACGAACTGAAACGTTCAGGGCGGAAGGCGGCAATTGGCCCCGGCAAGGGGGCCACCCCACCCGCAGGCTGAGGCTTGTACGCGGGCGCGGAAGCCCGCATCTTGGGAACATGACCCAATCCCCCCTGCCTTTTGACCTGAGAGCCGCTGCCGACATTCTGGCCGAGGCCACCCGCGGCGCCGATGATGGCGATCTTTATGTGGAGCGCTCGCGCTCGGAGAGCTTCGTGTTTGACGATGGCCGGCTGAAATCGGCCGCCTATGACACCGATCAGGGCTTTGGCCTGCGCGTGGTGGCAGGCGAAGCGCAGGGCCAGGGCTATGCCTCGCAGCTTACACTGGATGCCATCCGCCGCGCCGCTGACACCGCCGCCCAGGCCAAGCGCGGCCATTCGGGCAAGCTGGCCACCGGCCCTCAGCCCACCAACCGGCGCCTCTATGCCCCTATAGACCCCACCCTCGCCCCGGCCTTTACCGACAAGACAAACCTCCTGGCCGAGATCGACGCCTTTGCCCGCGCGGCAGACCCGCGCGTGGTGCAGGTCTCCTGCTCCCTTTCCGGCAGCCATAGCGAGATCGACATCCTGCGCCCGGACGGGGCCCATTTCCATGACATCCGCCCGCTGGTGCGCCTTAACGTGTCGGTGACGCTGGAAGAAAACGGCCGGCGCGAATCGGCGGGCGCCGGCGCGGGCGGACGCGCAGCCTATGACGAGTGGATCGCGCCCGAGCGCTGGAAAGCCATGGTGGCCCGCGCCATCCAGAAAGCCTCGGTGAACCTGCAATCCATTCCCGCCCCGGCAGGGGAGATGGAAGTGGTGCTCGGCCCTGGCTGGCCCGCCGTGCTGCTGCACGAGGCGGTCGGCCATGGCCTGGAGGGCGACTTCAACCGCAAGGGCACCAGTGTCTATTCCGGCCAGATCGGCCAGCAGGTGGCCGCCAAAGGCGTGACCGTGATCGATGACGGTTCCATCGATGCGCGCCGCGGCTCGCTCTCCTTCGATGACGAAGGCACGCCGACCCAGCGCACCGTGCTGATCGAGGACGGCATTCTCAAAGGCTACATGCAGGACCGGATGAATGCCCGCCTGATGGGCATGGCGCCCACCGGCAATGGCCGCCGCGAAAGCTATGAAGCCTCCACCATGCCGCGCATGACCAACACCGTGATGCTGGGCGGGGATAAAGACCCGAAGGAAATCGTCGCCTCGATCAAGCGCGGCCTCTGGGCAGTGGATTTCGGCGGCGGACAGGTGGACATCACATCGGGCAACTTCGTCTTTCAGTGTACGGAGGCTTACCTTGTCGAGAATGGCAAGGTGGTGGCCCCGGTGAAGAATGCCACGCTGATCGGCCATGGGCCGACCGTGCTGCGCGATGTGACGATGATCGGCAACGACTTTGCCATGGATGATGGCGTCGGCGTGTGCGGCAAGGCCGGGCAATCGGTTCCCGTTGGCGTGGGCCAGCCGACGCTGAAAGTCGGTTCCCTGACGGTTGGGGGAGCTGGCTGACGCAGCGATGAATATCCAGTCGATCCTTGCCTCCATGTTTTCCCTGAAGGGAAGCGACCGGAATGCGCCGCCCGTGCAGCGCCTTTCGGCGCGCGCGGCACATGACAAGCTGGCCGCAGGCGAGATCACGCTGATTGATGTGCGCACGCCGCAGGAATGGCGCCAGACCGGCACCGCGCCGGGGGCCAAGCGCATCACCCTTCAGGACAAGGACTTTCTGAAACAGGTGATGCAGGCGGCCGGCGGCTTTGACGCGCCGGTGGCGTTCATCTGCCGCTCGGGCCAGCGCTCTGGCCAGGGGGCCGCGCAGGCGCGCGCGGTGGGCTTCACGCAAGTCTACAATGTGGTGGGCGGCATGGAAGGCCCCGGGGGCTGGCTGGCCGAACACCTGCCGGTGTCGTTTTCCTGATGCGATCCAAGCCCCGCCATTGCTGCGGGCGTGCCCCTTCATGACCCGGCCGCTGCTGATCCTGATTGGCCTTGTCTTCACCGGCCTTGCCATTCTCGGCGCCATCCTGCCGGGCATGCCGACCACGGTGTTCCTGATCGTGGCGCTGTGGGCGTTTGCGCGCTCATCCGAGCGGCTGACCCGCTGGCTGGAGCGTATTCCCATCCTCAAGACCGCGCTTCAGGAAGCCCGCCGCTTCGAGGAGCGCCGCGCCGTGCGGCCGGAAGTGAAAAGGGTGGCCGTCGGCTTTGCCTGGGGCTCCGCGGTGGTGACAGCAGGGCTGGCCCAATCGCTGACGAAACCACTCGTGCTGATCGTGGCGCTGGCGGCTGTCACCGCAACAGTCGTGATGATCCTTATACCAACAGACCGGGAACCGCCGCCGGGTAAAACCTAGCTGCCACTCAGGCAATGCGAGGATCGACGCAACTGGTGAGGTCGTCAGAGCTAAACACCCCTTCTGCTCCAGGGGCCGGGGCATAATGAAGCGGATAAATTATATTCCTGCGCGGCACGAGTTTGCCATTCTCACGCTTTGGTTTGAAGCGGACTGCTTCCATGGCCGCCGTGGCGCTCGCACAGAATACCGGGTGGGAACAAGAAGGCTGGATTTCTGTAACCCTGCCTGAGGGATCGATTGAAAAGCGAACCTCGCAATAACCGGAAAGCCCAAGGATACCCGCCATTATAGGAAATACCGGCTGCGGAGGACGAAGAGGTTCGGCCTCTGCATCCGGTAGATTTTCCTGCGCCATTCCCGGCGCCACGCTCAGCGCCGCCGACAACAGCCCAGCCATCAAAGCCCTGGAAATCACCCGCGCCTCCCGCAATCAATGCGGGAAGGTTAGTCTCCGGAAAGCTGCCGATCAAGCCGCTTCAGCGCACCCAGGCGCCCGGCGCGTTTGTGCGATAACCCAGCGCCTGATAGGCCGCGTCGATCAGGCTCTGGCCGCGCTCGTTGAGCAGCAGACCGCCGCCCATCTGGTTCATGGTGTAGCTGAACGCCATGCGCGCTTCGGGATCAGCGAAACCAATTGAGCCGCCCGCGCCGACATGGCCGAAAGCGGCCTCGCCCATGATCGCGCTGGTGCCGGGGCCGAGGTTCAGGCCGCGATTGTCCATCGATTTCATATAGCCCGACGCAAAGCGGGTGGGGATCAGCAGCGTGGCGTCGCGCTGGGTGGCGGTGGTGACGCGGCCCATGGCGGCCAGGCGGTCTGCCGAGACAAGCTTACCGGAATTGGTGGCAAGCTCCGTATACCACGCCACCTGCCCGCGCGCATTGGAAAGGCCGCCGCCCCCGCCGATCTCTGCGGCCTGCCCCTTGCGGTCATTGAAATCCCAGCCGCCGGTGTTGAGGAAGGATTTGTGCTGGATGGAGTCCGGCTCCGTCATCAACTTTATCGTGAACTCCGTAGGCTGATCGGTGGGCTGGGGCTGATACATGCGGATGGGGGCGATGTGCACCTTCTCGCTTTCCGGCAGGCCGATCCAGAATTTCGCGCCAGTCTTCTCCGCCACTTCCTCACGGAAAAACGTGCCGAGCGATTTGCCCGAAACGCGGCGGACAAGCTCGCCCACCGTCCAGCCGAAATTGATCATGTGATAGCCGTTGCGCGTGCCCACTTCCCAGAAGGCTTCCTCATCCGCCATGCGGCCGGCCATATAGTCCCAATCGGCAAAACCGCCGGGTTTGACCGGATCGCGCAGCGTGGGCAGGGCGCTCTCATGGTTCAGCATCATCTGAACGGTGGTCTTTTCCTTCCCGTTCCTGGCAAATTCCGGCCAGTAATCCTTCACCAGCGCATTGGGATTGAGCTGCCCCCGGTCGATCAGGATATGGGCGCAGGTGGCCACGGCCGCCTTGGTGCAGGAGAAGACGATGGAGACGGTGTCTTCCTGCCAGGGATCGCTGGTTTCGGGATTGGCCATGCCGCCCCAGAGGTCCACCACCGTCTGCCCGTCCACCGACAGGCAGACCGAGGCGCCCACCTCCCCGCGCGCGGCAAAATTGCGCTCAAATTCCTCGCGCACCTTCGCGAATTTCGGATCGCACGTTCCCTGCACGCTGGCGGCCATATTCATTCCTCCCGAGGTTCTTTTGCCCGGGACGTTAGCCGGTTTGGGCGCCTTTGCGAGGGCTGACCATGCGTCAGCCCCCAAAGGCGCGCTTTGACAGGCGGCCCGGGCAGGCGCAGGTTCTGCCCACAACAATGTCAGACGGGGGAGGTTCCATGACTGTTGAACTATTGGCGGCGCTGATCGTGATTGCGCTGGGGTTGGTGCAGGTGCTCCTGCAGGCAATCGAATTCCGGCGCGTGCACGGCGTGCCCTATGCCAACACCGCGCAGGACGCGCCGCCGGCCGAGCCGGATTCGGTGCTGCTGGGCCGGCTGACACGGGCGCTGCGCAACCTGCATGAAACGCTGCCCTTCTTCCTGGGCGTGGTGATCATTCTGGCGCTGATGGATCACTCGACAGCGGCCACGCGCATCTCTGCGCTGGTCTTTGCCGGGGCGCGGATCGTCTATCTGCCGCTCTATGCGATGGGCGTGCCCTATCTGCGCGGCCTTGTCTGGACGGTCTCTTTCGCGGCGCTGATCGCGCTGGTCGCCTCCGCCCTTAGCGCGGCAGACTGGGCGGGCCTGCTCGCCAGCCTCTGAGGCTGACCCCAGCCCCAAATGAAAAGGGCCGCCCCAATGGGACGGCCCTTTTTGCATCTGGACGCGCTGAAGAAATCAGGCTGCCGGTTCCTCGGTTTCGTCCTTGGTCGGCTTTTTCTTCTTCGGCGGCTCGGCGATGTATTTGAAGGTAAGTTCCTCGGCCTTCTTGTCGAGATCGATCTGGACCACGCCGCCCTTCTGGAGCTTGCCGAAGAGGAGTTCCTCCGCCATCGGCTTCTTGACGAATTCCTGGATCGTGCGGGCCAGGGGCCGCGCGCCCATCTCGGCATCGAAGCCGCGCTTGGCCAGCCATTCGCGCGCCGGTTTGGACACCTCGATGGAGACGTTGCGATCTTCCAGCTGAACTTCCAGCTGCAGGATGAATTTCTCCACCACGCGGTCGATGATCTCCGGCGTCAGGCCGCCGAAGGTGACGATGGCGTCCAGGCGGTTGCGGAATTCCGGCGTGAACATGCGCTTGAGCGCTTCTTCCTGTTCCTCTTCCTTCTTGCCGCGGCCAAAGCCGATGGAGTTTTTCGCAGCATCGGACGCGCCCGCATTGGTCGTCATGATGACGATCACATTGCGGAAGTCGACCTTGCGGCCATTGGCATCGGTCAGCGCGCCATTATCCATCACCTGCAGCAGGATGTTGAAGAGATCCGGGTGGGCCTTCTCGATCTCGTCGAGCAGCAGCACGCAATGCGGATGCTGATCCACGCCATCGGTGAGCAGGCCGCCCTCATCATACCCGACATAGCCCGGAGGCGCGCCGATCAGACGGCTGACGGTATGCCGCTCCATATATTCCGACATGTCGAAGCGGAGCATTTCCACGCCCATGATGGACGCAAGCTGCTTGGCAACTTCCGTTTTGCCGACGCCCGTGGGGCCGGTGAACAGGTAGGAACCGATCGGCTTGTTGGGCTCGCGCAGGCCCGCGCGGGCGAGCTTGATCGAGGCCGAGAGCGCTTCGATGGCTTCGTCCTGGCCGAACACGACCCGCTTGAGATCGCTTTCCAGCGATTTGAGCGCGGCGGCATCGTCGGACGTGACCTGCTTGGGGGGAATGCGCGCGATCTTGGCGACGACCGCCTCGATATCCCGCGCGCCCACCGTTTTCTTGCGCTTCGATGCCGGCAGCAGCCATTGCGCGGCCCCTGCCTCGTCGATCACATCGATCGCCTTGTCGGGCAGCTTGCGGTCGGTGATGTACCGGTCCGACAGCTCGACCGCCGATTTGATGGCGTCGTTGGTGTATTTCAGGCCGTGGAAGTCCTCGAACTTCGATTTCAGACCGGTGAGGATCTTGATCGTGTCCGGAACGGTCGGCTCCACCACATCGATCTTGCGGAAGCGGCGGGACAGCGCGCGGTCCTTCTCGAAGTGCTGCTTGTATTCCTTGAAGGTGGTCGAGCCCATGCAGCGCAGGCCGCCGGACTGGAGCGCCGGCTTCAGCAGGTTGGACGCATCCATTGCGCCGCCGGAGGTGGCGCCGGCGCCGATGATGGTGTGGATCTCGTCGATGAACAGGATGGCTTTCTCCTGCTGCTCGAGTTCCTTCATCACCGATTTGAGGCGTTCCTCGAAATCACCGCGATAGCGCGTGCCGGCCAGCAGGGCGCCCATGTCGAGCGACCAGATGATGGCGTCGTCCAGGATTTCGGGCGCTTCGCCATCGACGATGCGCTTGGCCAGGCCTTCGGCAATCGCCGTCTTGCCGACGCCAGGGTCGCCGACGAGGATCGGGTTGTTCTTGTTGCGGCGGCAGAGCACCTCAATGCAGCGGTTGACCTCCATATCGCGGCCGATCAGCGGGTCGATCTTGCCGGCCCGCGCCTTGGCGTTGAGGTTCACGCAATAGGTGTCGAGTGCCTCGTGGCCCTGCTTCACCGGTTCTTCCTCTGAGGCTTCTGCGCCGCGCGGGGTAGACGGGCGCGACATGCCCGGCTGCTTGGCGACGCCGTGGGAGATGAAATTGACGGCATCATACCGCGTCATGTCCTGCTCCTGCAGGAAGTAGGCGGCATGGCTTTCGCGCTCGGAGAAGATCGAGACGAGGACGTTGGCGCCCGTCACTTCTTCCCGGCCGGAACTTTCGACATGCAGGATGGCGCGCTGCACGACGCGCTGGAACGCGGCGGTCGGCTGTACCCGGCCTTCGCTGTCATCGACGATGAGGCTCGACAGCTCCTCGTCGATATAGCGGGTCAGGTCTCCGCGCAGGGCCTCTATATCTACCTTGCAGGCCCCCATGACTTCGCGGGCGTGCTCATCATCTGTGAGCGCCAGAAGGAGATGCTCGAGCGTGGCATACTCATGATCGCGTTCGGACGCGAGCGTGAGGGCCTTTTCGAGGGCCGTTTCGAGAGAGGGGGAGAGACGTGGCAAGGGATGAAGCCTTCCGGGGGTATGTGTGAACGTGGCCTGTTGTTTGTATATAGTGGCTTAGTCTTCTTTCTCCATGACGCACTGGAGAGGATGTTCATGGCGGCGTGCAAGATCAAGCACCTGAGCTACCTTCGTCTCGGCAACCTCATATGTATAGACCCCGCACAGCCCCACACCCTTCTGGTGGACGTGAAGCATGATCCGGGTCGCCTGTTCGCGGGAGCGGTTAAAGAACCGCTCGAGGATGAACACGACGAATTCCATCGGCGTGTAATCATCATTCAGCAGAAGTACCCGGTAGAGCGACGGCTTCTTGGTCTTGATCCGCGTTTCAGTGGCCAGGTCAAAGCCTGTGCCATCCCCGTCCCCCGGCTGGCTGCCCCCTGGGCTGCCGGAGTTCGATGATCCATTCATCCGGACCGGGTCGAAATCGCTGCTCATGCTGATCAAGATATACGTTCCTGTGAGAGATTGAAGATGCATTTACCGTCTAAATCCAGCTCTGCACGCTTTCATGGCAGCCCCCCAGGGGAGCCCCGGTGTCAGGCGGCAGCAGGACTGGATGGCGGGCGGGCGTCTTCAATGTTCCTTTTTCGAGCGGGCCTGGAAAGCCCTGTTGATGCGGCTGCCGGGCCTGAGAGACAGGCGCTCGGCAATCAGTGAGTCGGCTAGCCCATGGATTTTGCCACGGATGGCAGCTTCCGTAAGCGTCCAGTCGATAACATCGCGCTGGGCATGGCTGCCCCCGAAGGTGCCGTAGATCTGGCGCGCCGGGAAAAGCAGCTCGGCGGCCTCCATATAGTGTCCCCGGTCGAAGGCGACGAGTCCCTCGATCACAGGCCGGCCGGTCTGGGCCATCCAGCCGCGCATTTCCCCAGGCTCTGCGCCCTCGGCGGCGACCAGCAGGTCGAGCGCATCATTGCGGCGGCCCGCGCCGATGAAGGCCATGGCGGCGTGCATGTCGTTGAAGGGATAGCAGCGGCCATCGGCATGCTGGGTCCAGGCCTCGGCCAGCTCGTCCCAGCGCTCGCCCACATCCACGCCGATCACCTGCAGCCGCCAGAGCAGCGCCGCTGCGTCCGCCAGGTTCATCGCGATGGTGCTTTCCCCGGCGCGGATCTCGTCATCATAAAGCTGCAGCGCGCTTTCGAACTCGCCCAGTTCCAGATGGCAGAGCGCCAGATGCCACCAATTGTGGATTTTCAGGAAACTGTCGGGCTGGGCCCAGTGTGCCCGGCGCCGGCGGATGAAGTCGCGCCCCTCCTCGGCCCGGCCCTGCATTTCCATCACATGCGCGACGGCATGATGGGCCCAGGCATCATCGGCCTCCTTCTCCAGCGCTTCGCGCCCGGCCGCTTCGGCGCGGGGATAATCGCCCGCCTCCTCAAGGCCGAAGGCCAGCATGCCCAGCAGGAATGACCGCTCAGGCACCTTCTCCCAGGCGGGCAGCGCGCGGGCGATCCGGTCGCGCAGATTGCGGGCGTTCGCCGTGAGGAAGTCGATTTGGTGTCCCGCCAGCAGGGCAAGGTAATCGCGCGGATGGAAGGCCGACCACATGTCCAGCGCGCGCCCCGCCACGGTCCAGTTGCCCGCCGTGGCTGCCTGCAGCGCCTCGATATGGGCCACCTCGCGCTCGCTGGGGGCGGGGTGCTCCTTCTCGATATCCCGCAGGATGCGCCGTGCCCCGGCGGTCGCGCCCGGCTCGGTCGACATCACATAGATCCAGGCCTTGGCGATCTTCGCCATGCCGAACTCGGGCGAATCGGCAATCGCATCATCCAGCGGCGCCACCGGATCACCCCGGAACCGCGCAAAGCGGCGGCAGGAAAGATCAAACAGTTCGGCTGCCTTCGGGCTTGCGCCCGGCAGACTGTTTCCCTGACGGTCCTGTATCATCGCGGCTTCCCCCAGACGCAGATTCCTGCCGACCATAGATCGGTTCTGGCCGGGGGCAAACCATAGCACAAAAGACCAAAGGCCGGACCAAACGGCCCGGCCTTTCTAATCTACGCTTCCACTCTACTGCCGGGCGTTGGGAGGAAACACGCCGGAGCCGGAAAACGGATCGGGGTCTTATTTCGCCAGACGGCTCATGAACGGCTTGGCCGCTTCGCGCCAGGCGCCCATGCAGAGCTCGGCCTGCGCGGTGACTTCTGCGGTGTAGGCAGAGAACATCGACTTGGCGTAGCCAGACTGGATTTCGAACAGTTCGCGCGGGTCGCGGGCCGAGGCCAGCGCCTGGGTCAGCTCGACGCCCTGTTCCATGGCCTGGGTCATGAAGTTCATGTTGCGGCTGCCGATTTCGCGCATCGTCTCGGTCGAAACGGCGGCGCTGTCTTTCAGCGCCTTGACGCCATCTTCGGTGAACTCGGAAAACTTGGAGGCAAAGCCAGCCATCGTGTCCATACCGGCTTCGATATTCTTGGTGGCAGCTTCGGTCGGACGGGCTTCAGCCTTTGCGCGGGAGGCAGATGTGGTCGTCTTGGCCATGGGGACATCCTTTGATCTACGGGGGCGTGGACTGTGCTTTATATAGCACACCCCCTTCGCGGCTGCAATAAATTTTGTGCGCCGCAACATTAATCATTTTGCATGGGATTTGCATCGCCGGTGGAAATTACAAAACATTGAGCCGCTCATCCTGCGTTAAGCAGTGGTCAATAGAATTGGCGGAATCTAGGGTGGTCCTGGATGGTCCGGGGGGCGTGTTTAGTTCTGGAGGGTGCCGCCTATGGCAGCAGAAGTCTGGTCCCGTGCGTTTCGCGGGTCCGCCATCGCCGCCTCAGTAACCATTACCGCCGCCGTCATGGCGCCGGCCGCGCATGCTGAGAAATACGCCGCGATCGTCGTTGATGCAGATACCGGGGAAGTGCTGCACGCACGCAACCAGGACGATCCGCGCTACCCCGCTTCTCTCACCAAGGTGATGACACTCTATCTGCTGTTCGACGCCATCGATGCCGGCGACGTCAGCCTCAAGGACAAGATGACGGTCTCGCGCAACGCCGCTGCGCAGCCGCCGTCGAACCTGCGCCTGAAAGCAGGCGACACCATTTCCGTCGAGGATGCGATCTACGCCCTCGTCACCAAATCCGCCAATGATGTGGCCGTTGTCGTTGCCGAATATCTCGGCGGGTCCGAGCGCAAGTTCGCCAATCAGATGACGGACAAAGCCAGCGAACTTGGCCTGGCCAACACCACCTTCCGCAATGCGTCCGGCCTGCCCAACACGGCGCAGCTGACCACCGCGCGGGATCTGGCGATCCTGGCAGACGCGCTGCTGGATAATCACGGCGACTATTACCATTACTTCCAGACCCAGCGCTTCAGCTGGGGCGGGATGACCTATAAGAGCCACAACAATCTGATCGGCCCCGTTGAAGGGGTGGATGGGATCAAGACCGGCTACACCCGCGCTTCAGGGTTCAACCTGATGACCTCGGCCGAACGGGACGGGCGCCGCATCATCGCCATCATGCTGGGCGGCGCTTCGGCAAAGTCGCGCGATGCGCATGTCACCGAGCTTGTCGAATCGGCCTTCGTCTCGATCGGCCAGACACCCGAAGTGATCGACCCGAACGCGCGGCTCGTCTCCTTCGCGTCGCTCTCCACGCCGCTAAACCCCAACGCTGCGGCCGAGCCGATGCTGAACGGCCGCCCGCTCAGCGCCATCCTCGCCGAAAACAATGGCAAACAGCCCGTCTCCATGCTTCGCGAAGCCGAGGTGGAAGTGGGCGAAGGCGATGTCAGCGAGCAGGCCTCTCCGGCCACCGAAGTAACCGCGCAGATCACCGATACGCCGGACTATGACGTGCCCAACACGCTGTCAGTCACAAGCTATGCCCAGACGCAGGCACCTGCGAGCACGCCCGCCAGCGCCCCGCAGATCCTGCCGGCCCTCACCTTCGATGGTATTTCGGTGTCGGAATATGAAGCCCGCCAGGCCGCCAAGGCCGCTGCCGGGAAGTCGGTATCGGACTATACCCGCCGCCAGCTGCGCCGCTGATCATGGCCGCGCCCTTCGGGGCGCTGGCCTGCGGGGCTTGAAGCCAGGGTCTATTTCTAGGACAAGGCCGCTGACCAGCCTGGTGTGCGGAGTTGCCCTGCCTTGACCACACAATCCGATCTCGATCTCGCCCGGAATGTCATCCGCACGGAGCGGGAGGCACTCGAAAAGCTGGAACAGGCCATCGGCCCGTCGATGGAGCAGGCGGTCAACGCCATCCTCGCCACCGACCGGCATGTGATCGTCGCGGGCGTCGGCAAGTCCGGCCATATCGGCCAGAAGATCGCCGCCAGCCTCGCCTCCACCGGCACGCCCTCTTTCTTCCTGCATCCGACCGAAGCCAGCCATGGCGATCTCGGCATGATCGTGCCGGGCTCGGTGGTGATCGCCATTTCCTATTCCGGGGAAAGCCGCGAGCTGATCGATCTGCTGCGCTACTGCAAGGGCAACGCCATCCCCCTCATCGGCATGACGCGGGCCCGCGAATCGACCCTTGGCCGCTATGCCGATGTGCTGCTGGAAATGCCCACCGTGCCCGAAGCCTGCCCGAACGGCCTCGCCCCGACGTCTTCGACCACGATGGCGCTGGCGCTGGGCGACGCGCTGACCATCGTGCTGATGGCGCGGCGCGGCTTCTCGCGGGAAGATTTCGGCTCCCGCCATCCCGGCGGCAAGCTCGGCCGCACGCTTCAGACGGCCGGTGATTATGTAAACGGCCAGACCGGCCCGCTGCCGCTGACCGGCAGCGATGCCAGCTTTCCGCAGCTGGTGATTGCCGTGTCCGAAGGGCGCAAGGGCTGTGTCGGCGTTGTCGACGGAAATGGCCGGCTGGTCGGCATGGTCACCGATGGCGACCTGCGCCGCGCCATGCTGGCGGGCCGGACCGAGGCCGGCGCGCTGGAGGTGATGACGCCCCGCCCGCGCACCATCGATCCCGCCGCGCGGATGATGACGGTGATCAAGAGCTTCAGCGAAAACCGCATCTCCAACGCCTTCGTGGTCGACGAGGCGGGCAAGCCGCTCGGCCTGATCGACATGAAAGACCTGCTCGCTGAGGGCTATGTCTGAGGCGAGACAGGCGCCTGACGACGTCAGGACGCCTGCCCGCATCCGCTTTACTTCGTCAGTTCGAACAGCACGCTGACATTCGCCGTCACGCCGACTTCGCCGCCGGCAACCGGGGTTGATTCCATCATGCCGTCAGCCATCGCCATGCGGGCCATCTGCGGCATCGGCTGCGGGCTGTATTCATAGCCTTCGCTGATGGTGACAATGCGGGCGACGCGCAGGCCAGCGGCGGAAGCATAAAGCTCAGCCTTGGCAATCGCATCCTTCATCGCCTTGGTGCGCGCCTCATTGCGCACTTCCTTGTCGTCATCGATGGCAAAGCTGACGCCCGAAAGCGTGTTGCCGCCCGCCGAGACCAGCCCATCGAGCGTATCACCCAGGCGGGCCAGATCCCGCACGCGCACCGTCACCTGATTGGAGGCAACATAGCCGGCGAGCTTCTGAACCCCGCGCTTCACGCCGTCGCGCCCGGCAGTCTCGACATAATCATAACGCGGCTGAAGGCTGAGGCCGGACGTCTGCATGTCGCGGTCGGCAATGCCGGCGGCCCGCAGGGCCTCGAACACGCCGTTCATCGCAGCAGACTGCGCGGTCATGGCCTCTTTCGCTGTGGCGCGTTCCTCGGTGACGCCCGCCGTGATGAAGGCAATATCCGGCGCCCGGTCGACACGGGCTTCGGCGGAAATTTGAAGGGTGGTTTCAGGCTGGATAGAGTTGGGGTGACCCATCTGCGTGCTCCCGGCAGGTGCTGTGTAGGCGGCGGCGCCCTGCGCGCAGGCAGCAGGCGCCAGGGCGAAAGCCAGCGCGATGGCAGACAAAGTTGCATGTTTCATGGTGAGTGACCTCATTTGCCCGAGATTTGGGTCTGTCTGTCTTCTCTGCCGAAGAAGGCCGTTGCGTGGCAAGCCTGCGGCCCTTAAACGACTTCCCGGTGGGGCCTGTAGCTCAGTTGGTTAGAGCGGACCGCTCATAACGGTTTGGTCGCAGGTTCAAGTCCTGCCGGGCCCACCATCCCCACTTCCGCCAGATCGCCTGCTACGACTACAGGATGCACGGCAATGGCAGCTTCGGCCTCAACTCTGCCATGGAAATGCTCTATTTCCGTCCGAAAGAATTGACAATTGATCCCCGGTTTGAAGCTTTGCATTTTCAGCCCCAAGGTGGCACAACTCGGGTGGTTCGTTTTTTACGGGCGAGTGTGAGGGAGTATCAGACGTGACACCCAGAGACGCCGCTCGGCGTGCCATGGCTTTGACGCTCACGTTTGACATCGCCATGGCGGGCGTTGCCATGACGGCGGCACATCTGGATACACATCTCAGTCACGAAAGCAGCACCCCGTTCAATTTTCTGGGCTGGCTGCTCGGCACGCTCGCCTTCATGCTCGCAGCGGCGACCGCGCTTGTGCTCGGCGGCATCCACCGGCAGGTGTGGCGCCATATGGGCGCGCCCGATGCCTGGCGCCTGGTGCAGATCATTGCCCTGACCGTTCTGTTCTATCTGCCCGTGATGGTGACCCTGAACGGCGCGCTGACATCGCCTGTGCCCACGCTGCTGCTCGGCATCGGCTTCTGGACTGTTGCCCTCTTCGGGGGGCGGATGGTTGCCCGCTGGCGCTCGACGCAGCGCCCGATGCAGATTTTCCAGCAATTGCCCAAGGATGGCCAACCCATCCTGCTGCTGGGCAATCAGGACAGCTGGATCGATGTTCTGCGCCGCCTTGAAGGGCGCGATTCCGATCAGGCCGTCCGCGTGCTGGGCCTGGTCGAGATGGACGCGCACGAGCCCGGGCGCGCGGTGCGGGGCGTGCCCATCCTTGGCAGCCTCAAGGAACTCAACGACATCATCGAGATCATGGCGCTGCGCTATGGCGAAACGCCCTGGGTCGCGCTCACCGGCACGGCCCGGACACCGGAAGTCATGCTGCAGGTTCTGGAAGTCACCTCGCGCCACGGCGCGGAGATCATGGCGCTCGGCCATGACGCGGCCGCCCAGGTGCTGGAACCGCTGCGCCCGGCAGACCTTCTCGCGCGGCCCGAACGCCATCTCGATATGCAGCCCGTGCGCGGGATCCTCACAGGCGCCCGGGTTCTGGTGACAGGCGGGGGCGGCTCCATCGGTTCGGAACTGGTGCGTCAGGTGGCCCGCGAAGCGCCCGCCGAGCTGACGGTGATCGATTTCTCCGAATACAATCTCTACCAGATCGAAATGGAGCTGAAGCGCACCTGGCCCCAATTGAAGATCAGCTGCCATCTCGGCGACATCCGCGACGAAGCCCGGATGCTCGATATCTTCATGACGGCCCGGCCCGACACGGTGATCCATGCGGCCGCGCTGAAACATGTCCCGCTGATGGAGCGCCATGCCTGCGAGGCGATCCTGACCAATGTGGCCGGCGCGCGCATCGCGGCCCAGTCAGCCGTTGCGGCCGGCGCCCAGCGCTTCGTCTTCATCTCCACCGACAAGGCCGTGGACCCCGATAATGTGATGGGCGCCACCAAACGCCTTGCCGAGCTGTGCATCGGCCGCATCCTGGCCGATTCAAACGTGGCGGGCGCCATGGTCCGCTTCGGCAATGTGCTGGGCTCGTCGGGATCGGTTGTGCCGCTGTTCGAACGCCAGATCGCGCAGGGCGGCCCGGTCACCATCACCGACCCCGACGCAACCCGGTTCTTCATGACCATCGAGGAGGCCTCTGCCCTCGTGCTGCAGGCCGCCGCGCTGCAGGAGAAAGCCGGCGAAGCGGGCCTCTATGTGCTCGACATGGGCGCGCCCATCCCCATCCGCCAGCTGGCCGAAACGATGATCCGCCTGAAGGGCAAGGTGCCCTATGTGGACATCGCCATCGAAACCATGGGCCTGCGCGAAGGCGAAAAACTTCACGAAGAGTTGACCTATCCGCATGAAGCCCTGCTGGCGACGCCCATCAGCGGCGTTCAGCAGGTCTGCTATGAAGACACCCCCAACGAGCTTTTCAGCAAGCAGGTGCTGCAGCTGATCGAAACCGCCCGCAACCATCAGCCTGCCGAGGCCGTGCGCCTGCTGGGCGTGCTGGTGCCGGAATATGGCTCGGAACGCGCCGAACTTCTTTATCGCAAGCTGGCCTGATCTTCCCTCAAAAAAAGGGGCGCCGTTGAAAGCGCCCCAGTCAAGAGAGCCGAGCTTGGTTTCAGGCCAGGTGGCCCTGCCTCCTCAGACATCCACCAGCGGCACAAAGCTGCCAAAAATCATCCGGCTCATATCCACGCCGGCCGTGTGCGGACCAAATTCCTCCATTCGCGGATCGGCCATGACCTTTTCCCAGGCCGCATCCCGCGTGGCCTTGTCCTTCCAGTTGATCCAGGAAAACACGACCGCTTCATCCGGCTTGCGCAGCACGGCCATATGGAAGTCGTTCACCTTGCCCTCCGGCAGGTTGTCGCCCCAGGCATCGACCACCGAAATCGCGCCATACTCCTTGAACAGAGCGGCCATCTTCTCGGACGCCGCCGTATAGGCTTCACGCTTGCCCGCCTGCACCGGCATCACCGTGCCATCGATATAGCCGGTCTTCGCGGTCGGGTCGCCCACGATCGTCTGGAACCCGCCAATGATCATCCGCTTGCCGTCAAACGGCATCTCGGGAAATTCCTTGCCTTCCATATCGGCCATCATCTGCCGTTCGGCCTCGTCGCTGGTCTTCTTGTCCGGCCACACGACCCAGGAGAAGAGCGACGTCTCGTCCTCCTTGCGCATCACGGCAGAGTTGATCGAATTGATCTTGCCATCGGGCACTTCATCGCCCCAGCCTTCCACCATGCTCAGGGCCCCATAGCCCTTGAACATCGGCCAGGCCTCTTCGGCCTGCTTGCGATAAGCTTCCTTGTTTGCCGTCGGCGCCGCCAGCAGAAATCCGCTTACATAAGTCATTGCACTTGCTCCTTATTGCATTCCGTCCATCGCGGCCTTTGCGGCCGCTTGCATTTCCTCGGGCGATTTTGGTGGCCAGATGGGTGTGGCAATCGACCAGTGATGGCCAAACGGGTCTTCCAGAACGCCGTAGCGGTCTCCCCAGAACTGGTCTTCCACCGGCATCACGATCTTCGCGCCCGCCTTCACGGCGCGGGCCGCCAGGGCGTCCACATCATCCACCATCAAGTGAATGGTCACCGGCGTTCCGCCAAGCGTCTTGGGCGAGTGGCCATTCATTTCCGCATAAAGATCATTCAGCATGATCATGCTGCCATTCAGGCGGATCGCGGCATGCAGCAGGCGCCCATCCGGGCCCGGCAACCGCATCATCTCCTCGGCGCCAAAGGCCGCCTTGTAGAATTCGATCGCGTCTCCCGCCCGCTCGCAGGTAAGGTGCGGGGTTACAAGGCCAACGCCTAACTCAGCGGCAATTTCGGCTACAGGTTTTCTCGCCGTCATGGCAGTCCTCTTTCATCCGTATAACGCTATTTGTTTCCGGCCTTGTGCGCGGCCACCAGCGCGTTGGCGTGACCATGCCCCAGGCCATGTTCCGCTTTCAGGGCCGCCACGATGTCCATATGTTTCGCGCCCGCCATGTCCTCTATGATACCCATCCAGTGGCTGACCGGCTTGCCATACGTCTTCTCGATCGAGGGAAAATAAGACGCCGGGCCCTTTACCTTGTTCTCGCTCATTGCACGCCTTCCCCGGCAAACGCCGCCCTGATCCCGGCAATGTCGATCTTGCGCATCTGCATCATTGCCTGCTGCGCGCGCTGGCCTGCTTCCCGGTCGGCATCGCAGATCAGTTTCGGCAGGATTTCCGGCACGATCTGCCAGGCCACGCCATACTTGTCCTCCAGCCAGCCGCACATGCTCTCCTGCCCGCCGCCCTCCAGCAGGGCGGCCCACAACCGGTCGGTCTCTGCCTGATCTTTCGTCAGCACAGAGATGGAAGCGGCTGGTGTCAGCTTGTACATCGGCCCGCCCGTCAGGATCATCATCGGCGCGCCCGCCAGGGTGAACTCCACCACCATCGGGTCGGCCGCATTGCCATGCTCGAACACGCTGTCAATCCGGCTGTCAGGCAGCAGCGACACATAAAATTCCGCCGCCTTCAGCCCATCCTTCTGAAACCAGAAACAGGGCCGCACCTTCTTTTCAAGACCTGCCATGAATGCCTCCTTCAGACTGGCGCAGGCTCATGCGCCGTAAAAACCTTGAGCTGGGCTTCCAGCGCCCGCGCGAAGGCAGGCCGCGACACGCACCGCTCGCAATAGGCGGCCAGATCGGGGAAGCGTTCAAATCCGCCATCGCGTTCAATCTCGCGCAACACGCTGGCCATCAGAAGATCGGCGGCGGTGAAACGCTCCGCCTCCAGATAATTCCGCCCCTTCAGCCAGCGGGAAAGCCGTTTCAGGCGCGCATCCATCATTGCCCGCGCGCTTTCCAGATAGCCTGCCGCCCAGGGCGCCTCACCATGGAACAGCCGCGTGCCCATCACATTCGCCACGGACGGCTCGACGGAGTTGAGCGCCGCAAAGGCCCAGCTCATCACACGCGCCTGCCCCGGCTTGTCCTCCGGCATCAGGGCCGGCGATCCTTCGGCAATGTGCAGCACAATCGCGCCGGATTCAAACAGCTCGACGCCCGCGTCCCGGTACACCGGCACCTGCGCAAAGGGCTGACGCGCCAGATGGTCCGGCATGAGTTTCTGCTGATGGTCGATCAGGCGCTCCGTATACGGCAGCCCAGCCTCTTCCAGCGCCCAGCGCACGCGCAGATCCTTCACGAAACCCTGTGCAAAATCCGGCACCCATGTATAGGCGGTCACTTCCCGCATCCTGTCCTCCATCATCCCATTGGCGGCGCGAGGCGCCTGCCTGTCTGCCTCCCGGCCGTCCACCGGAAGCTGATGAGCATTTCTCATTGACAAATACGTTGATGTCAACATATTACTTTTGTCATGAAACAGACACTGCCTTTCGAGACCACGCTTGAGGTTTACCATCGCTGCCTCTGCTTTGGCATGCACCGGGCCGCGCGCACGCTGGCGCGGCGCTTCGATGCCGCCTTCGCCCCGCTCGGCATCAGCCATGGGCAGTATTCGCTGATGATGTCGCTCAACCGGCCAGAGCCGCCGCGCCTGGGCGAAACCGCCGCCTTCCTGGCGATGGACCGCACCACGCTGACGGCTAATCTGAAGCCGCTGGAGCGGCTTGGCTATGTCGAGATTGTTCCGGACAAGGAAGATAAACGCTCCCGCCGCCTGATCCTCACGGACGCCGGCCGCAAACTCCTCGCCGCCGCCGTCCCCATCTGGCGCCAGACACATGACGAGGTGGACACCTACCTCTCCGGCGCCCCGAGCGCCCTGCGTGGACAGCTGATGGAGGTGGCGGCAGGGTACTGATCCGGGCGGCCTCAAGGCCCCTCCTCTCCCGGAGGGAGAGGAGCTAGTTGCGTCCAGCCTGGCTGATCCAGAAATGGCGCGGTGAAAACCCCTCT